>JANMRY010000005.1:0-15858 GCA_031388695.1 Anaeromyxobacter sp. | reverse complement strand
CTCGGCCCCATCCGCGGCCTGCGGCTCGGTTCGGCGCTGGTGGCCGGGCTGCTCTCGGCGGCGCTGGCAGCCGGAGCCTTCGCCATGGGCGGACCGGCGGCGGCGCTGCTCGCCCCGGCGCTCCTCTGGTTCACGCCGCGCGCGCTGGCGCTCGGTCCGCTGGCCACGCCCGACCTGCTCGGCGCGCTGCTCTGGCTGCTGGCGGTCCAGGGGTTCGGCCGCGCCCTGGCGGCGCCGACCCGGCTGCGCCGCACCCGGGCCGGGCTGGTCTGCGGCCTCACCTGCGCCGCCGCCGCCGCGGTCCGCCCCGACCTGGCCTCGCTCTGGCTGCTGCTGGTGGCCCACTGGGGGCTGGGACGCTTTCACCTGCGCTGGCTGGCGCGCGCCGGCCGGACCGCCACCGACGCCGAGCGGGAGTGGGCGCTGCGGCTGCGGCGCGTCCCGACCGCCATCGCCGCGGGGATGGTGCTGGTCCCGTCCGCGCTGCTGGCCTGCTGGCCGGCCTGGTGGAGCGCCCCGCTGCGCGGCGGCGGAGCGCTGCTGGCGGCGTTCGGCTGGGGGCAGCCCGCCACCGCGCTCAACCCGGCGCTGCTGCTGCTCGCCGCGCTGCCGGCCCCGACGCTCGCCCTCTTCGCGCTCGGTGTCGGCCACGCCGCGCTCCGGCTGGTCGACTCGCTGCGCCGAGGCGAGGGGGCGATCTCGCGGCTGGAGATGGCCTGGCTGCTGGCCGCCACCGCGCCGCTCCTGCTGGCCGCCGCCGGGCTCTCGCCACGCCTCCCCGGGCTGGCGCCGGTGGTCCAGGCGGTGGCGCCGCTTTCGCTGCTCGGCGCCCGCGCGCTGGTGGCGCTGGCCGGGTTCTGCTGGCCGGCGCGGCGTCACGCCCTCACCGGCCTGCTCGCCATCGCCCTGCTCTATCCGGGGCTGCGGGCCACGGTCCTCACCTTCCCGAACGGCGCCTCGGCCTGGGGCGAGCCGCTCGGCGGCGCCACCGGGGCCGCCTGGCGCGAGTGGCCGCGGCAGGACGGCGGCGAGGGGGTGCGACAGGTGCTGGCCGAGGTGGCGCTCCACGCCGCGCCGGGGAGCCGGGTCGCCTGGATCGGCGTCGCACCCTTCGCGCTGGAGCGCTACCGGAAGGCCGGGCTGCTGCCGGCCGGGCTGCTCGACGCCAGGTCACTGGCCGAGGCCGACCTCGCGGTGGTGGCCCGCGGCGGGGCGCGCGACGAGGCCTACGCCGCCTGGAGCGCGCTCGGTTCCACAAGGGTCGTCAGCGGCCTCTACCTCGACGAGGTGGCGCTGGTTCAGGTCTACGCGCGCCCCGGGACGTGGCGTTGACCTGCGTCACTCCAGCTTCGGCGGCGCGGCTGCTAGGATGCCGGACTGCGGTGACGCTCGCCGGCGCGGGGACGGCGACCGGCGCCGCTCGAGGTGACACGTGATCCTGCTGCTCTCGCTCGGAAACGGCTCCCGCGGTGACGACGGCGTCGGACTGGCGCTCGGCCGGGCGCTGGCGGCCCGCCTCCCGCCCGGCTCGCTCGCTCTCGTCGAGGCGGTGCAGTTGCTGCCTGAGCACGCCGAGCAGACGGCCCGGGCCGACGCGGTGGTCTTCCTCGACGCGGCCGTCTCCGGCGCGCCGGGAGAGGTCCACGCCAACCAGGTCACGTCTCGTGCGCCGCGGGCGGCGCTGCTCCACGCGCTGACGCCGGAGGAGATCCTCGGGCTGGCCCGGACCAGCTACGGGAAGGCGCCGCAGGGGCTGCTGGTCACGGTGGGCGGCAAGGACTTCTCCTTCGTGGAGCGGCTCTCGGCCGAGGCCGAGGCGGCCCTCCCCGAGGCGGTCGAGCGGGCGCTGGCCTGGCTGGCGCCCTACCTGGCGCGCTGAAGCGGTACCCGGCCCGCTCCCGCATCTCGCCGCCCCTCCGGAGGGGGGTGTCGGCTTGACCATGTCCTTCCCGGCAGTATGTTGGTATGGACTGCACCAGTTCACCTGTATGGGGGCGAACTGGCTTCGACGGAGGATGGAAGACGATTGGTGCGCGCCGAGGTTGGTCAGCAGGCCTCGTAAAAAGCAGACCACGCAGAAACGCGAACGAGCCCATGGCTCTCGCGGCCTAGAGATAGGCCACGACGTCCTCCCGTGATCGCCGGGTAGCGGACCAGGACGACAGCACCGGCTGGACCTGGGCAGGAGGCGAACCGCCTTGCCCGGGTCGAGATCAAAGGGTGAGAACGTGAGGGGTGGCAGGCCCGGAGGCAGCCACTCACGTAAAATCTCCGGGACACGCGCGTAGGACCAACAGTTGGAAATCTTTCGGACCCGGGTTCGATTCCCGGCGCCTCCACTCTGTAACTACTCGACCTCACTCGGCTTCGTCAGGCCGGGTGGGGTCGTCTCCATCAGGTCTCCAACGGGACCGTCCTCTGCCGGCCGCCGGTCGAGGAGCCGGATAGCGGCGTCCTTGTGGGCCGGAGACAGGTGCATGTAGCGCTGCGTGGTGGTGAGGTCCTGGTGACCGGCCAGCTCCTGGATCGCCTTGGGCGACGCCCCCTGCATCGCCAGGTGCGAGCAGAAGGTGTGGCGCAGGATGTGGAAGCCACCGTTCGCCGGCAGCACGGCCCGGCGCTGCGCCTTCTCCATCCACATGCGGATGATCTTGTTGGTCGGCGTGGTCCCGTCATCGCAGTAGAGGACCCGGGGGCCCTTCAGGTGGCGGTGGGCCTGCAGCGCTTCGGCCAGCTGCTCGGTGAGCCGGAGCCGGCGTGAGCGCCCCCCCTTCGGCACGGTGACCTGGCCGCGCCACTCGCTGCGCTGGACGTGCAGCGAGAGTCGCCCCAGGTCCACGTCGGTCCACTCCAGGGCGATGGCCTCGCCCCGACGCAGGCCGGCGTCGCCGCCGAGGAGCACCAGCAGCTCGATGCGGGGATCGAGCTGACCGGCGGCGTCGAGCAGCCGGTGGTAGTCGCCGAAGTCGTAGAAGGCGACCTCGGTCCGCTCCGTCTTGAGGAGCCGGATGCGGCAAGGCATCGCCGCGATGACGTTCCAGTCCAAGGCGCGCTTCAGCATCACCGACAGAGCGGTGAGGATGTTGTTGATCGACTTGCTCCCCATCCCATCCCCGACCAGCTCACCCTTGAAGCGCTGCACCCGCTCGTCCCCGAGCGCGTCGAGCCGGAGCTTTCCGAACGCCGGGATGAGGTGGGTGCGGAACAGCGACTCGTAGGCCTCCGCGCTGGAGGGCTTGAGCCGGTTGGCCTTTACGTGCCCCTCGACGAAGCGGGGCTTGAACTCCGAGAGCGTCGGAGCCTGCTTCTCCTCCTTCGGCCGCCTGTCGCGCTGCGCCAGGATGACGGCCTCCCGGTCCTGTGCCCACCGGAGCGCGGCGCTCTTCCCGCTCACGGGCGCCTTCACCCGTTCGCGGATCAGCTTCCCGTCCGGCAGTCGCAACGCCAGGTCCACTTCCCACCCGTCGGTGATGCGTTCGCACCCGGGGGCACAGTGCCGGCGGCCCTGCTTGCGGCCACCCTGCCCGGCCACCTGGCGCGGGCACTCCGAGACGTGGTTCACGGCCACCACGTAGGGCCTCAGTTTCACCATCGCGAGTCCTTCCTCGCGACGGGGCACGGCTTCCGGGTGGAGATCCTAACGGACACCGCCGGCCTCGTGCACCTGGCCGAGCAGACTCTCGAGCTCGTCGAGTTTGAACCGGAGGCGGCGACGCCCCAGCCGGTGCGCCGGGACCTGGCCGCGAGCGACCGCGGCATAGAGCGCCTTGCGGGTCGGGAGGCCCAGGTAGGCCGTCGCCTCGTCGGCGGTGAGCCAGCGGTGGCGGTCGGCCGGCCCGAGCACTGGGCGCTGCGCCGGGCTCGTCGCTGGCGCCTTGGTCGGCGTCCAGTCGAAGGTCCCCTGTTCCGCGCGCCCTGCCATGACCTGCCTCCGCCTCGCGGCCGCTCCCGGCCGTTACCTCTTCCGCCGCCCCGTGCTGGGCGCGTCGAAGCCCGGCCCCTTCTCCCGGAGCTCCAAGCTGCGCTGGAACAGGAGGTGGAGGAGGTAGACGTGCCGCTGCATGCCGAGCGCCTCGCGGTCGGCCTCCAGGAGGACCGTCGCCGCGGCCGGGAGGCCGAACCAGGTCCGGAGGCCGTCGAGGATGTGCGTCACGTAGGCCGTGAGGTCCTGGCCGTTCCGAGTCGCCTCGGACCTGATGAAGGTGACCAGGTCGCGCGGCATGCGGAAGGTCTGCATCAGCTTCTCGGTGGTCGTCGGCGCTGGCATCGGGGGGTATCCTTGTCTTGCGAGTCGTTCGTATGTCATTCTTCTTCCTAATGCCTATCCGTCGCAACGACCCAAATGGACCGCTTCCCCCTCTCGCTGCTCTCCGCCGCTTTCCGGCTACCCGTCCGACGACCTGCCCTCGCTCCTTCGAATTCCGCCGCCACTTCGCTCAGCCTCTTTCGCTTCTTCCTCTTCACCTCTTCAAAACTGAAACAGACTCAACCCAAATGGGTTTGGCCTCCTCCTCCTCTTCAATGACCTCCGAACTCCTCCCGCCCTCCGCCATCTCTCCCATGGTGCCAACTGCCCGACCCCTTTCCCCAGGTCTCAGGGGGAGAGGGGTCGGGCAGATGGCACCCCTCTCCTCGCGCCGATGGCGGAGGGCGGGCGGAGCGAACACGCCTCGCGTATCGAACAGTTGCGAGGCGAGCCCCGTGCTCAACCCTGTCAGCCGGGTCGTTCCCAATCCTGTCCTCGTGACAGGACAGGCGAACTGACACCCCTCACGCGGTCCAAAGTCGGAGAAAGCTGCCCTGGTCCACGTGGACCAGAGGGCCCGAATCACCGTCCTGGTCCACGTGGACCAGAAGGCTCAAAATCCCCGTCCTGGTCCACGTGGACCAGGAGGCTCAAATTTCCCGTTCTGGTCCACGTGGACCAGGAGCCTCGATCCGCGACTCAGTAGGAGGGTCCAGCTGCCACTCGTACTTTTGGTACCAGTCGTTTCGACTTCGTGGGATGATTCCCGAACCGCGGTAGGTAGAGCGAACAACAGGTAGTTCAATGACCAAAGCGTTACTGCTTCTACTCATGATGCTCGCCGCTCCGGATCAGGCGCCGCCCGGTCTCACGTTGCTGGCGCTCCAGAGCGGCGACGCAGTGCCCTTGCTGGAACTCTCCCGTCCTCCAAACAAGGACGGCACCGAAGGCCCGCTCAACGTCGCCTACTGGAGCGGGACGGATTCGGAGGCATTGGCCTCGGCAGCAGGCCGCGAACTGGAGAGCGCGCGGGGCCAGCGCGTCTTTGAGGCGTTCCGGGTGTGGGGCGTCACGAATGCCATCAACGACGTGGCCGTCTCAGCCGTTGCAGGCAGCCCCGGTGGCCGTAGCCGTCTGTTCACGATCAAGTGGACGAGAACGGGGCCGCAGACCTGGGGCAAGGGCGAGGCCTCTATCCGTGAAGTCATATTGCCGCATTTCACGACTACGGCACGGCCCAGCAACCGCAACAAGGCCGTTGAAGCCAGCACGATGGCGTCGGCCCTCGCCTTCGTCACCAAGGTGGACGCGAAGAAGTTCAAGGAAGCCTGGGACGGCGCCTCGACGCAGCTACGCGCCTCGGTGACTCGGGATGACTTCGACCGCGCCTTTCAGATGACCGCGAAGATCCACGGGCCCGTTTCGAGCAGGAAGCCCCTGGTCTGGCTGTATCCCGCATCAGGATCATCCGCGGACGGCGTCCTCGTGATGCTCCGCTTCGTCACCATCACTGACGGTGGCGAGGGAGTTGAGGACGTGACCCTCCGGATGGAGCCAGGCAAGGTGTGGCGTGTTGCCGGCTATACACCGAAGGCGCGGATCCCTGAAGACCGCCTCAATATGCTGCCCGAGCAGGTCCAGAGCCAGCCGCCAGGCAACTACACGATGCCGCTGCCGCCAGCAGGAAAGTGAAAGCCCCATGCTTCCGTCACGGTGCGTGCGTACAACTTCAAGGACACCATACGGTCGCGCCTCAGGCTGGCTCCTGCTTGCCGTCGTCGTGAACATCGTAGGTTTCGACCGTTGCGCGAGAGCGGAGGAGCCCGTGCGCTCGGCTCCCGAGCCCTCGCTCCAACCCGCAACCGAGTACACGATCCGAGCGATACACGCCTACCCTTGGTACCAGGAATTGGGCCGCTTCGGCCAGGAGGACCTGCTGTCCGGTGAGGTCGCTCTTTGGAACGTCATAATCGGCGAAGGTGGCGTGGCTGGACCAACCGAAGCCACACTGATCGTGGTGCAGGTCGATGGTCCCTCGTTTCTCTCGGGGGCCAAGGGTGAACTCGTGATTGCGGCTCGCACCCCAAAGACCACTTTGGCCGAGAGGACTATCCCCCTTCGTTCTCTCTTCACGGAGAAGCACGCAGTCTCAGCGCCCCTCCTCCTGAACGGAACCGGTTGCGAATTCGTTACCGTGACCGCCGCGCTCAAGATCACGGGGAAGACCGTGCGCACGATGGCCCGAACGATTGAGTTCCGTTGCGGAGAGTAGGCTCTTCAAGCAGCTCGCCACGGTCCCCAGGACACCTTGACGCCCTGCGAAGTCAGCCCGGTACGGCTATACTTTCCTACATGGCACCCGAAGCCGCCGATCTGCTGTCCACCGCTCTTGCCCTCCCCGTACGAGAGCGCGCCAAGATCGCTCACGAACTGCTGGTGAGCCTCGACGACAGCGCCGACACCGACGCCGCCGAGGCCTGGGTCGCGGAGCTGGAGCAGCGTGCTCGAGAGGTACGTTCGGGTTCGGTCGCCACCGAGGACTGGACGGCCGTCCGTGCCCGCCTCGTCGACCGCTGGCGCCGCCGGTAGGGCGTCCGAGTCCCGCGCGACTGATCGCTGGGACTCGGCTACAGTGCAGCCGTGGCCGTCCAGATCTCCATCGACCGCAAGGTCCTCGCCGACTACTGCAGGCGCCACCACGTCCGCAGGTTGGCGCTCTTCGGGTCTGTGCTGCGCGACGACTTCGCGCCGGCTAGCGACGTGGACGTGCTGGTCGAGTTCGAGCCGGGCCACATCCCGGGCCTGGCGTTCTTCGACATGGAGCGGGAGTTGACCGGCCTCCTCGGCCGCAAGGTCGACCTCAACACGCCCGGCTTCCTCTCCCGCTACTTCCGCGACCAGGTGCTCGCAGAGGCCGTGAACCAGTATGTCGCGGCATGACGACGCGGTCCGGCTGCGACACATGCTCGACGCCGCCCGCAAGGCGGTGAGTCTGGTCGCCGGGAAGTCTCGCCCAGAGATCGCGGCCGACGAACTGGCGCAGTTGGCCCTGGCCAGGCTCCTCGAGATCGTCGGCGAAGCGGCCGGCAAAGTCTCGCCGGGCTACCAGGCGGCCCACCCGGAGATCCGCTGGCTGTCCATGAGCGGACTCCGCAACCGGCTCGCCCACGCCTACTTCGACGTGGACATCGACATCCTCCTGGACATCGTGGCGAAGGACCTCCCGCCCCTCATCGGGCAGCTGGAAGGTCTCTTGTCGGACGGTCAACGGTAGCGACCGTCTCCAGAATGTCTCCAATCCCCAGGTCGTCCGACGTGGACTCGCGTCGCCTACCGTGGACGACGCCAGGAACCCCAACCCACCGCCAGTGAACGCGTTTCCGCCGAAAGTCGTGCCCCGTCGCGCGGTTGGATGTTCACCCACAGTAAGTTTCGATTCCCGGCGCCTCCACTTGAAAGCCCCCGAGGTCTGGGGGCTTTCTTCTCTTCAGCGCAACGGGTTCACGACCGGGTCCTGATTACACGACCCGACGGGAATCGTACGCGACCTCGACGGCAACCGGGCACCGCCGGACGGATTGCCTTGGACGGCCGGGCGGCTCGCGACTCAGAGGCGAGCCGCCCGCGTTCGCTCGTCAGGGCGCCGCGTAGATCGCCTGGCGAACGCCGGCGAGACCGTTCGGTGCCCCGGCCGTGCCTGACGCACCCAGGGTGATGAGGTTGCCGGACTGGGTGACGCTGCTGGTGGAGTTGAAGACGATGCCCACGGAGGGGCCGCCTGCGCCGCCGCCGCCCTGGCCTCCGGGACCGCCGTTGCCGCCCTGCCCACCGTTGCCTCCGGCCCCGAGGTCGGCGGCCCAGACCGCCGCCCCGATTCCCCATGTCCCCCCGGCGCCCGGGGTACCGCCGACGGCACCGCCCCCCCCCACGCCGCCTGCGCCGGTGGTGATGGTGCAGCCGGTGACGGTCACCGAGGATGCGTAGGCCAGGACGCCGAAGGAGCCTCCGCCTCCCATCCCGCCGGGCCCACCCGAGCCGCCGCGCCCACCTCCACCGCCGCCGCCGCCGCCGTTGCCGGTGCCGCTCGGGCAATAAATGAGGTTGTTCGTCGTACCCGAGCTTCCGCCGCCGCCCCCGCCGCTCCCGCCGTCGCCGCCAACGGAGCCTGTGCCGGCCGTGGGGGCCGCGGCGTAGCCCGCGCTGACGACGGAGCCGAAGACCACGCCCGCAGTGCCGACAGCGCCCGCGGTGCCGTTAGAGCCCCAGCCCCCGGGACTCCCAGAGGTGCCGATGCTGCAAAGGAGGTTGGACCCCAGGGACCCGCCGCCCGCGCCTCCGAACCCGCCGGGCGTGCCCGAGTTGATCCCATTTGAACCTGGGCTCCCAGGGCCGGCCCAGGTCCAGGTATTGCTGCCGTTCATCCGGCCCCCACCGTCCCCACCCTTCCCGCCGGAGTAGCCTACCAGCCCCGCGCCTCCGCCCGCGCCGCCCAGCCCGCGAAAGTCCCAGACCCGGGTGGTCTCGGTCCCCGAGGTACCGTTGGTGCCGGGCGATCCGTTGGCAGCAGCGAAGCCGCGCTGGCGGCCTCCAACGCCCGCGAAGCCGTTCCCGGCCACGAGGGTGCTGTTGGTGATTCTCACCCCCGTGGCGCCGCTCACCAGGATCGCCACGGAGCTGCCGCCGAAGGCCGCCGCCGGGGCGGCGGTGATGCGGAAGAGGTCGAGCGTGGTGTTGCTGGCCCGGATCTGCAGGGCGGTCGAACCCCCAGCGATGGTGGTCGTCCCCATCGTCCGCTCCCAGGTCTCGGCCAAGAAGCCCCCGTAGAGCCCCATGGAGGCGGTGATCGACGGCGACTCGGCGTAGCTCCCGGCCGCGACGTAGACCCCCGCCCCGGTTCCCTTGAGGGCCGCGAGCGCGATGGCCCGCGCCAGGGTCATCACCGGCTTGCCAATGGAGCCGTCGTCGGCGTCGTTGCCGCGCACGCCGTCGACGAGCACCACCCGGCTGGCGTCCACCCAGAGCCGCACCAGGCTGGTCGCGCTGCCGGTGGCGCCCTGCGGGTCGCGGACCGTGAGCGCGAAGCGCAGCGAGGTCACGGATGATGGCGCGGTGAAGGTCGGGCGCGCAGTGGTGGCACCGGTGAGCACAACCGTCGGCCCACCGGTCTGAGACCAGGAGTAGGTGAGAGCATCACCGTCGGGGTCGGAGCTGCTCGAACCGTCAAGGGTCACCGTCTGCCCGAAGGAGGCATCCAGCACTCCGACCACGCGGGCCACGGGAGAGGTGTTGGACACCGTGGAGAACGCCCAGGCGTATTCTGCCGCCAGGGCGTTCTGGGAGTGATCGGTCACCCCGGTGCCGAGGGCGACGTCGTAGGTGACACCCTTGGTGAGCTGGCCGACGGGCTGGAAGGAGACGAGCGGTCCGGCCACGGAGATGGCCCCAGCGATGGGCGTAGTCAGCCCCCGCGGCGTGACGGTGAAGGAGGTGACCGTTACCGTGGCTGGCGCCACGTCCTCGGAGAATGTGGCCTCGATGGCGGCGGCGGTGGACACCCCGGTGGCCCCGCCAAGCGGCGCCGTCGAGACCACGGTCGGGGCGATGTTGTCCACGGTGCGGAAGGTCCAGGCCGCGGGTGCCGCCAGTGCGTTGCCGGCCAGGTCGGTGACCCCGGTCGAGATCAGGACCGTGTAGGTGGTGTTGGCGGTGAGCGGGGCCGCCGGCGTGAGCGTAGCCGTCGCGCCCGCGAGGGCCACGGTGGACGTCACCCCGGCGATGGCGAAGCTGTTGCCGGTGACGCTGGCTGGCAGGAGGGGCTCGGAGAAGGCCACAGAAACCGTCGTCACAATGGCCACCCCCGCGGCGCCGGCGCCTGGGGTGCGGCTGAGGATGGTCGGCGGCCGGGTATCGACCGTGGTGAAGCGCCAGGTGCGCCCGGCGGCGAGCAGGTTCCCGGCCAGGTCGCGCACCGGGGTCAGCGACGCGTCGTACGCGGTGTCGGGGGCGAGCGGCGCGTCGGGCGTGAAGGTGAGCAGGTTCCCGCTGGCGGCCACCGTCCCGGTCACGCCCTGCACGACCAGGCTGCTGATGCCGGCGGAGGCGGGGTCAATGGACTCGGAGAAGGCCACCTCGATCCGGGAGTCCACCGCCACGCCGGTCGCGCCGCTGGCCGGCGAGATCGAGGTCACCGTGGGCGGCACGTCGTCGACCGTGTGGAACGTGGAGCTGAAGGCCTGCGCCAGCGGATTGCCGGCCACGTCGTTCACGCCATTGACCACGACGCTGTAGTCGGCGTCGCCCGCCAGCCGGGAGGTCGGGGTGAAGGTCGCCGTCGCCCCGCTGACGAAGAGGTTGCCGCCCACCGCCACGCTGGCCCGGTAGAGGCCGAAGGTGGCGGCGGTGAAGCTGGCCCCCGCCATCGGCTCTGAGAATGTGACGGTGACCGGTCCCGTCGGCGAGACGCCGGTTGCGAGATTGGCAGGGGCCACCGAGAGCACCGTGGGAGAGACCACCTCGCGCGCCGCGAAGTTGAGGCCGGTGAGGCTGATGGTGGTCTCCGCGATCTCCGCGAGAATGTAGGGCGGCGTGAAGACGTAGCCGTCTTGCGAGGGCGTGATGGTGTAGCTGCCGGCCGCGAGGACCGAGAAGGAGTAGTTGCCGCCGGCGTCGGTGCTGGTGCTGGCGCTGCCCGCGCCGGAGAGGGCCATGGTGACCCCGGTGGCGCCGGTGACGATGCCGGAGAGGACATGGGCGGGCGGCGTGGCCACGAAGTCGATACCGGCCACGTTGCCGCTCGACACGCTGACGCTGGTGGAGGGTGGAGTGAAGGTGAACCCCGCCTTCGAGGGGGTGACCACGTAGGAACCGGCGGCCAGGCCTGCGAAGGTGAAGCGGCCGCCAGCGTCGGTGGTGGTCGAGACGCTGGCGCCGCCGGCGATCGCCAGCGACACGGTGACGGCCGAGGCCCCGCTCACCTGGCCCGAGATCTCGCGGGTGGGGGGCGGGGACTCGCCTCCACCTCCACCGCCCCCACCGCCACCGCACCCGACTGCTGACCCAACCAGGAACATCGCCAGTGCCCAGCCCCTCGTAGCATTCATATGTACCCTTCGTGAACCAGTGGTCGGAGACGCCATTGCGTAGGATGGGTCTGTGACCCCGTAGCAAACGGTTTGTGACACCATGGCGTACGGTAGGTTCGCGGGACCACGGCGTACGGCAGGTCCGGGAGGTGCCGGCCTCTTGAAAGCCCCCGAGGTTTCGGAGGGATTTCCAGAAGCATGCCCTCCCCCGTTGGCGTGACCTAGACCCAATGCCGATCGGTTAGCGGGTAACCGATCGGCATCCGTGGGCTTTCCGGCTGGCGCTGCCGAGGAGTTGCCCAGGCAGTCCAGGAGATCATGATGTGAAGCCGTCGGTAGCCCCACCGCGGCCGCAGCGTGGCCAGCTCGCGGAGCTTGGCGACGAGCTGCTCCGGACTATCCCGGCGGGACTCGTACTGGGCGCTGGCTCGGCAGAAGCCCAGCACCCTGCAGGCACGCCGCTCACTCATCTTGAAGTCGGTCCGGAGGAAGCCCACCGCCTCGCGAAAGGCCGTGAATGGACACCAGCGGGGAGTTCGGGCCGAGCTACAGCGCCCACCCCAGGACGAGGCCCGGCATGAGATAGGAGGTCTTGTAGTCGGCCGGAGCCGAGAGCAGCCAGATGGCCGGAACCTCCACCCCCAGGCTGAGACGATCGGTGATGGCCCACTCCAGGCCCACGGCGGCGCCCGCGCCCAGCAGCGTCTCCTTGGCGAACACGCCGAGCCCCTCCACGGCCAGGTATGGTGAGAAGCGCCACCGCTGGAACGGCATCCAGGAGGCCTTGAGCATCGCCCCGGGGTACTTCGCCCCGGCCAGGAGCGCCCCCGCCGAGAGACGCACCCCGGCGTCCAGCCTCCAGGTCAGGAGCAGTACGGCCATGCTGCCCGGCGCGCTCGGCTCGTAGAACCCTCCCAGCTCCAGCGCCAGCGGCCGAGTCGGCGCCGCCGCCAGCAGGGTGCGGCGCCTGGGCCCGCTCCCCGACTTCTTGGTCCCGGGGAACAGGGCCTCACCTGCTCGCTCCGCTGCATCGAGCAGGTCGTCGGTCTCGGCATTCTCCAGGTGCTCCTGGAACACCTTCTCCACCTGGCCGGTCCGCGCGTTGAAGAGCTGCACCGTGGTCATCTTCACCTTGCCAACCACCGCCAGGTTCCCGCTCACGATCAGCTCGGTCCCCATGGCGCCGGCCAGCTCGGTCAGGCATTCCTCGTTGGCGCACCCGAGCATCTGGTTCTGGCGCTCGATGACCAGCGCCGTCTCCACGTCCTTGGTCGTGATGGTCCGGATGCCCCGCCCCGTCAGCTCGGCGACGAGTACGCTGGTCATGACCTCCGCCAGCTTGGCCTCCACGCCGAGGCCGGCGGTGATCGGCACCACCACGACCTTGATCTCCTTCTTCTTGGCCGGCGGCGCCGCCCAGCCGGCGGCAGGCAGGAGCAGCGCCACCGCCAGCAGCGCCGCGGAGGCCGCGCGCCGCCGTGACCCTCTCCGGAAGTAGAGCAGCAAGCCCAGCAGCACCAGCGACCCGGGACCTGCCCCGCCGTGGCCGCAGGACATCGCAAAGGGGTTCTCGGTCGCCGCCGCCCCGGCGCCCTTGACGGCAATGCCGCGCGTCGCGGTGTTGCCAAGCGAGTCGGTGACCTGCACCACGTCGGTCACGCCCCCTCGAGAGCCAGCCGTGTACAGGCCACCAGCGGTGATGCGGCCGCCCGAAGGCGCCTGGCTCAAGCTCCAGGCGAATGAGGCTCCGCTCCCCCCGGTGGCCGTGAAGGTGATGGTGCCGCCCCGATCGACCGTCGCGGTGGCCGGGGACATCGAGATGCTGGCAGTGACCGCGATGGACCGGGAGGCGACGTTGCCGAGTGAGTCCGTCACCAGCACGGTGTCGGTCACGCCGCCGGTGCGACCGGCCGTGTAGGCGCCCGCCGCAGAGAGCTGGCCACCCGAGGCGTTTCCCTCCGGAGCCCAGGTCCAGGAATAGCCGAGGCCGCTGCCGCCGATCGCGCTGAAGCCGATGGGACCTCCCGGCGACGTCGTGGTGGTGGTGGGAAGGATGGAGATGGCGGCGGTCACGGTGACGCTGCGCGTGACCGTGTTGCCAAGGGAGTCGGTGAGCAGCACCACGTCGGTGACGCCGCCCGTGGCGCCAGCCGTGTAGACCCCCGCCCCGCCGACGTTCCCGCCCGAGGGGCTGGCCTGCATCGACCAGGCGTAGCCGGCGCCGCTGCCGCCCGAGGCGGTGAGGGTCACGCTCCCGCGGGGCGGCGTGCTCACCGTCGCCGGGGCGATGCCACACGGCGCCGTCACGGTGACGCTGCGGGTTCCGGAGTTGCCAAGCGAATCCACCACCCGCACCACGTCGATGACGTTGCCTGTGGCACCGGCGGTATAGGCGCCCGCGGTGGTGATGCTCCCCCCCGACGGGCTGGTCTGCAGCGACCACGTGTACCCGGTCCCGCTGCCTCCCGACGCGGAGAAGGCCTGGCTCCCGCGCGGCGGGAGAGAGAGGCTGACCGGGTTGACGGAGACCACCGAGCCCACGTCGACCCCCCACGTGGCGGCGTTGCCGAGCGAGTCGGTGACGCGGATGACGTCGGAGACGCCGGTGATGGCGCCGGCCAGGTAGGCGCCGGTGGTTGCGCCGAGCGAGCCGCCCGAGGCGTTGGTGACGAAGGACCACTGGTACCCGGATCCGCTGCCGCCCGAGGCGCTAAAGGCGATGCCGCCGAGCGGCCCGACCGCGGTGGTCGCCGGCGAGATGGTGATCCCGGCCGTAACGGTCACGTCGCGGGTGGCGATGTTGCCGAGGGAATCGGTCACCCGCACGACATCGGTCACGCCCCCGATGCTCCCGGCGGTGTAGGCGCCGCCCGCTCCGAAACTGGCTCCCGAGAGATTGGTGGGGATGTCCCACGTGAAGCCGGTGCCGCTCCCGCCGGTGGCCGAGAAGTTCAGCGACCCGCGTGGCGGGGTGCTCGCCGTGGGTGGCGAGAGCGTGATGGCAGCAGAGACGGCGATGGTGCGCGAGGCCGTGTTCCCAAGGTTGTCGGTCACGGTGACCACGTCGGTCACGCTTCCAGTCGGCCCGGCGGTGTAGGTACCCGTGGTCAACCCGACGGAGCCGCCGGAACCGTTGGTGGTCAGGACCCATTGCCAGCCAGACCCGCTGCCGCCCGTGGCCGAGAGGTTGATCCCGCCCCGAGGCTGCGCCGTGCTGGTCGCCGGGGATATCGAGATCCCGGCCGTCACGGTGACAACGCGCGTCTGGGTGTTGCCCTGCGAGTCGGTCACCAGCACCACGTCGCCGACGACACCGGTCCGGCCAGCCGTGTAGTAGCCGGTCGACGAGATGATGGTGCCCCCGGAGGGCGCAGATTGCAGCGTCCAGGCGTACGGGGCGCCCGCTCCCCCCGTGGCGGTGAAGACCTGCGACCCGCCCGGCGGTACAGAAATGCTGATCGGGCTGATGGCCAGGGCAGGGAAGACGGTGACCGAGGCGGTGGCCACGTTGCCCAGCGAGTCGGTCACTCTGATCGTGTCGGTCTGACCGGGCGTGCTACCTGCGGTGTAGACGCCGCCCGAGGTGATGATCGAGCCGGAGAGGTTGGCAGAGATTGACCACGTGAAGCCGCTCCCGCTGCCTCCGCTGGCGACGAAGGTACCAACGGCTCCGGCCGGGATGCTCGCCGACGCGGGGGAGATGGAGACGCCGGCCGTGACCGTGATGTCTCGCGTGGACGTAAGGCCGTAGGAGTCGGTCACCTGGGCCACGTCGGTGACGCTTCCTGTGCCTCCGGCGGTGTAGTTGCCCGTGGCAGGGATCACGGATCCGCCAGAGGGAGAAGAAGCGAGCGACCACAGGTGACCTGTGGAACTCCCGCCGACTGCGGCGAGGTCGGCCGAGCCCTTCGGCGGAAGCGAAAGGGTCGACGGGGTGATGGCAAGCGGCGGCAGGACCAGCGTCACCGCAACCTCCGCCGACGGGACGCCGTTGACCACCACGGAAAGCCACGCCGGGCCGGGGAGCGTGGTGGCGGCGATGGTGGCCTGCGCGGAGGTTGGGCCGAAGGATGCGATGGCCGGGAACGACCACACACCGGCGTGCGACCGGAGCCGGACCAGCGGGTAGTTGGTGGGCGACGAACCGTTGCTGCCCGAGGCCTCGGAGAGACCTCGAAAGCCCGTTCCGTTCAAGGTCGACGAGCTCCCGCAAAGCGCCTGCTGGATGCTTGATTCGATGAGTGGGACCGCTGCAGGGAGTGGGGCCAGGCCAGGATCGAACAACTCAGCGCTGGTTAGAGGCGTTGTTCCGTTGAACCCGCCCGCAACGAGCACCTTCCCGTTCGGCAGGAGCGTGGCCGAGCAACCGCTTCGCGCCGTCCCCAAGGCGGCCGTGGCACTCCAGGTCCCAGTCCTCGGGTCATACAACTCGGCGCTGGATAGAGGCCCGCCGTTGTACCCACCCGCAACGAGCACCTTCCCGTTCGGCAGGAGCGTGGCCGAGTAACCGTTTCGCGCTGTCCCCAATGG
>JANMRY010000194.1:0-9064 GCA_031388695.1 Anaeromyxobacter sp. | reverse complement strand
GCCAGCGGCGGCGAGCCGGACGAGGCCAGGCGGCGCACCAGCCTTGCCACCTGCTCGGCGGGCGGGCGGGGCGGGTGGTCGGGCATGGCCGAGGCGCGCCGTGCCGGGCGGGCCGCGTCGCACCAGCGCAGCAGCGGGGCGGCCGCCTCGCGGTCGGCGCCGAGCAGGTCCTCGCGGGCCCCGTGGATCTCGGTGAGGCGCGACTGGGCCGCCTCGAAGAGCGCCGCCAGCAGCGCCTCGTCGCGCCCGGCCCGGCAGGCGTAGCCGGCGGTGAGCGGCACCGGTCCCTGCTCGCGGTCGCCGAGCAGCGCCGCGGCGGTGGCGAGCCGGCCGGGGCCGGAGAGGTCGAAGAGGTGGACCGCGAAGCCGCGGGCCTCGAGCGCGGCGCGCCAGGCGGCGGTCCGCGGCGCCGCGCGCGCCAGGCTGGCCGGGTCGAGCAGGTGGCGCCGGACCGAGGCCGGCGTGAAGCCGCCTGGCAGGGCGCGGGCCAGCTGATCGCGCTCGCAGAGCTCGAGCAGGGCGTGGAGCAGGGCGGCGTCGCGGTCGGGGTGGGCCGCCAGGCCCGAGGAGGTCCAGGGGATGACCGCCAGCCCGAGCGGCTCGCTGCCGGGGGGCGGGCAGTGGACGGCGTGAGCTGGCACCAACCGGGCGGCGCCGCTGGCGAGATCGACCGCCTCGCGCCAGGCGAGCCGCAGGTCGCGCCACCGGGAGGCCGCGACGCCGGGGGCGAGCGAGGCCGGATCGACCGCCGCCTCGCCGAACTGCGCGGAGAGCTCGGCGAAGCTGGCGCGGGCGTCGACGCGAGGCCGCTCGGCGGCGTCGAGCTCGGCCGCCTCGGAGAGGGCGCCGCGGGCCGCCTCGTCCCAGCGCTCCCCCTTGCCGGCGGTCACCTGCAGGACGTGGCCGCCGGGCCGGATGGCGGCCGCCACCTCGACGCCGGCCCGGTCGAGCCCGGTGATGCGGGCCACGCGGGTGACGCCGAGGGCGGCGCCGAGCCGGGCCAGGTCACGCTCCCGATGGGTCCGTGAGACGGGCATGGGTGGCCCTTATATCCCGGGGCATGAGCGAACACCCGACCGACCTGGCCCTGGCCCACTACGAGCGGAACGCGGCCGACTACCTCGACGAGCTGAAGCGGCTGGTCCGCATCCCCTCGGTCTCCTTCCCCGGCTTCCCCGGGACTGAGGTCGAGCGGAGCGCCGAGGCGGTGGCCGACCTGCTGCGCCGCCGCAGCTTCACGCAGGTCGAGGTGCTCGAGGTCGAGGGGGCCCACCCCTACGTCTACGGCGAGCGGATCGAGGATCCGGCCCTGCCGACGCTGCTGCTCTACGCCCACCATGACGTGCAGCCGGCCGGGGACGCCGAGGCCTGGACGAGCCCGCCCTTCGAGCCGACCGAGCGCGACGGCCGGCTCTTCGGCCGGGGCGCCGCCGACGACAAGGCCGGCATCCTCACGCACGTGGCCGCGGTCGACGCCTGGGTGCGCGGCGCCCGGAAGCTGCCGGTCAACGTCAAGCTGGTGATCGAGGGGGAGGAGGAGACGGGCTCCGAGCACCTCGGCGCCTTCCTGGACAGGTACCGCGCCAGGCTCGACGCCGACGCCATGATCCTGACCGACACCGCCAACGTCGAGACCGGCGTGCCCTCGATCACGGTGGCGCTGCGCGGCCTGGTCTGCGTCGAGGTCGAGGTGCGGGCCCTCGACCAGTCGGTCCACTCCGGCATGTGGGGCGGTCCCGTGCCCGACCCGGTGCTGGCGCTCGCCAAGATGCTGGCCGGGCTGGTCGACGCCGGCGGCGCCATCGCCATCCCCGGCATTCTCGAGAAGGTCCGGCCGCTCACCAGCGCCCAGCGTCAGGCGATCGAGGGGCTGCCGGTGACGGCGGCAGAGTTCCGCAAGCAGGCGAGGATGCGGCCCGGGGTCGAGCTGCTGGGGGGCCGCCACCCGCTGGAGACCAACTGGTGGCAGCCGTCGATCTCGGTCAACGCCATCCAGGCCTCCAACCGGAAGGACGCCCGCAACATCATCAATGACGTGGCCTGGGCGCGGGTCGGGGTCCGGCTGGTGCCTGACCTCGAGCCGGAGGCGGTGCGCCAGCAGCTCGAGGGGGCGCTGCGCGCGGCGGCGCCGTGGGGCGTCGAGGTGACCATCACCCGGGTGGCGGCAGGCCCGCCCTGGATCACCGACCTCGGCCACCCGGCCTTCGCCGCCGCCTTCACGGCGCTGGAGAAGGGGTTCGGCAGGAAGGCGCTGGCCATCGGCTGCGGCGGCTCGATCGGCTTCGTCGAGCCCTTCGCCCGGGCGCTGGGCGGGGCCCCGGCCCTCCTCATCGGCGTCGAGGACCCCTACTCCAACGCCCACTCGGAGAACGAGAGCCTCCACCTCGGTGACTTCCAGAAGGCCATCCGCAGCGCCATCCACGTCTACGCCGAGCTGGCGACCGCGCTGGGGAAGGGTTGACGGCCGCGCCGGGGAAGGGTTGACGGCCGCGCCGGGGAAGGGCTGACGGCCGCGCCGGCCGGCTACTTCGCCAGGTGCTCCTTCAGAAACCCGAGCGCCCGCTCCCAGAGCCGGGCCACGTAGGCCGGGTCGCCGGAGGCCAGCGCCAGGTGGGTCATGCCGGGGAGGGTGAGCAGCTCGTAGGGCTTGCCGGTCCGCAGCAGGGCGTCGGCCAGCTTGAGCGAGTTGAAGTAGTAGACGTTGTCGTCGGCGGTGCCGTGGATGATCAGCAGCGGCCGCTCCAGCTTCGGCGCCCAGGTGAGCAGCGAGGAGCGGGTGTAGGCCTCGGGGGCCTGGGCCGGGAGCCCCAGGTAGCGCTCGGTGTAGGCGGTGTCGTAGTCGCGCCAGTCGACCACCGGGGCCCCGGCCACCGCCGCCTTGAAGATCGCCGGGTAGCGCATCACCGCCAGCGCCGCGAAGTAGCCGCCGAAGGACCAGCCCTCGACGCCGACGCGGGTGAGGTCGAGCTCCGGGACGATGGCGCCGAGCGCCTTCAGGGCCGCCACCTGGTCGTCGAGCGCCGGCCCGGCGAAGTCGCCGAGGATGGCCCGCTCCCAGTCGCGCCCGCGCCGCGGCGTGCCGCGCCCGTCGATGGCGACGTGGATGAACCCCTGGTCGGCGATCCACTGGGCCAGGACGTCGGGGCGGGTGGCGACCACCTGGGCGTGAGGCCCGCCGTAGACCGAGAGGTAGACCGGGAGCTTCTGCCCCGGCCTGGCGGCGCGCGGCCGGATCACCGAGGCGTAGAAGCCGGGGGCCGGGCCGACCTTGTAGAGCTCGGTCCTCGGCTCGAAGGGCGGCCTCTCTGCCACCGAGGGGAGCTCGGCCAGCCGGCGGCCGTCGACCCGGTGGACGGTCGGCAGGCCGGTGGCGGCCATGGTGGAGCGGGTCACCAGCAGCACCTCGCCGTTGCGCGAGAGCTGGGCGCTGGTCGAGACCGGCACCACCGGCGCCAGCCACTCCTCCGGCGCCGCCCCCTCCTTGACCACGTAGAGCCGGCCCTGCGTCGGCTCGGGGCCGCCGGTGAACCAGAGCCAGCGCCGCTTCTCGTCGTAGCCGACCAGGCTGGCGAAGCCGGCGCTCCCCTTGACCCAGGTGGAGGCCTCCGTGCCGTCGGGCCGGTGCAGCGTCAGCTCCGGCCAGCCCGACTTCTCGGAGAGCCAGAAGAAGCCGCTGCCGTCCTCCTTCCAGCGCGGGTAGCCCTGCGCCAGGTTGACCCAGGCGGCGTCCCTCTCGGTGAGCAGGACGCGGGTGGCGCCGCTGGCCGGGTCGGCCGCCAGCAGGGCCAACTCGTCCTGGGCCCGGGTCAGGACCACCAGCGTCAGCGGTCCACCCTCGGTCCAGCGCACGCTGCCGAGGTAGGGGTAGCGCTCGCGGTCCCAGGCGAGCCAGGTGGGCGGGCCGCCGGCCGCAGGGGAGACGGCCACCCGCACCAGGGCGTTGGCCTGGCCGGCGCGCGGGTAGCGGTAGGTGTCGGCGGGGCGCTCCGGGTGGAGCGGGTCGTGGATGGTGAACGTCTCGACTCCGCGCTGGTCGGTCTCCTGCCAGGCGATCCACCTCGAGTCGGGCGACCACCAGGCGCCCGAGTGGCGGCCGAACTCCTCCTGGGCCACGAACTCGGCCTCGCCGTGCGTCACCTCCGCGGTGCCGCCGCTGGTGAGGGCGCGCTCGACGTTGCTGGCGAGGTCGAGCAGCCGCAGGTCGTGGTCGACCACGTAGGAGAGGGTGGTGCCGTCGGGCGAGAAGCGCAGGTCGGCGGGGCGGCCGCCAGGCCCGAGCGCGGTGATGGCGCCGCTCAGCCGATCGAGCAGGAAGAGCTTGCCACCCACCGTGACGGCGAGCCGCTTGCCGTCGCGGGAGAGCTCGAAGGCGGTGATGCCCCGGGTGGTGATCCGCTGCCGCTCCAGCCGGGCCTGCTCTTCGGCGGTCGGCGTGGCGGCGGCGCCGGCCAGCAGCCGCTCGGCGCTGCAGAGCTCTCGGGTCTCGCCGGTCTTGAGGTCGGTGGTCCAGAGGGCCGAGACCGGCGAGCGGGGGCCGGAGCGCAGGAAGATGACGGCGTCGCCGTCGGGGGTGAGCTGGGCGCGCGCCGGGCGGCCGGCCTGGAAGCGGCGGGTCTCGAGGTAGCGCTTCAGGAACGGCTCGGCCGCGGGGGCCGGCTGGGCGGCGGCCGACGGTGGCGTGGACGCGGCGGAGGCGAGGGCCGGTGAGGCGGCCGGTGCCGGGGCGGCGAGCAGGAGCAGGGGGGCAAGCAGGGCGAGCATGGCCCGGCAGTCTCGCACGAACCGGCTCAGCCCCGGGCGATCCAGCGCGAGGCGAGCCGCGAGAAGGCGCGCTCCCGGCGCGCCAGCGGGCGCAGGCCGTCGCAGCGCGGTCCCGCTGGCGCCTGCGGGCAGGTGCGGCAGGCGGTCCGGTCGGGGCCGCGGCGCCGCCAGGCGAGCGCGCCGCCGGCCACCAGCAGCAGCGTCACCAGGGCGGTGGCCGCCCCCGACCAGTCGCCCGGCTCGGCGCCCGAGGCCGACCGCAGCCCGGCCACCAGCAGGAAGCCGGACAGCGCCAGCGGCCCGGCCCGGGTCAGCAGCTTGGAGGAGGGGCGACCACCGCGGGGGGCGAGCGCCAGGGCCGCCCAACCGGTCAGGAGCATGGGACCGACCAGCAGCGCCGGGCCGAGCCGCGGCGCCGCCAGGCCGAGCGCCGCGCCAAGGAGCGCCCCGAGGCCCGAGAAGGTGCAGCCGCGGCAGAGCCGGGCGCGGCGCCCCAGCCGGACCAGCTCGGGGGCGTAGGCGGCGCAGAGCGGGTGGTGCGCGAGGCGGTGGAGCCGGTGGGCGTGGCGCGCCAGCCGGTCGAGCCGGCGGGCCAGCGGGGGCGGGATTCGGCTCACGGGCTCCGCCTCATGGCGCGGGTGGCGCGGCGGCCGCGCCCGGCGGCGTGCGAGCTGGCCGGGCCGCTCAGGGGGCGGGCCGGATCACCACCGCGGTGCCGTAGGCGACGATCTCGTTGGTGTTCTGCATCAGCTCGGAGGAGTCGAAGCGGAAGCCGAGCACGCAGTTGGCCCCCATCTGGCGGGCGTGCTGCTCGAGCCGGTTCATCGCCTCGTTGCGGGTGTCGTTGGCCAGCTCGGTGAACATGGTGATCTCGCCGCCGAAGATGGTCTGCAGGCCGGCGCAGGTGGTGCCGATGACGCTGCGGCTGCGCACCGTGATCCCCCAGCACGGGCCGATGATCCGCTCGATGGTGTTGCCCGGCGGCGGGTCGAAGGTGGTCTGGATGGGGATGGCGTGGCGGAGGATGGTGGTCATCGAAGTCTCCCGGTGGATGGCGCCGATGCTACCCCACCTCCCGGCGGCGGAGGTGTGACTTGCGAGGGGCGCCACCCGGCGATCTCGGGCTAGGATGCGCGCTCGCGGGCCGCGGCAGGCCCGGGTCGGTCGCAGGCCACGCGCAGCAGGAGGAGCACGATGTCACCGCTGAGGACACCGGTGGTTCGGAACGAGGAGACCAAGGCCCTGGAGCGCTCCCGCGAGCTGCCCACCGCGCGCACCGGTCACGACGTCGACTCGCTCAAGCGCGGCTTCGCCGAGCACCTGCAGTTCTCCCAGGCCAAGGACGAGCACACCGCCACCTCGCTCGACCGCTACTTCGCCGCCGCCTACACGGCCCGCGATCGGCTGATGCGCCGCTGGATCCAGTCGCAGCAGGCCTACTACAAGCAGGACGCCAAGCGGGTCTACTACCTCTCGCTCGAGTTCCTCATGGGCCGGATGATGGAGAACAACCTCATCAACATGGGGATCCACGAGCAGCTCAAGACCGCGCTCGCCGACCTCGGGCTCGACCTCAGCGACCTGCTGGCGCTGGAGAAGGACGCCGGGCTCGGCAACGGCGGCCTGGGGCGGCTGGCCGCCTGCTTCCTCGACTCGATGGCCACCCTCTCGCTGCCGGCCTACGGCTACGGCATCCGCTACGAGTTCGGCATCTTCGACCAGGAGATCCGCGGCGGCTACCAGGTGGAGCGCCCCGAGGAGTGGCTGCGCTACGGCTGCGCCTGGGAGGTGCCGCGCCCCGAGTACATCGTGCCGGTGCAGCTCTACGGGCGGACCGAGCACTACCATGACGAGCGCGGCCAGCTCCGGGTGCGCTGGGTCGACAGCCGGCGGGTCATGGGGATGCCCTACGACGTGCCCATCGCCGGCTTCGGCCCGAGCGGCGCCGTCAACACCTTGCGGCTCTGGCGGGCCCGGGCCGCCCAGGAGCTCGATCTCGCCGACTTCAACGCCGGCGACTACCTGCGCGCCGTCGAGGAGCGCGACCTGACCGAGAACATCTCCAAGGTGCTCTACCCGAACGACGTCACCGTGATGGGCAAGGAGCTGCGGCTGCAGCAGCAGTACTTCTTCGTGGCCTGCTCCATCCACGACATCGTCCAGCGTCACCTCAAGGTCCACCCCGACTTCAGCAACCTCTCGGACAAGGTGGCCATCCAGCTCAACGACACCCACCCGGCCATCGCCATCGCCGAGCTGATGCGGGTGCTGGTCGACCTCTACGACCTGAAGTGGGACGCCGCCTGGGCCATCTGCCGGGCCACCTTCGGCTACACCAACCACACCCTGCTGCCCGAGGCGCTGGAGCGCTGGACCGTCGATCTCTTCGGGCGGGTGCTGCCGCGCCACCTCGAGATCATCTACGAGCTGAACGCCCGCTTCCTCGAGGAGTGCCGGGCCAGCAAGCGCGTCGACGAGGCGGCCATCGCCCGCATGAGCCTGATCGAGGAGGGGACGCCCAAGCAGGTGCGCATGGCCAACCTGGCGGTGGTCGGCTCGCACTCGGTCAACGGCGTGGCGGCGCTCCACACCGAGCTGCTCAAGGCCAACCTCTTCGCCGACTACAACGCCCTCTGGCCGGAGAAGTTCAACAACAAGACCAACGGGGTGACGCCGCGCCGCTGGCTGCTCGCCTCCAACCCGGAGCTGGCGCGCCTCATCACCGAGGCGATCGGCCCGGGCTGGATCACCGACTGCACCCAGCTCAAGAAGCTCGAGCCGATGGCCGAGGACGCCGGCTTCCGGCGCCTCTTCCGCGCCATCAAGCGGGACAACAAGGAGCGGCTGGCCGCCATCGTCCAGGCCGAGAACGGCGTCACCCTCGACCTCGACTCGATCTTCGACGTGCAGGTGAAGCGGATCCACGAGTACAAGCGGCAGCTGCTCGACGTCCTGCGGGTGGCGGCCGAGTACCAGCGCATCAAGGCCGACCCGGGCTACCGGCCGGTGCCGCGCAGCTACCTGTTCGGCGGCAAGGCGGCCCCCGGTTACGTCATGGCCAAGCAGATCATCAAGCTCTGCAACTCGGTGGCCGACGTCGTCAACCGCGACCCGGACATGAAGGGGCTGGTCAAGGTCGCCTTCCTGCGCAACTTCCGGGTCAGCCTGGCCGAGCGGATCTACCCGGCCGCCGACCTCTCCGAGCAGATCTCGACCGCCGGCAAGGAGGCCTCCGGCACCGGCAACATGAAGTTCTCGCTCAACGGCGCCCTCACCATCGGCACCCTCGACGGCGCCAACGTGGAGATCCGCGAGGAGGTCGGGGCGGAGAACTTCTTCCTCTTCGGCCTGACCGTCGACCAGGTCCAGGCGCTCAAGGCCAAGGGCTACGCGCCCCGCGAGTGGTACCGGCGCGACCCGGTCATCAAGGGGGTGCTCGACGCGCTCATGGGCGACCAGTTCTCGCCCGGCGAGCCGGGGCTCTTCCGGCCCATCGTCGACTCGCTGCTGGGCGGCGACCCGTACCTGGTGCTGGCCGACTTCGCCGCCTACGACGCCTGCCAGGCCGAGGTCTCCAGGGCCTGGCTGGACCCGGAGCAGTGGACGCGGATGGCGATCCTCAACACCGCCCGCTCCGGCAAGTTCTCCAGCGACCGGACCATCCGGCAGTACGCCGACGAGATCTGGAAGGTGAAGCCGGTCAAGATCGATCCAAGGTAGGGGAGGGGTACGGTCGTCACTTCAACGGCCGTCTAACTCTCATGGTCCAAGTCGCCCCAGTCGTCAACGACGGCATCGAGCCGATGCTCATCCTGATCGGCGCCCTGCTCTGCGTCGCGGGCCTGGGCCTGGCCAGGTTCGCGGTCAGGTCCCATCGCGCGCCCCTCGAGACTGTTCGGAGACTTGAAGCACTCCTCAAGGGAAGGTTGGGCACCCGCCCGCCGGCGCTCATCGACTTTTCGGAGCGAGCCGTCGGGGTGCCGTTGATCCTATACGGGACGACCATCGTGTTCGCCTTGATGGCGCTCGCGATCTTCGTGATGGGCCTCTACCTCGCCTTGGACGGCGCGGGTCTCGTCTAGCCGCCACCGTCGAGCGGCCAGCAGCAGCGGCTACCGTCTCGCGCCCAGACGGCGCGCTTCACAGCGGCCGGGATGGTTGCGCGGGGGCCGTCCCTGCGAATCGCGCGGCCTTCGAGGGCAGCTGGAGCCATCCCGTTAGCGCCTTGCCGGATTTCGCCGACGGCGTCGACGGCAGACCGAGTCGGAATCGCCGTCGGCAAGATTGCCCTCGGCTTCTTCAC
>JANMRY010000187.1:0-18340 GCA_031388695.1 Anaeromyxobacter sp. | reverse complement strand
TGCGGCTGGTGGCGCGGCTGACCCCGGGCACCAGCCTCCAGGAGCTCCGGGCCCGCGGCGCGGTCGAGCCGGCCTGGCGGGTCACGCCCGAGGTGCTGGTCGGCGCGGAGCTGGCGGTGGGAAATACCTGGCGGCGGGGCTGGGACGACCAGTACCAGCGGACCGCCGCGGGGGTGATGGCACCCACCGATCGCTACTCGAACCTGGCGTGGCTCGCCGGGGTCCGGCTCTACCTCCAGCCCTGGGCGCACCAGCACGTCCGGCTGCGCTACCGCTTCGAGGACGTCACCTACGTGCGCGAACCCGCCTTCGACCCGGCCAGGCCGCAGCACCTGACGCCGCGCGACCACGTGCAGCACCAGCTCGACTTCTCCTGGCGGTACGTGCGCCGGAGCTACGCCGTGGCCCTGCGCCTCGACGCCGCCTTGCGGAGGGACTCGGTCTACCTGGCGCGGCGCGCCCGCACCGGCGGCTCCTCGGGCAACCCGCTCCAGGCGCTCAACGGCTTCGAGCCCTCGCTGGAGGTGGAGTGGCGAAAGCTCTGGCGCGGCAGGATCGACCTGTCGGCCCGGCTCGGCTACGAGGTCCAGGACGACCTCTTCCAGGGCTACTACTCGTTCTCCGGCCTCCACCCGCGGGTCCAGGCGGAGTGGGCCGTGACGCCCGGCCTGACCGCCGCCGCCTCGCTCGAGGGCTGGTGGCGCCGCTACGGCCCCGACTCGAAGGCGGCCACCGAGGACCTGGCGCGGCTGCGCGACGACCGGTTCCGGGTGTCCGGCGAGGTGGGCTACCGGCTGCGGGGCAACCTCTGGGTGCGCGGCGAGGTCTCCTGGCTCTCCAAGGAGACCAACTACCCGGACTACGTCCCGGGCGTCTACCCGGCGCCGCCCCGCGCCACCGACGGCTACTACGACATCAAGCAGGACTACGACAACGTCCGGGCGCTGATCGGCCTCGACTGGCGCAGCAGCAGGTAGCCGATGGCCACGGGGGCGGCGAGGACCGCCCCGATCAGCGCGTAGGCGAGCAGCGGCAGCGCGAAGAGGATCACCAGCGGGATGGCGATGGCCATGCCGACCGCCGCGCCGACGCGGATGACGCGGATGGCCGCCTTGGCGATTGCGATCTCGTCGCTGGAGAGGGTCGCGAACTCGGTCTGAGCCATGGTGCCCTCGCTTCGTGCAGGGTGGTCGACTGCTCCGAATTGAAGGTTACGCTCCTGGAAACGTGAAGTCACCAGCCCGGCCACGACAAAAATCAGGAAAATCAAAGACTTGAATTGGGTGTATTTGACGCCGAGCAAGGGCCGACCGGCCGGGCAGGGCCGAGATCGACCATGAAGGCGAGTAAGTAGACCGGAGAGGTCAACAAGGACTAATCAAGTCGATATTAAGCCGGGGTTCCCTTTTGGGCGATGGCGGCAGGGACGACCGCCCCATTCGGTGTTCACTGGAGGTCCCAGCGCCGGCCCCGGAAAGCCGAACGCCGCCCGGTGAGGGGCGGCGCGGGTGGGGCTTCCGGTCGGCTGCCGGTGGAGGAGAGGCTCAGTCCCTGCGCCGGCCGCCGAGGAGCTGGAGGACCGCCAGGAAGAGGTTGATGAAGTCGAGGTAGAGCGAGAGCGCCCCGCCGATCGGCGCCCCCCCCGCCGTGGAGCCGCCGGCCCGTGCGTAGGCCCGGAGCTTCTGGGTGTCGTAGGCGGTCAGGCCGGTGAAGACCACCACCGCGGCGCAGGAGATGACGAACTGCATCGCCGAGCTGCGCAGGAACAGGTTGACGAGGCCGGCGATGACCACGCCGAAGAGCCCCATGGTCAGGAAGGAGGACCAGCTGGTCAGGTCGCGCTTGGTGACGGTGCCGTAGACGCTCATGGCACCGAAGGTGCCGGCGGTGATCCCGAAGGCCAGGGCCACCGAGTTGCCGGTGTAGACGAGCAGGATGACCGACAGGGTGGCGCCGGTGAGCGCCGAGTAGAGCAGGAAGAGGCCGCCGGCGGCCGCCGCCGAGAGGCGCGGCAGCATCCTCGAGATGGCGATGACCAGCCCGAACTGGGCGATCACCAGGCCGTAGAAGACCCAGCGGTTGAGGACCACCACCTCGAGGATCTCCGGGCTGGAGGAGACCAGCAGGGCGACCCCGGCGGTGACCAGCAGGCCGAGGAACATCCAGCGGTAGACGGCGGCGATGAAGCTGCGCTCGGCGTCCATGACGCCGACGGCGTAGGTCGGCGCGCGGGGTGGGGCGGCGTAGGGGGGCGGGGATTGGCGCGAGGTGTCGAATGGCATGGCGACGATCTAACACGCCCCCCAGCTCATTTCTTCCTGAAGAGCGCGTCGAGGGCGTCGCGGGGGTCGTCGCTCTCGGCGGTGGGGGCCTCCCCGAACAGGGCCCGCAGGGCGTCCTTGGCCTGGCGGGAGGACTTGCGCCTGCGGGGGGCGCCGTCGCCCAGCTGGTAGAGGTCGCAGGGGTTGGAGTTGAGCTTGTCGACGATCCGGTCGGCGTGGGGCTCGCGGCACTCGTTGCCGGCCGACTCGTCGTAGTGGCGGCAGTTGATGCAGCGGTGCAGGTCGGCGTCGCACCCGGGGCAGGTGGTGCGCCGGCCGACCGGGCCGTCGAAGGAGAGGGGGGCACCGCAGCCGTAGCAGGTCGTGGCCATGGGGGTATCATGAGACAGCCGGGGCGCCGGCTGCAATGCGAGAACCGATCCCGTTCGGCCGTTACCTGCTGCTGGAGCGGATCGCCGTCGGCGGCATGGCGGAGATCTGGCTGGCGGTGCGCCCGGAGGCGCCGCGCCGCCGCCTGGTGCTGAAGCGGCTGCTCCCCACCCTGGCCGATGACCCGGCCTTCGTGACCCTCTTCCTCGACGAGGCGCGCATCGGCGCCCAGCTCGACCACCCCGGCATCCTCGCGGTCCACGACCTGGGGCGGGAGCCGGCCGGCTACTTCATGGCCATGGACTACGTCCCCGGAACCGACCTGCGCGCCCTGCTCGGCCACCTGGGGCGGCGTCACCAGCTCCTCCCGGTCCCGCTGGCCTGCTGGATCGGGGCGCGGGTGGCCGAGGCGCTCGATCACGCCCACCGCGCCAGCGGCGCCGACGGGACCCCGCTCCAGGTGGTCCACCGAGACCTCTCCCCGGCCAACGTGCTGCTCGGCTTCGACGGCGGCGTCCGGGTCATCGACTTCGGGGTGGCCAGCGCCGCCTTCCGGGTCCACCGCGAGGGGACGGCGCTGCGCGGCAAGTTCGGCTACCTCTCGCCGGAGCAGGTGCGCGGGCTGCCGGTCGACCGGCGCGCCGACCTCTTCTCGCTCGGCGCGGTGCTCCACGAGGCGCTGGCCGGGGAGCGGCTCTTCCGCGGCCCCTCCGACCTGGCGGTGCTGGAGCGGGTCCGGAGCGCCGACGTCCGCCCGCCCTCGCGCCGCAACCCGGCGGTCCCGCCGGCCCTCGACGCGCTGGTGCTGGGGGCGCTCGCCCGCGAGCCGGCCGACCGCCCGGCCTGGGCCTCGGCGCTGGCCGAGGCGCTTCGACCCTTCGCCGCCGGCGCCGGCCCCGAGGCGCTGGCGCGGCTGCTGGCGGAGCGGTTCGAGGCCGAGCTGGCGCGCGAGCAGGCCTGGCAGGCGGGCGGCGGTCCGCCGGGAGCCGCCTAGTTCTTCAGGGCCGAGCGGAGCGGGTCGAGCCGGAGCTCGGCGCCGCTGCGCGGCGAGTTCTCCAGGTCGGCCGAGAGCACCGCCACGGTCTCGACGTCGAGCCGGATCCGCTCCCACTCGTCGGCGTTGACGGCCAGGAAGCCCTCGGCCACGGCCGGGTCGAACTGGGTCCCGGCGCAGCGCTCGATCTCGGCGCGCGCCTCCTGGAAGGGGCGGGCCTTGCGGTAGGGCCGGTCGCTGGTGATGGCGTCGAGGGTGTCGACGACGTGGAAGATGCGCGCCCCGATGACGATCTGCTCGCCGCGCAGGCCGCCCGGGTAGCCGCTGCCGTCCCACTTCTCCTGGTGCTGCAGGACGATCTGCGAGGCCGGCCGCAGGTAGTCGACCCGCTGCAGCAGCGCCCAGCCGAGCTCGGGGTGGCGCTTCATCTCCGACCACTCCAGGGTGTCGAGCGGCCCCGCCTTGAGGAGCACCCGGTCGCGAACGCCGATCTTGCCGATGTCGTGGAGCAGGGCGCCGTGCTCGATGACGGTCAGGTCGGGGTCGACGATGCCGAGGGCCTGGGCCAGCCGCCGCGCGTAGAGCGAGACCCGGCGCGAGTGCCACTGGGTCTCGGCGTCGCGGTAGTCGAGGGCGGCGATCAGCCCCTCGAGGAGCGCCTGGGTGCGGTGGCGCACCATCTCCTCGAGCCGCTGGTTCATCTCGCGGAGCTGCCCGTTCTGGCGCTGCACCTCGTTGGTCAGCCACTCGTTCTCGCTGCGCAGCCGGGCCGCCTCGGCGGCCTGGTGCACGGTGGCCACCAGCTCCTGCTGGTGCCACGGCTTGGAGATGATGCGGAAGACCTCGCCGGCGTTGACGGCCTGCAGGGCCACCCGGAAGTCCTCGGCGGCGGTGCAGAGGATGCGCACCGCGCCCGGGGCCCGCTCCCGCGTCTGCTTGAGGAAGGAGATGCCGTCGAGCCCGGGCATCATGAAGTCGCTGATGACCACCACCGGGCGGTCCTGCTCGATGCGCTCGAGGGCCTCGATGGGCGACTGGTAGCAGCGCGGGTCGTAGCCGACGCTCTCGAGGATGCGCGACAGCGCCTTCAAGATGAGCTCGTCGTCGTCGACGATGAGGACGCGTTCGGCTATCACGAGGGTGGAGCAGACCACGCGGGAAGGCGCCCCGCAAGGCTCAGGTGGTCGCGGGCGGCGCGGGCGCGGTGCCGGCGGCAGGTGTAGGATCGTTTACAGCAGAAGGAGCGACCGTGTCGCGAGCCGATCTCCTGCCCGGCAAGCCGTTCCCGCTCGGCGCCACGCCCGGGCCCGGCGGCGTCAACTTCAGCGTCTGGTCGCGCGACGCCACCTCGATGGAGCTGCTGCTCTTCGACGCCGCGGACAGCCCGCGCCCGTCGCGGGTCATCCGGCTGCGGCGCGACCGGCACCGCACCTACCACTACTGGCACGTGCTGGTGCCCGGGCTCGGCACCGGCCAGCGCTACGGCTGGCGCGCCCAGGGGCCGTTCGAGCCCGGGGTGGGGCTGCGCTTCGACGGCGAGAAGCTGCTGCTCGACCCCTACGCCCGCGCCATCGACGTGCCGGCCGGGTACGACCGACGGGCCGGGGCCCGCCCGGGTGACAACGGCGCCGTGGCCATGAAGTCGGTGGTGACCGACCTCTCCAGCTTCGACTGGGAGGGCGACCAGCAGCCCCGCCACCCCTTCTCGCGGACCGCCATCTACGAGCTCCACGTGCGCAGCTTCACCCGCAGCCCCAGCTCCGGCCTCGCCGAGGCCCGGCGCGGCACCTACGCCGGCCTGGTCGAGAAGATCCCCTACCTCGAGTCGCTCGGGGTCACCGCCGTGGAGCTGCTGCCGGTCTTCCAGTACGACCCGCAGGACGCGCCGCCGGGCCGGCGCAACGCCTGGGGCTACTCGCCGGTCTCGTTCTTCGCCCTGCACGGGGGCTACGCCGCCACCTCGGACCCGCTCGGCGCCCTCGACGAGTTCCGCGGGATGGTCAAGGCGCTGCACCGGGCCGGCATCGAGGTGATCCTCGACGTGGTCTACAACCACACCGCCGAGGGGAACGAGCACGGACCGACGCTCGGGTTCAGGGGGCTCGACAACCGGGGCTACTACCTGCTCGAGAGCGACTGGTCCCGCTACGCCAACTACTCCGGGTGCGGCAACACCTTGAAGGCCCACCACCCGGTGGTGCGCCGGCTCATCCTCGACAGCCTGCGCTACTGGGTCGCGGAGATGCACGTCGACGGGTTCCGCTTCGACCTGGCCTCGGTCTTGAGCCGCGACGAGGCCGGCCACCCGCTGGCCAGCCCGCCCATCGTCTGGGAGATCGAGAGCGACCCGCTGCTCTGCGGCACCAAGCTGATCGCCGAGGCCTGGGACGCGGCCGGGCTCTACCAGGTGGGGCAGTGGGTGGGCGACTCCTGGAAGGAGTGGAACGGCCGATTCCGCGACGACGTCCGCGGCTTCGTGCGCGGCGAGCCGGGCATGGTGGGGCGGCTCGCCAACCGCATCTTCGCCAGCCCGGACCTCTACGGCGGCGACCGCCAGGAGCCGGAGCAGAGCGTCAACTTCATCACCTGCCACGACGGCTTCACGCTGCGCGACCTGGTCAGCTACGACCGCAAGCAGAACCTCGCCAACGGGGAGGAGAACCGGGACGGGGCCGACGACAACCGCTCCTGGAACTGCGGCGTGGAGGGGCCGAGCGACGACCCGGCCATCGAGGCCCTGCGGGCCCGCCAGGTGCGCAACCTGCTGGCACTGACGCTGCTCTCCAGCGGGGTCCCCATGATCGGCATGGGCGACGAGGCCGGGCGCACCCAGCTGGGCAACAACAACGCCTGGTGCCAGGACGGCCCGCTCACCTGGCTCGACTGGGACCTGGTGGAGCGCCACGCGGCGCTGCGCGGCTTCGTGCGGCGGCTCCTCGACCTGCGCTTCGCCTTCGACCCGACCGCGGCCAGCGAGGGGGCCACGCTGAGGGAGTTCCTCACCCGGGCCGAGATCCAGTGGCACGGCGCCCGGCTCGACGCGCCCGACTGGAGCCACGAGTCGCGCAGCCTGGCGGTCTGCTTCACGGCGCGCGGCCGGAGCGGGCGGCTCTACAGCGCCTTCAACGCCTCCTGGGACCCGATGGAGTTCGAGCTGCCGCCGGCGCCGCGGGGCTGGAGGCGGCTCGTAGACACCGCGCAGCCGTCGCCCGGCGACGCCATGGCCTGGGGCGACGCACCGCTGGTGACGGGGCCGCGCTACCGGGCCGAGGCCCGCTCGGTGGTGCTGCTGGGGACCGGCCGGGCCCTGCGGGACGGTGGCGGCCCGTCGCCGTGAGGGACGCGGAGGACCGGGCCGGTCGCCGGCGCGGGGGCTGGCGCACCGCCCTGATCAGAAGCTGCCGAGGAACTCGTCGTTGGTCTCGAACTCGTTGAGCTTCTTGAGGAGCCGCTCCATGGCCTCGACCGGCTTGAGCGAGGCCAGCGCCCCGCGCAGCCGCCGCACCTTCTCGATCTCCTTCGCCGAGAAGAGCTTCTCCTCCTTGCGGGTGCCCGAGGCGCCGATGTCGATGGCCGGGAAGATGCGCCGCTCGGCCAGCTGCCGCGAGAGCACCACCTCCATGTTGCCGGTGCCCTTGAACTCCTCGAAGATCACCTCGTCCATGCGCGAGCCGGTGTCGATGAGGGCGGTGGCGATGATGGTGAGCGAGCCGCCCTCCTCGGCCTTGCGGGCCGAGCCGAAGAGCCGCTTGGGGCGTTCCAGGGCGCGCGAGTCGACGCCGCCGGTGAGGGTGCGGCCGGAGGACTCGACCTCCTTGTTGTAGGCGCGCGCCAGCCGGGTGATCGAGTCGAGCAGGATGACCACGTCCTTGCCCCCCTCGACGAGCCGGCGGGCGCGCTCCATGGCCATCTCGGCGGCGTGGATGTGCTCCTCGGCCGGCCGATCGTTGGAGGAGCCGATCACCTCGCCCTTGATGTTGCGGCGCATGTCGGTGAGCTCCTCGGGCCGCTCGTCGACCAGCAGCACGGTGAGGTGCACGTCCGGGCGGTTGGCGGTGATGGCCTGGGCGATGCGCTGCAGCATGATGGTCTTGCCGGCCTTGGGCGGCGAGGTGATGAGGGCGCGGGCCCCGAGGCCGATGGGCGAGATCAGGTCGAGCACCCGCCCCACCAGCTCGTCGGCCCGGGTCTCCATCATGAGCCGCTCGGTCGGATCGGTGGCGGTCAGGTTGGGGAAGTGGGTGCGGCGCAGCACCGCCATGGGGTCGGCGCCCTCGAGGCTGTCGACCTTGGCGAGGGTCCGCTTCATGTTGCGGGTGGTGGCCTGGCCCTTCACCAGCAGTCCGGCCATCAGGTGCATCCGGTCGATGAGCCAGCGCGGCACCTCGACGTCGAAGGGCTGGGCGATGTAGCTGCGCTTCGGGTCGCGCAGCCAGCCGTTCCCCTTGCCCTCGAACTCGAGCACGCCCTCGACCTCCTCGGTCACCTCGGGCTGGGCGCCGGGCTGGCCGCCCTGCTGCCCCTGGTGGGGCTGGGGCTGGGGCTGGCCACCGGGCGACTGGCCCTGCTGGGGCTGGCCGCCAGGCTGCCCGCCGTTGCCGTTGCCGGTGGCGTTGGGGGCGCCGGGGGGGCCGCCACGGCCACGCCGACCACGGCGGCGGCGGCGGCGACGACCCTGGCCGGGCAGGCCCGGCTGTCCGCCGGGGCCACCCTGGCCACCCTCGCCGGGGCCACCCTGGCCACCCTGGCCCTGCTGTGGCTGGCCCTGCTGTGGCTGGCCGCCGGACTCGCCGGGGCCACTCTCTCCGCCTCCGCCTCCGCCCGTCGCGGCGCCCTGCGCGGGCGCGGATGGAGTGGTGGCGGGCTGCCCCTGGGGGCCGTTCTCGGTGTTCTCGCTCATGTGGTGTCTGCTGCGCGGCCCCCGGCGAGTCGCCTGGGGCGCGTCCTACAACGCTGCTGGATTGGCGGCCGGCTCGACTCGCCGCACGAGGCGGCGTCCGGTGGTGCGCTGCGCGCTGCAAGCCGACCGGGCCGTCACCCCTCCGCCTCAACTCGAAGTCGCTGGCAGGGCGTGACGGGTGATCCATAGCAAAAAAGGATCCCGGCGCAAAGCCTCGTTTGCAGGACCGCTTGGGCCCAGGTCGATTATCGGCTCCCCGGCTCGACCCAGTCGAGCGGCAGGGCCAGCACCGGGCCGAGCTCGAGGAGCAGGGCGGCGGTGCGCAGCTCGGGGAAGAGCGCCGCGGTCCGGCGCAGCAGCGGCTCGTCGCCGGCCAGCGCCCTCATCCCGGCCGAGAGCTGGAAGTCGCGCCAGCCGCCGGCCATGCGCCGCACCTCCACCAGGTCGCCGGGGCTGAGCCCGGCCCGCTGGCGCGCCCAGGCCACGGCCCCGTCGAGGCCGCCGAGCTGGTCGACCAGCTTGCGGGCCAGCGCCTGCTGGCCGGTCCAGACCCGGCCCCCCGCCACCAGCTCGACCTCGGCGCGGGGCAGGGCCCGCCCCTCCACCACCCGGTCGAGGAAGTTGCCGTAGACGACGTCGACCTGCCGCTCGACCAGGGCGCGCTCCTCCGGCGTCCAGGGGCGGGTCATCGAGGCGAGGTCGGCGTTCTTGCCGCGCGCCTGCACGTCGCGCTGGATCGAGAGCTTCTCCAGCAGGCCGGAGAGCTCCGGCTTGAGCACGAAGACGCCGATCGACCCGGTCAGCGTCGAGGCCTGGGCGAAGATCCGCTCCGCCCCGACCGCCACCAGGTAGCCGCCGCTGGCGGCCAGGTCGCCCATCGAGGCGACGACCGGCTTCTTCTCCCGCGCCTTCTTGACGGCGCGCCAGACCAGGTCGGAGGCCACGGCGTCGCCGCCCGGCGAGTCGATGCGCAGCACGATGGCCTTGACGTCGCTGGCCGCTGCCGCCGCCTCGAGCTGGTCGACGACGCTGGCGGCGCCGCTCAGCAGCCCCATCCCGAGCGGCTCGCGGCGGCTGCGACCGGGGGAGATGGTCCCCTCCAGGCCGATGACGGCGATGACGGCGGGGCGGCCCCAGCGGCGGGCCTGGCGGCGCAGGGCCGGGTCGTAGCCGTCGTCGACGTCGACCGAGGTGCCGACGGCCCGCTTCACCCAGCCCTCGACCTCGTCGGGCCAGAGCAGCTCGTCGACCAGCCGCTCCTGCCGTGCCTCGGCGGCGGAGAAGACGCCGCGGTCGACCAGGGCGCGGACGGCGGCCACCTCGAGCTTGCGCCCGGCCGCCACGTCGGCGACCAGCCGGTCGTAGACGTCGTCGAGGAGCGCGCCGGTCATCTCCCGCGACTCGGGCGAGGGGCCGGTGCGGGTGAGCGGCTCGGGGGCGGTCTTGTAGCCGCCGGCCCGGGCCACCTCGACAGCCACGCCGAGCCGCGCCAGGCCGTCCTTCAGGTAGTACTGGCTCGCCACCAGGCCGTTGACGATGAGCGTGGAGGGCGGGGCCATGGCGACGCTGGAGGCGGCGCTGGCCAGCCAGTAGGTACGGAGCGAGCCGCCGGTGAGGTAGGCGAGCACCGGCTTGCGCTGGCGCAGCCGCAGCAGGGTGGCGCGCAGCTCCTCGGTCTTGCCCCCGCCGATGGGGAGGTCACCGAGCTCCAGCACCACGGCGCCGACCGAGCCGTCGTCGGCCGCCTCCTCGAGCCGGCGCACCAGGTCGCCGAAGGGATCCTTCCCGGAGGCCTCGAGGAAGAGGAAGCGGCGCGGCTCGAGCTCGGCCGCCAGGTCGATCCGGGCGGCGGAGGCGGAGCGCGACGAGGCCGGGTAGCGCTCGCGGGAGAGGCGGACGCCGGCCAGCCAGCGGGTGTCGTCGTGGGCCAGGGCGGCGCCGGCGCTGACCCCTCCGTGCGGGCCGTTCCAGGTGAGCGAGAGGACCCCGGCCCGGTCGGCCTGCACCGGGAAGGCCCCGACCTTCCCCAGCGGGAAGCGGTACTGGGCCGCGAGGGCCAGGCCGTTGCCCAGCTCGAGGGCCAGGCCGGCCGCCCCGCCGGTCACGTCGAAGGACCGGTCGGCCTTGTCGTTGGCCAGCAGGTCGGCCGACAGGGTGAGCGAGTCGCCGAGGAAGCGCAGCGCGAACCCGAGGTCGTACTGCACCGGCTGGCGGACCCCGGCGTACTTCAGGTCGAAGCCGAGCGCCGAGGCGGCCACCGAGAGGTGGCGCCAGGGGCGCAGGGTGAGGCCGACGTCCCAGGCGTGCATGGGCTCGATGGTGGCGTCGTGTGAGCTCCACCAGCGCCAGGCGAAGCCGAGCGAGACGACGCGGCCGTCGGTGAGGGCCAGCCCGAGCGTGGTGAGCCGGTAGCGGGGGCCGGCGTCTGGCCGGACCCACTCGACAGAGAAGGCCGGGCCGAAGGGGCCGAGCAGGCCGGCCGCGTAGAGGCCGTCGCCGTCCCCGCCGTCCCCCTCGACGTGGAAGTACTGGAGCCCCGGGGCGTGGACGAAGCCGATGCCGGCCGGGTTGACGGTGGTGGCGGTCGGCTCCTCGGCGGCGGCCACGCCGGTCACCGGCAGCGGCAGGCCGAGGCGGGGCGTCCCGCCCATGTTCTGCGCCTGGGCGGCGGCCTGGCCGGGGCCGAGGGCGGCGGCCGTCACGGCGAGGGCGAGGGCGATCGGGAGGGCGAGGCGGCTGTGCCGGAGAGGGAGGGCGAGGCGGCTGCGGCGATGAGGGAGGGCCGGTGGACGGTCGAGCATGGGGTCATCATATGGCGAGACCCGGGTGGACAGGTCTCCCCGCAGGGGTCGGGGTGGCGCGGCGGTGGAGGCCGGGCTACTCGGTGCCGGCGTCCTCGACCGAGCGGATCAGCGTCTCGTCGAGCGGCACCAGCTGGCCGGAGCGGTACTGCTTGAAGACGTCGAGCAGCTGCTCCTTGTGCGGGCGGACCTTGCCGATGGGGCAGAGCTCCCACTCCTTGAGCGGCTCGTCGCAGTAGCCCATCCGCTTGTCGCCACACTTGGGCTGCAGGTAGCCGCCGATCTCCGGCACCACCTTCATCACCTCGCGCCGCATCATCGCCACCATCTGGCGGATCTCCCACTGGGCCCGCCAGCAGAGCCGCAGGTCGGCGATGTGGAGCAGCTCGGTGAAGTTGACCATCACCTGGAAGTTGGTGGGCGTGGCGTTGGGGAGCACGAAGCGGGCGTCCTCGGCCGGGATCCCCTTGGCGAGCGCCTCCTCGTAGACCCGGGTGATCTCCTTCATGAGCTTGTCGTACTCGTCGGAGAGCCCCTGCTTCTCCCAGCTCTTCGGCATGACGTAGTCGAGCCGCTCCTCCTTGTAGCGGACGTAGCGCTGCGACTGCTGCTCGAAGCTGATGCCGACGCGGTGGCGGACGAACTGGTGGGAGAGGGCGCGCGAGACGCCGCTGATGCCGAACCAGAAGACCACCTGCTCCAGCGGCGAGGCGTGGCCGGTCTTGAGCCGCTCGCCGATGAACTCCTTGATCTTCTCCGGGGGGATGCGGCCGTCGCCGATCTCGTCCCAGACCTCGCGGGGGGTCTTGGGCGTGTAGCAGGTGCGGTAGGCTCCGTAGAGCTTGGCGAGCGGATCGCGGGCGTGGTCGATGAGCCGGACGTCGAGCGGCATGCAGGGCACCTCGAAAAGGAGCGGAGGATACTACATGGCAGCCATGACGCCCGTCCCGGTCTCGGCGTCCCACGTGGAGATGACCCAGCTGGTGATGCCGAGCCACGCCAATGGCCACGGCACCGCCTTCGGCGGGACGGTGATGGCCTGGATCGACCTCGCCGCCGGGATGGCGGCCATGCGCCACGCACGTCTCCCGGTGGTGACCGCCTCGATCGACCAGCTGGCCTTCCGCTCGCCGGTCCGCATCGGGCAGATCGCGCTGATCCGCGCCCAGGTCAACGCCGTCTTCGCCACCTCGATGGAGGTGGGCGTGCTGGTGCTGACCGAGGAGCCGCTCACCGGCGAGCAGCAGCTCTGCTGCGAGGCCTTCCTCACCTTCGTGGCGCTGGGGCCCGACCAGCACCCCCGGCCGGTGCCGCCGCTGCTGGCGGGGAGCGAGCTGGAGCGGGAGCGCCAGCGTGGGGCGGCGGTGCGGCGCGAGGCCCGGCTCAGGCTGCGCCAGGCGCTCGAGCCGGGGTAGGGGGTGCCGGGCGGGCCGGGTCGGGATGCGCGCTGGGCGTGGGCGTGGGCGGGGGCGGGGGCGGGGGCGGGGGGTGCCCGGGGGGAAGGGGGTCGGGAGGGTTACCTGGGCGGGGCGGGCGCGGGCATGGGCGGGCGCTCCAGCTCGACCTTGAGCGAAGCCAGTCCCTTCTCGAAGTCCGGCCCGATCATCTTGTCCATGTCCATGAAGATCGACATGGCTCGCCCGACAAAGCCGTGGCGCCCCTTCATCAGCCAGGTGAGGCGAGAGCCGGCGCCGTCGGCGGCGATGACGAAGGTGGTCTCGTTGGTCGTCTCGAAGGGGCTCAGGAACTCGAGCTTGATGCCGACCCGGGCGTCGGGCACCGCCTCGACGATGGTCATGCGGCCAGAGCCGACCTTGTCGTCGCCGCTCCAGGTGTAGACGGCGCCGACACCTTCGCCGACCAGGGTGGTCTTCTGCTTCGGATCGAGCTTGGCCCAGGGCGACCAGCGCTCCCACTGCCGGAAGTCGACGACCGTGGCGTAGACCGCCGCCGGGGGGGCAGCCAACCGGGTGGAGCGCTCCACCTGGAAGGTGTCGGGGCGGGTGAGGGCCACGGCCACCACGAGGAGGGGGACGGCGAGGAGGGAAAAGACCAGTGCGAGCAGCAGCTTCTTGACCATGGCGCGACCCCTCCCCAACCTCCCCAGAGTAGTTGGGGATCTAACGCTCAGCCCTTGCCGCGCAGCCTCAAGTAGAGCCCACCCGGGTCGTAGAACGTGAAGCGGACCGAGCCGGCCAACAGTCGCTGGCCAGTCTGGAGGGCGACGGCGTCGGGGCCAATGGGGGCGCCGTCGACGCTGGAACCATTGGTGGAGCCGGCGTCGCGGACGGTCCAGCCGAGCGGTTCGCGCTGCAGCAGCAGGTGGACCCGCGAGAGGGTTGCGTCGTCGACCACGATGTCGTTGTCGGCGGCGCGGCCGAGCGAGAGGTAGGGGCGGGCGGTGGGCGGCTCGAGGGCGATGGCGAGCGACTCGCCGGCGCCGTGGGGGACGCTGGTGATGAGGCCGTCGTGAGCGAGCGTGTCGCGGGGCTGGTAGGTGGGGCGCCAGGGGCCGGCCTCCCAGACCAGCCAGTCGTCGGGGCGGGCCTTGGTGAAGGTCCCCAGCGTCTGTCCGTTGGAGTCCTTGGCGAGCCAGGACATCAGGTATCCGCGCACGTGCGCCTCCGAGGAGGATGACAGCACGGACCGGGGGTGGTGTCGACTCTTCGTGTCATCCATCCCCGTCCCAGAGTAGTTCCGCGGACGTGGTGGTCCGCCTGACGGACGCCCCGATCGGATACGGGATCGCACAAGTCCGCGGAATGCCATTGGTCGGGGGGTGGCATGGCGGCTGCGATAGGTCCGGTCACCATGACCGCCCCTCGTCGAATCATCGCCGGCACCACCTACCTCGTCACTCGTCGCTGCCTGGACCGTCAGTTCCTGCTCCGACCGTCGAAGCTCACCAACCAGAACTTCGGCTTCCTCCTCGCCGTCGCCGCGCAACGCTTCGACATCGACCTCCACGCCTGCTGCGTCATGTCCAACCAGATGGGGCTGGCGAATTACAACATACAGGCAACGCAAGCGGGCCAGCTCGTCCGGCCCGACCGAGAGGCCCTACCAACCGTTGCGGTTGCGCTTCGCTGTCTCTTGGTTCTGCCTGAGCTTCGCCGCCCCTCCCCCGCCGGCCAGCCCCCACATCGACAGGCCCCGCGTCCCGTGGTCTGGTCTACCCCGCGTCCGTCCGCCCTGGAGACTGCCCGACATGACCAACCTCGTAGAGTTGCGCATCGCCTACTGGAGAGACGTTGTGACCAACACGCCCTGCCCCGAGCCGCCGTGCGAGGCCGCCGCTGGCCAGGGCTGCGCGGGCCGCTTCGACTCGGTGGTTCACCTCTCGCGCCTCCGGGCCTGGCGCATGAGGCCGCTGGCCAGCGGGGGGCGGCCCCACACGGTAGACCGGCGGACGCAGAGTTGAGCCCCATCAACGCCCCTTGTCGGTCGGCCGCGTAGACTCCAGGGCTCACAGGGGCACCGGGGGTCAAGATGGACATCGGACTTGTAGCGGCTCTGGTCGCGCTGGCCGGGCTGGTCGCGGTCGTGGCGTACCTGCTGGCCAAGGGCAAGCGCCTCCGTCTAGCCCTCGCGGAGGCCGAGGCCCGCGCCGCCGCACTCGCCAAGTACCAGGCCATCCCGGACGCCGAGGCGCACGCGGCCCGGGTCGTTGCCGCAGCGCAAGGGCGCGCCGCCGGCCTCGTCAAGGACGCCGAGAGCACGGCCGCCATGATGCGGACCGTAGCCGACGCCTCAGCCGCGCAAAGCGCCGACGAGGCACGCCGCAAGGCTGCGACGGTTCTAGACGAGGCGCTGGCCAAGCGGCAGAAGGCCGACGACTACGTTGAGGCGAAGCACAAGGAGGCGGGCTTGAACGTCTCGGAGTCGCTGGAGACCTTGAGCCACGCCCGAGCCGAGGCGGGCACCATCGTTGCCGGAGCGCTGGCCAAGGCCGAGGAGGTTGCGGGCGAGGCGCTGGAGGCGAAGCGCGATGCCGACAAGTGGGCCAAGACGGTCGAGGCGATGAAGAACGTCGTCGAGGGCTATGGCGACCGCTACCTCATCCCGACCTTCTCAGTGCTCGACGCGCTGGGCGAGGAGTACGGATTCGACGAGGCAGGCCAGAAGCTCAAGGCAGCCCGGGAGCACACCCGCCGCATGGTCAAGGAGCGGGCCGCCGCCACGACCGACTACGTTGAGGCGAACAGAAGGGAGACCGCTATCAATTTCGTGGTGGATGCCTTCAACGGCAAGGTCGACACCATCCTGGCCAGCGCCAAGCGGGACAACTACGGGACGCTAGAGCAGAAGGTCCGCGACGCCTTCGCGCTCGTCAACCTCAACGGCAGGGCGTTCCGTGACGCACGAGTAGAGCCCGAGTACCTCGACGCCAGGCTTCAGGAGTTGAAGTGGGCGGTCGCGGTCCACGAGCTGCGCGAGAAAGACAGGGAGGAGCAGCGCCAGCTCCGGGAGCAGATTCGGGAGGAAGAGAAGGCGCAGCGGGAGTACGAGCGCGCCATCAAGGAGGCCGCGAAGGAAGAGGAGACGCTTCACAAGCTGCAAGCCCGCGTTCAGGCCGAGTTCGACAAGGCGACCGACGAGCAGAAGGCCAAGTACGAGGCCCAGCTCAACGAGGTCAACGAGCGCCTGCGCGTTGCCGAGGAGAAGAACAAGCGCGCCCTGTCGATGGCGCAGCAGACCCGCGCCGGCCACATCTACGTCATTTCCAACCAGGGCTCGTTTGGCGAGAACGTCCTCAAGATCGGGATGACCCGGCGCCTCGAACCAGAGGACCGCATCCGGGAGCTGGGGGATGCGAGCGTGCCCTTCGCCTTCGACATCCACGCCCTCATTCGGACCGACGACGCCCCGACCTTGGAGCGGGCGCTTCACAAGAAGTTCGTTGAGGGCCAGGTGAACAAGGTCAACCCGCGCAAAGAGTTCTTCCGCGTGCAGGTCGAGGCGGTGCGCTCGGAGGTTGAGCGGCTGGGGCTGGCCGCCACCTGGACCGTTGCCGGGGCGGCGCGCGAGTACCATGAGACCCTAGCCATCGAGAAGGCCATGCGAGAGAGGACCTTCGACACCAAGGATTGGGCGGCCAAGCAGGTGAAGGAGCACGACGCGGCCATGACTCAAGCCGTGGCGGCCGAGGTGGAGCCGGCGTAGGTCGCCCGTCAGTTCACCCTAAGTCTCATAAGGCCCCAGGCGGGAAAGTTATCCGCGCTGGGGTCTGGCGCGGACCGGGTGCCCCATATCGGGGTGTGGGGGTAGTCATGATGACGCTGAGTGAATAGATACCCCCCCCTCCCCCGCCACCCGACGCCATCACCCGGCCGCCGCCCGACGCAGGCCGCCTCGACACCAGGCCACCGGCTAGGCGCTGGCCAGCGGCGGCTCGACCCGGACAACCAGGCGACCGGAGCGGCGCCGGCCAGCCAAGGGGGCGAGCGGCCGATACGCCAACGCCGGCACGCCCCTCGACCGAGCAGCCCCTCGACGCCGGCCGACCGAGCGCCCCCTCGACGCCGGCACGCCCGGACCCGAGCGGCTGCTCGACGACAAGACGACACAGGCCGGGTGGCAGGGACGGCCCCGGCGCGGCGCCAGGGCACGCCAGCGCCCCCGGGCTGGCCCACGCGGCGCCCCGTCGAGCAGGAGAGCCCCAGCGCGGCGCTAGAGGCCCGAGCGGCTCCTCGACGCTGGCGCGCCCCGTGCGACGGCCCCGAGCCCAGCAGCCGCTCGACCCGGGCGCCCCTCGACCCGAGCAGGCCCTCGACCCGGACACCGACCAGGCCGAGCAGCCCCTCGACCCGGGCGCCCCTCGCCGGACCCCTCGACGACTCTTGGTCGTGCCAACGGCGCAGCCCCGGGCCCGCTGGCCAGCGCGTTCATGGAGGCGCGCCGCGCCGTTGACCACCCGTTGACCATGAGGGGGTCGAAAGTCGCACCGAACGTCCGGGTAGCCGCTGGCCAGCTTGCCGGCGTTCCGGGCGGCCCGGCCGCTCCACCCCGTCCACCTCAAGGCGCCCGGCCCCGGTCGAATTCTTGGCCGCCACTTCCTCCCATTCCCACGCCCGCTTGCGCTCGCTGCGATAGCGGCGCGACAGCCTGTCGATAGGACTATCCGTCAACCATTCCTTGACGCCCCGGCGCGTTCCATGGGAGACGGCAAGGACACCAACACCAAGGGGTCCACATGGAGCGCAGGGCGGCGGTTGAGGCGGTCATGGCAGAGGCGACGCGGCGGGGCTTCACCTTCGGGCTAGTCACTGTCGAGGACTTGGCCGGGCGCACCATAGGCCAGGCGGTTGCGCTGCTAGACGACCAAGGCGAGCACCTCGACACGCTGGCCAGCCTCGCCGAGCTGGCCGAGCTGGGCCGCTTCCTCGGCGTGGTCCCGGGTCGGGCGGCCGTCGCAGCGTAGGGACCGGAGCGCGGCGGCATCGGCCGGGCCCGTGGGGGCCGTGGTCGGTGCCGCCGGCTAGCAGCGGGCCAGGTGCTCCAGACGAAGCAGGCGCCCGCCAGGAGGGCGCAGGCGCTCGACCCCGGGCCCCGGAGGCTCTAGCCGGTCAGCGAGCCGCAGCGCGCCGGGTGGACGCGATGGTGCAGCCCACCGCGCTAGCCGTCTCGGCCCAGCTCTTCCCGGCGGCCCGCAGGCGCTTCGCCCGGGCCTCGATGAACACCGACGCGACCCGGGGGCGGCCGATGGACTTGCCATCCCGCTTCGCCTTCCGCATCCCCAGCAGCACGCGCTCACGGATGAGGCCGCGCTCGAATTCGGCAACGCCGGCCAGCATCGTCAGGAGGAGCTTTGACACCGCGTCGCCGTCCGGCCGCAGGTCGAGCCCCTGGGTGCAGGCCACGAAGCGAACGCCCGCCGTGTGGAGCTGGGAAATATTAGCCAGCAGGTCGAGCGTGCTCCTGCCGAAGCGGTCGAGCTTCCAGACCACCAGCACATCAAACGTCCCCTTGCGTGCGGCGGCTAGCACCCGCTGGA
>JANMRY010000141.1:0-14529 GCA_031388695.1 Anaeromyxobacter sp. | reverse complement strand
ACGCAGAAAGTCTTCGGCAACAAGGCGGCGCTGCTCGACCCGGCCGACCCGGCCGCAAAGTTCCTGAAGAACAACTCGCTGATCTCGACCGGAGTGGTCGTCTTCTTCTAGGCCTCCCGCTCACCGCCTCACCGGAGCCGGTCCTTCACGGGGCCGGCTCCTTCCTTTTGGACCCCTTTGGGGGATGCCCGGCCGGACCCCGCAGCGACGCATCGGTCACTCATGCCGCGCTGCATACGGCCCTCCCGGCTGCATGGACGGCGCACCATCCCGGGTCGCCTCCATCAGTTTTCGTCTTTGCTGACGGATACTTGGATGGGCCGGCCCACGTCCAGCCCCGATGGGCTATGGCATGTCGGGTGCACTCAGGGCGTACACTCAGGGCGTAGATCGGGTCCGCCTCTCTGGAGTCCTTCGAATGCTCATCCACCCCACCCATCGGCCCGCACGTCCCCGGGCCACCCTCGCCGCCCTCTCCCGGGCCGGCCGGCGCCCTCCGCCTCACCGGGAGCCGGTTCGACCCCGTCGCCTCCACCCGCCCCGCACCTCCAGCTTCGAGCACCTTCATGACCACCGCCGCCGCCACCACCGTCCCCACCGTCCGTCCCCAGTCGAACGAGCCGACCCCGGCCCCCGCCGCCACGCCGCCCAGCCCCCCGGCCGCCGATCCCATCCCGGCCAGCCCCCCGGCCGCCGATCCCATCCCGGCCGCCCTGGCCGAGGTGGCCCGCTACCTGGCGCGGATCGCCGTGCTGCAGGCCAGCTACAGGGCCGGCGACATCCACGTGAGGGTGCCGCCTCGCTTCGCCGACGCCGACACGCTGCTCGAGAAGGCGGTGGCCCGCGACCTGCCGGCCAGCCAGGCGGCGCTCGACGCCGCCAAGGACGGGCTCTTCAGCTCGCTCCCACTCGCCTTCGACCCCTCCGAGAGCGTCGGCCCCTACCTGGCCACGGTCGACCGCGACCCGAACGGCGAGCCCTACCGCTTCATGGATCTCGGCGCGCTGATCGCCACCCAGCCCTTCGGCGAGAACGATCTCGAGGTGGTGGCCTCGGTGCTGCGCGGCCTGCCGTTCGTCGCCTCCCGCTACGCCCACTCCGAGTACCAGACCACCCTCTCCCTCAAGATCAAGGCGGCGCTCGGCCGGATCGCCCCGGCCGGCACGCCGCGCTACTTCATGGTCAACACCGGCGCCGAGGCGGTGGAGAACGCCATCAAGGCGGTGCTCCTCAACCGGGTCAAGATGAGCCCGGCCGACCCGGGCCAGGCCGAGACCAACGCCATCGCCGACAAGCAGGGCTTCTTCATCATCCCCTTCGAGGGGGCCTTCCACGGCCGCACCCTCGGCAGCCTGGCCGCCACCCACAAGCGCAAGGCCCGGCTCGGCTTCCCGACCTTCGACTGGCCGCACGCCCTCTTCCCGGTCGAGGACCCGCGCTCCAGGTGGCGCACCCAGCGGCGCGACGAGAAGGCGCTCGAGCAGGTCTGGACGCTGCTGGTGACCGGCCGGGTCATCGGCGCGCCGCGCCCGCTCGAGCAGTTCAAGCGCCAGCTCAAGGCCTGCGACGAGCTGCTGGCCCGGCTGCCGGCCGACCGGGCGCAGTGGCCGGCCATGGTCCAGCAGTTCGTCGAGCTGCAGCGGGCCCTCATCGACCCGGCGGTGCTCAAGCGGGCGCTGCGGGTCGCCGGCGTGCTGGTCGAGCCGATCCAGTGCGAGGGCGGCGTCAAGTTCGCCTCGGCCAGCTTCTTCCAGCGGCTCCGGCTGCTGACGCGCATCTACGACGTGCCGCTCATGTTCGACGAGGTGCAGACCGGCTGGGGCGCCACCGGCAAGCTCTGGGCCCACGAGCTCTTCGACCTGCCCTGCCCGCCCGACGTGGTGGTCTGGGCCAAGAAGGCCCAGAACGGCCTGCTCTTCGTCAGCGAGGACCTGGCCACGTTCTTCCAGGAGGAGAAGAAGTTCAACACCACCTGGGAGGGCGACTCGGTCGGCATGCTGCGGCTGCTCGGCTACCTCGACCGGCTCGACCTCGAGGAGGTGCGGCGCACCGGTGAGCTGGCCCGCCAGGGGCTGGAGCAGCTCGCCAAGGACTACAAGGACCTGCTGCAGAACGCCCGCGGCCAGGGCTGCCTGCTGGCCATCGACGTGGTCCGCGCCGACTGGCGCGAGTGGCTGCGGGAGCGGGCCTTCCGCAACGGCCTGATCCTGCTGCCGGCCGGCGAGCGGACGCTCCGCTTCTACCCCCGCTACGACATGGAGCCCTCGGCCATCGAGGAGGCGATCGCCATCCTGCGCCAGTCGGTCTCCGAGCTGATCGGCTCCCCGGCCCCGGCCAGCGTGGCCGACGGCCCCGAGGTCCGCCCCGGCCCCATCGACCTGCCGCCCGGCACGCTCGAGGTGGTCGATCTCGGCGGCCCGGCCTCGAAGCAGCTCATGCCGCAGGTGCACGAGCTCGAGGACGAGCAGTACGGCTCCACCGACGGCCGACGGCCGCTGCTGCAGTACCCGGTCGAGACGCTGGAGGCGACGCTCGGCCACCTGCGCGCCGTCGGCGTCGGGCTGCGCGACCGGGTCTCCGGTCGGCTGGTGGCCTACGCCATCGGCAGCCCGCTGGAGAACCACGACGAGCTCGGGGTCCGCGACGATCCCAACTACGGCGACAACAACGCCATCTACCTGCAGGCCATGGCCATCGACCCGCGGCTCAAGAACCAGGCCGAGGTGGAGGGGCTGATCCTCGACGCCTTCCGGGCCCGGGCCGAGTGGCTCGGCTTCGTGTCGCTCTCCACGCTCATCGAGGCGCGGGTGGTGGCGGCCGGGCCGGCCTGGCTCAAGGCGGCGACCGTGGTCGAGACGATCGAGAACTACATGCAGAGCGGCGACCAGTTCGTCTACCTGCGGTCGTCGCTGGTGACGCCGCCCACGGAGGGCTGACCATGACCACCACCCCGAGCCCGGCCCCGATCCTGGTCGGCGGCCAGTGGCAGGCCGCGCGCTCCACGGTGACGCGGGAGATCCGCAACCCGGCCACCGGCGAGCTGGTCGGCCTGGCCGCCGACTGCGGCGCCGAGGACGTCGACCGGGCGGTCCGGAGCGCCCGGGCCGCCCAGGCCGCCTGGGGCAAGCTGCCGGGGCTGGAGAAGGCGATCCTCCTGCGCAAGGTGGGCGAGGCGATCCGGCACCAGGGCCAGGCGCTGGCCAGGCTCATGACCCGGGAGACCGGCAAGCCGCTCATCGAGTCGATGGACTGCGTCGAGTGGGTGGCGGCCTGCTTCGAGTACTACGCCGAGGTGGGGCGCAGCAGCCGCGGCAACTCGATCCCGCCGGTAGCGCCGCACCAGCTCAACTTCACCATCAAGGAGCCGTACGGCGTGGTGGCGGCCATCGCCCCCTTCAACTTCCCGCTGCTGCTGATGGCCTGGAAGGTGGCCCCGGCGCTGGCGGCCGGCAACACCGTGGTCTGCAAGCCGCCGCACCAGAACCCGCTCTCCAACCTGATGATGGCCAGGGCCTACCAGCTGCTCCCGCCCGGGGTGGTCAACGTGGTGACCGGCGACGGAGCCGGGGCCGGCGAGGCGCTGCTGCAGCACCCCGAGGTCGATCTGATCGCCTTCACCGGCTCGACCGAGGTGGGGCGGCACGTGGCCGCCGAGGCCGGCCGGCAGCTCAAGAAGGTCAACCTGGAGCTGGGCGGCATCGACCCCTTCATCGTCTTCGCCGACGCCGACCTCGAGGTGGCGGTGCAGGCGGTCGCCTGGGCGCGGCTGCTCAACGCCGGGCAGGTCTGCACCTCCTCGAAGCGCATCTACCTGGTCAAGGAGATCGCCGCCGAGTTCACCGAGCGGCTGGTGGCCTGGGTGAAGACGCTGGTGGTGGGGGACCCGCTCGACGGGGCGACCGACGTCGGCCCGCTCATCACCGCGGCGGCGCTCGAGAAGGTGGAGGGGCAGGTGGCCCGGGCGGTGGCGGAAGGGGCCACGGTGCTGCTGGGCGGCCAGCGGCTGCAGCGGCCGGGACACTTCTACGCCCCGACCATCCTCGGCGGGGTCCGCCACGGCAGCCTGCCGACCACCGAGGAGATCTTCGGCCCGGTCATCTCGCTCATCGTGGCCGAGGACGCCGAGGAGGCGATCCGCATGGCCAACGACTCGCGCTACGGGCTCGGGGCGATCGTCTACACCAGGAGCCTGCAGCTGGCCCTCCACGCCATGGAGAACATCAGGGCCGGCACCTTCTGGGTCAACGACCCGCTCACCGACAACGACGCCGGCCCCTTCGGCGGCTCGCGCTGGAGCGGCATCGGCCGCGAGCTGGGCCAGGAGGGGCTCGACGCCTTCCGCGAGGCCAAGCACGTCCACATCGACTACGTGCAGGAGGTCAAGTCCTTCTGGTTCCCGAACAGCCAGCGGGAGGTCACGTGAGCCGGCGCGGCGCGACGGCGCGCGAGCCGGCCGGGGCCGGCCCCCGCACCTTCGCGGTGGTCGGCGGCGCCGGAGCGATGGGGCGGATCACCGTCCGTGATCTCGTGGAGACCTGCGCCGCCAGCGACGAGCTGCTGGTGGCCGATTACGACCTCGCCAAGGCCGAGGCGCTGGTCGCCTCGCTGCAGGGGGACGGGCGGCCGTTGCTGCGGGCGGTCCGCGTCGACGTGCGCGACACCACCGGGGCGGCGGCCGCCCTGTCGGGGGCGCTGGTGGTGATCAACGCCGTCCAGTACCAGCACAACCTGGCGGTGATGGAGGCGGCCCTGGCGGCAAGGGCCCACTACGTCGACATGGGTGGCCTCTTCCACGTCACCTTGAAGCAGCTCGAGCTCGACGAGCGCTTCAGGGCGGCCGGCCGGCTGGCCCTGCTCGGCATGGGGGCGGCCCCCGGGATCACCAACCTGCTGGCGCGCCACGGCGCCGAGCAGCTCGACGAGGTGCGAGAGATCCACTGCCGCGTCGGCGGCATGGACGCCACGAGGTACCGGCCGCAGCAGGCGCTCCCGGTCGCCTACTCGCTCAAGACCATCCTGGAGGAGTTCTCCATGGAGCCGGCCGTCTTCACCCGGGGCAAGCTCACCTTCGTCGGGCCCATGTCGGGGGACGCACCGCACCGCTTCCCCTCGCCGGTCGGGCTGCGCCGGCCCATGTACACGATCCACTCCGAGGTGGCGACGCTGCCGCGCTCCTACGCCGGCATGGGGGTCCGCGAGGTGAGCTTCAAGATCGCCTTCGACCCGGACTTCCTCGCGAAGGTCCGCTTCCTGAGAGACCTCGGCCTGGCCTCGCATGAGCCGGTCGATCTCACCGGCACCCTGGTCCGCCCCATCGACCTGGTCGACCGGGTGGCCATGAGCCAGCCGCCGGCGCGGCAGGTCGGCAGGCTGAAGCAGTACGAGGTGGTCCGCTCCATCGTGAAGGGGACCCGCCAGGGCAAGAAGGTCACCTGGGTGGTCGACCTGCACACCCGCGGCATGCCGGACTGGGGCATCGGCCTCGACATCGACACCGGCTCGCCGCCGGCGGTCGCCGCCCAGATGCTGGCGGCCGGCGAGATCACCGCCAGCGGGGCGCTGCCGCCCGAGCGGGCGGTCCCGTGCGCGCCCTTCTTCGAGCGGCTGGCGCGGCGCGGGATGAGGCTGGTGGTGACCCGCAAGTCGGGCTGGGGGCTGGCCACCTGAGCGCCCGCGCCGGGCGCCCCCGGGGCCATCGCGCCGGGGGGCCGCGCCGCGGTCACTTCACCGTCTTGACGATCTCGGCGTAGACCTCGAGCGTCCTGTCGATGTCGGCCTCGCTGTGCGAGTAGCAGAGGAACCAGGGCTCGCGCGGGTCGTAGTCGGGCATCACCCCGCGCTCCATGGCCGCCTCGGCCAGCCGCAGCAGCCGCTCGCGGTCGCTCAGCGCCCACTCGCGCTGGCAGGTGACCTTCTCGACGCCGAGCGCGAAGGCGAACATGCCCGGGTAGCCGCTCATCACCACCTGCTCGCCGTTGGCCCTGAAGATCGCCTCCAGCCCCTTCATCAGCCGGGTGCCGCGCCGGTTGATGGTCTCGATGACCGGCTCGGCCTCGAGCAGCTTGAGCGTGGCCCAGGCCCCGGCGATGCCGGCCTTGTTGTTGGTGTAGGTGCCGCCCACCGAGACCCCGTGGCCGATGATGCTCATCACCTCGCGGGTGCCGCCCAGCGCCGCCACCGGGTATCCGTTGCCGAGCGCCTTGGCGTAGGTGGCGAGGTCGGGGCGGATCCCGTAGAGCTCCTGGGCGCCGCCGTTGGCGACGCGGAAGCCGGTCTTGACCTCGTCGAGGATGAAGAGCGCGCCGTGCTCGGTGGTCCGCTTGCGGATCAGCTCGAGGAAGCCGGGCTGGGGGGTGATGGCGCCGCAGTTGCCCTGGCAGGGCTCGGTGATCACGGCGGCCAGCTGGTCGCCGTGGGTGCGCATCACCCGCTCGAACCCCTCCACGTCGTTGAACGGCAGGGTGATGATCTTCTCGCCCAGCACCCTGGGGATGCCGGAGGAGGCGGCGATGGGGATGGGGCTGCGGCGGTTGCCGTAGGCCTCGGCCGGCGCGTAGGTGCTCCATAGGGTGTGGTCCTGGAAGCCGTGGTAGTTCCCCTCGAACTTGAGCAGCAGCTCGCGCCCGGTGAAGGCCCGCGCCACCCGGACCGCGTGCATGGTCGCCTCGGTGCCGGAGCAGGCCATGCGGACCATCTCCACGCCCGGGCACATCTCCACGATCAGCTCGGCGACCTCGATCTCCAGCTCGCCGGTCATGGCGAAGAGGACGCCGTGCTTGATCTCCTCGACCACCTTCTGGTCGACCGCCTCGAAGGCGTGGCCGAGGATGATGGGGCCGAAGGCGAGCCGGTAGTCGATGAACTGGTTGCCGCCGACGTCCCAGAGGTGGGCCCCCTTGGCCCGCTTCACGTAGGGGGTGAGCCCCTCGCCCCAGTACCTGAAGTTGGAGTTGACGCCGAGCGGCAGCACGCGCTCGGCGCGCTTCTGGACTTCCTGGTTCTTCTGCCAGTTCTTCATCTGGTGGTCGCTCCGGTGGTGGGTGGATGGGTAGGAAGGTTCGGCTCGCGCTCGGTGCGCACCAGCGCCTGCACCGCCAGCAGCACCAGCGCGGCGCCGATCCACTGGCCCGGGGCGAGCCGCTCGCCGAGCAGCAGCGCCCCGCCGGCCACGCCGAAGACCGGGATGAGCGAGAGGAAGAGGGTGGCGCGGCTGGCCGGCAGGTGGCGCAGCCCGATGAGCCAGAGCCAGAAGGCGACGGCGTACTGGACCACGCCGGTGAGGGCGGCCAGGGCGATGGTGCGCGGAGAGAGCCCGGCCAGTCCGAGCGGGACCCCGCCGAGCGCGGCGGCCAAGAGCAGCGCCAGCGCCGCCCAGAGCAGCCCGACCGTCTGCTGCAGCGTCACCAGCGGCAGCGCCGCCATGCCGCCGATGAGCCGGCGCGAGACGACGACGTAGAAGGCGGCCAGCAGCGTGGCCAGGCCGACCAGCCCGTCGCCGGCCAGCGAGCCGCCACCGAGGCCATCGAGGTCGGGCAGGATCACCAGCAGGACTCCGGCCCCGGCCGCCGCGGCCACCAGCAGGGTCTTGGGGCCGATCCGCTCCCGCAGGAAGAGCCAGGCGAGCAGCACCGTGGCCGGCGCCTCGGCGGCGTTGATGAGCGTGGTGGCGCTGGCCGTGGTCAGGGCGAGGCCGGCGGTGCCGAAGCTGTGGGCCAGCCCCGGCTCGAGCAGGCCGCTCAGCGAGGCCCGCAGCGCGGCGGGGTCGAGCGGGACCGTCGTGCGGGTCACCAGCACCGCCGCCCAGAGGAAGGCGACGCTGGCCGAGAGCTGGATCAGCAGCATGGGCATGGGCGCCACGTCGGCAAGCTGCCCCTTGGTGGCCACGGTGGCCAGCCCCCAGCAGGCGGCCGACCCGGCCAGCGCCAGGCTCGCCCTGGTCGCGGTCTTCACGGCGCGCGCTCCCGGCCGCGGCGCAGGCCGGCCGGCTGCGGCGGCAGCCGTGGCGGCGGCGGTGGCAGTGGCGGTGGCGGGAGGGCGGCGGTCACGGGCGGTGGACCTAGAACGACGGCGGCGTACAGGCGCTGACGATCTCGCAGGTGGTCTTGCCGAGGTTGCGGAAGCGGTGGGGGACGCTGCTCTCGAAGGCGTAGGCGTCGCCGGCCCGCAGCAGTCGGGTGGCCTTCCCCACAGTCAGCTCGATCTCCCCGCGGACCACCACCCCGGCCTCCTCACCCTCGTGGCGCAGCATGGCGGCGCCGGTGTCGGCGCCGGGGGCGAGCCGCTCGTGGAGCAGCTGCAGCGCCCGCCCCTGCAGGCTGGAGCCGACCTGCAGGTAGGAGATGGCGCCGCCGCCGATCTCGGTCAGCTCCTCGGCCTTGAAGAAGGGGCGGTCCTGCGCCGGCTGCCCGGTCGCGAAGAAGTCGGCCAGCGACATCGAGAGACCGTCGAGGATCTTCTTGAGCGTCGCCACCGAGGGGCTGCTGCGGTTCTTCTCGATGAGCGAGATCATCCCGTTGGTGACGCCGGCCCGGGTGGCCAGGGCGCGCTGCGAGAGCCCGAGCCGCTCCCGGAGCTCCCGCAGCCGCTCGCCGATGTCGAACGGCGGCGGGACCTTGGCGCTGGTGGCGCGGGGCTTTCTCGGGCTCATGGTGCTCCTCGGTGCTCCTCGGCGGGCGCTGGCAGGCTGTCCCATATCTCAACTCACTTGATTAATATACTACACATCGCTAGGCTCCGCCCGTCGCCTCCATGACCACCCGGCCTCCCCCACCACCCGAAAGCGCAGGGACGAGCATGACCGTCGGACACCTCATCGCAGGGAAGTCGGTCGCCGGCGCCAGCGGGCGCTTCGGCGACGTCTACGATCCGGCCACCGGCCAGGTCACCAGGCAGGTCGCCTTCGCCAACCGGCAGGAGGTCGACGCCGCGGTGGCCGCCGCCGCAGCAGCGCTCCCGGCCTGGGCCGCCACCCCGCCGGCCCGCCGCGCCAAGGTGATGTTCAGGTTCAAGCAGCTGATCGAAGCGCACGCCGACGAGCTGGCCCGGCTCATCACCTCCGAGCACGGCAAGGTGCTGAGCGACGCCCACGGCTCGCTGGCCCGCGGCCTGGAGAACGTCGACTTCGCCTGCGCCATCCCGCAGCTGCAGAAGGGCGAGTTCTCCGAGAACGTCGGGAGCGGCGTCGACAGCTACTCCTTGCGCCAGCCGGTCGGCGTCTGCGTCGGCATCACCCCGTTCAACTTCCCGGCCATGGTGCCGCTCTGGATGTTCCCGCTGGCGGTCTCCTGCGGCAACACCTTCGTGCTCAAGCCCTCGGAGCGCGACCCCTCCTGCGGCATGCGGCTGGCCGAGCTGGCCCTCGAGGCCGGCCTGCCCCCCGGCGTCCTCAACGTCATCAACGGCGACAGGGAGGCGGTGGAGGCGCTCATCACCCACCCGGGCGTGGCCGCGGTCAGCTTCGTCGGCTCGACGCCGGTGGCCGAGTACATCCACCGCACCGCCACCCAGCACGGCAAGCGGGTGCAGGCGCTCGGCGGCGCCAAGAACCACGCCGTGGTCATGCCCGACGCCGACCTCGACCAGGCGGCCGACGCGCTGATGGGGGCCGCCTACGGCTCGGCCGGCGAGCGCTGCATGGCCATCTCGGTCGGCGTGGCGGTGGGCGACGCCGTGGCCGACGCGCTGGTCTCCCGGCTCAAGGAGCGGCTGGCGCGCCTGCTGGTCCGGCCCGGCACCGACCCCAAGGCCGAGATGGGGCCGCTGGTCACGAAGGAGCACCTCGCCAAGGTGCGCGGCTACGTCGACCAGGGTGTGAAGGAGGGCGCGGTGCTGGTGGTCGACGGCCGCGAGCTCAAGGTGCCGGGCGGCGAGGGCGGCTACTTCCTGGGCGGCTGCCTCTTCGACCGGGTCACCGCCGGCATGACCATCTACCGGGAGGAGATCTTCGGGCCGGTGCTGGCCATCGTCCGGGTCGCCAACGCCGAGCAGGCGCTCAAGCTGGTCAACGAGCACCAGTACGGCAACGGCACCGCCATCTTCACCCGCGACGGCGACGTGGCCCGCGAGTTCGTGCAGCGGGTGCTGGCCGGCATGGTCGGCGTCAACGTCCCCATCCCGGTTCCGGTCGGCACCCACAGCTTCGGGGGCTGGAAGCGCTCGATCTTCGGCGACCACGGCATCTACGGCGCCGAGGGCGTCCACTTCTACACCCGGCTCAAGACCGTGACCTCGCGCTGGCCGACCGCCATCGCCAAGGGTCCCGAGTTCGTCTTCCCGACCACCCGCTGACCTGACCGAGGACCACCCCATGACCGCCAAGCTCAGCGGCGAGCAGCTCGTCGCCCTCACCAGGCAGCACACCCTCTACGAGTGGTCGGCCCAGTCGAAGGTCGACCCCATCCCGGTGGCCCGCGCCGAGGGGATCTACTTCTACACGCCCGAGGGGAAGCGCTACATCGACTTCAACAGCCAGCTCATGTCGGTCAACGCCGGCCACGGCGAGCAGCGGATCATCAAGGCGATCACCGAGCAGCTCAACACCCTCGACTTCGCCAACCCGTTCATGGCCACCGAGCCGCGGGCCCGCCTCGGCCAGAAGCTGGCCGAGCTCTGCCCCGGCGACATCGACGTCTTCTTCTTCACCAACGGCGGCGCCGAGGCCAACGAGAACGCCATCAAGCTGGCCCGCCAGTACACCGGGCGGCAGAAGATCATGGCCCGCTACCGCAGCTACCACGGGGCCACCGCCGGGGCGGTCGCCCTCACCGGCGACCCGCGCCGCTGGATCACCGAGCCGGGCATGCCCGGGGTGGTCCGGGTCACCGACCCGTACCACGGCATCCAGCGTGGCTGGGAGGAGACCGCCTCGGCGCTCGCCAACATCGAGGAGATCATCCAGCTCGAGGGGCCGCACACCATCGCCGCCTTCATCCTCGAGACGGTGGTCGGCACCAACGGCATCCTCATCCCGCCCGACGGCTACCTCGAGGGGGTCCGCGAGCTCTGCACCAGGTACGGCATCATGATGATCGCCGACGAGGTGATGGCCGGCTTCGGCCGGACCGGCGCCTGGTTCGCCGTCGACCACTGGAAGGTGGTCCCGGACCTGATCACCATGGCCAAGGGGCTCACCTCCTCCTACGTGCCGCTCGGCGCCGTCGGCATGCGCCGGCAGATCGCCGACCACTTCAAGGAGAAGGTCTTCTACGGCGGCCTCACCTACAACAGCCACCCGGTCGGCTGCGCCGCGGCGCTGGCCGCCATCCGGGTCTACGAGGAGGACGGCCTGATCGAGAAGGCCAAGGCCACCGGCCTCGTCATGAAGCGGCTGATGGCCGAGGTGGCGGCCCGCCACCCGTCGGTCGGCGCGGTCCGCTCCATCGGCCTCTTCGGCATCGTCGAGCTGGTGCGCGACCGGAAGACCATGGAGCCGATGGCCCCCTTCAACGGCACCTCCGAGGAGATGGCGGCGCTGGGGCGCTTCTTCCGCCAGGAGGGGCTCTACACCATGGTGCGGTGGAACAGCTTCTACACCAACCCCCCGCTCACCATCACCGAGCCGCAGCTGCGCGAGGCGATCGCCATCATCGACCGCGGGCTGGAGCTCACCGACAAGGCCGTCCGCGGCTGAGTCGACGCCATGGCCGCCCGCCCCATCGAAGAGACCTGCTACTGGCTGGCCCACCTCCCGAAGCACGAGGTGACGCCGCTGCGGGGTCCCGCCGAGACCGACATCGTGGTGGTCGGCGGCGGCCTGACCGGGCTCTGGACCGCGCTCTTCCTGAAGGAGCTCGACCCGGGCCGCGAGGTGGCGCTGGTGGAGCAGGGGATCGCCGCCTGGGGGGCCAGCGGCCGCAACGCCGGCATGCTGGCCGAGACCATCGACCATACGCACGGCCTGGCCATCCAGCACTTCGGCGCGGCCGAGGCGGCCCGGCTGGCGGCGCTGGGCGAGACCAACGTGCGCGAGCTGACCGACTACCTGCGCGACCACCAGATCGAGTGCGACTACCAGCCCTCGGGCCGCTTCATGGCCTCCTTCACCGAGGCCCACCTCGTCGAGGCGCAGCGCAACCTCGACATCGCGCGGAGCCTCGGCATCGACTCCCACCGGGTGCTGACCCGCGAGGAGATGCAGGCCGAGGTCCACTCGCCGCTCTACATCGGCGGGCTGGAGGTGCGGGGCGGCGGCATCCTCGATCCGGCCCGGCTGACCGACGGGCTGCGGCGCGAGGCGGTGAAGCTCGGGGTGAAGGTCTTCGAGCGGACCCGGGTGGAGTCGATCGTCGAGGACGGGGCCGGGGTTCGGCTCATCGCCAGCGGCACCACCCTGAAGGCCCGGCGGGCCGTGCTCGGCACCAGCGCCTACACCCACCACCTGCTGCCGCAGGTGCGCCACCGCTTCATCCCGCTCTACGACTACATCATGGTGAGCGAGCCGCTCACCCCGGCCCAGTGGGAGTCGATCGGCTGGAAGGGGCGGCAGGGGATCACCGACGGCCGCACCTTCTTCAACTACTACCGGCCGACCGCCGACGGCCGGGTGCTCTGGGGGACCAGCGAGGCGACCTACTACGCCGGCAACCGGGTCGACGAGTCCTGCGACCACTCGCAGCGCCACTACGACGCCCTGCAGGCGAGCTGGCGGCGGACCTTCCCGCAACTGGCCGGGGTCGCCTGGCCCTACGCCTGGGGCGGCCCCATCTGCTCCACAACCCGGCTCACGCCCTACTTCGGCAAGGCGCTCGGCGGCCGGGCCTGGTACGGGCTCGGCTTCACCGGCCACGGGCTCGGCAGCACCAGGGTGGCCGGGCGGATCCTCGCCCACCTCACGCTGGAGCGCCCCAGCGAGCTGCTCTCGCTCTCGCTGGTGACGAAGAAGCCCTTTCCCTACCCGCCCGAGCCGCTGCGGGGCTGGGCGGTGAACGCGGTGACGCGCGATCTGCGCAAGGTGGATCGCGGCGAGGATCCGAGCCTGATGCTCCGGGTGCTGGAGAAGATGGGGATCGGGTTCTCGAGCTGAGTTGGTCGAGGCCCGTCGCTGCTTCCGAATCCGACTTCACGAGCGGCGTGCCGCCTCGTCCGTCCCCACGGATGCTCAGTACGCTGATGTCCGGCACCGAGTCCCTGATGTCCGGCACCGAGTCCTGCGCCCTGCCCCGCGTGGGGCCCCTCCTTCGCAACTTCGGGCGCCCGAAGTTGCCTTTGGGGGGCTCCATCCGGGTCGAAACCTCGGACGCGAAGTACTGCGATGTCCGGCACCGATCCGCGGCACCGATCCGGATCCACTGCCGGCGCCTGGGCCATCGGACGCCGAACCGACGGCGCGCCGTGCCGTGAGGGCCCGGCGGTTCGGCGTTGGAGCGCGCAGGCGCCGCTGCCGCATGGCCCGGCGGTCGGGACGCGAGGCCGCCTGCGAGCAGCGCCAAGGATCACGTGACCGCCCGGCGCGCCGTCGATCCCCTGGCGGCGCAGCCAAGCCGCCCACCTTCGTACCCTGGCCGCGCGACGCAGGCCGATCAGGACCTCGTGGCGCGGCGCAGCACAGCGGCCGAAGCGGACCCGTACCGCCGGGCCGCGGCGGCGCCGACGGGCGGAAAGGCGCGCCGAACCGACGGGCCGCAGGGCCTCTGTTTCCGAATCACGAGCGGTCGCTCAGGTCCCCAACCGCAAGAACTCCATGCTCCAGAGGTCGAGGTGGAGCTGGCGGCCGCGCAGCGGCTCCCCGACGCCGAGCAGCAGCTTGCAGGCCTCGGCCACCTGCAGGCTGGCCACCACCGCCGGCGTGAAGGCCGGGTTGCCCAGCTCCTGCTCCACCCCCTTCGGCCCGTCGGCGCCGTCGTAGAGCCGCTCCACCGCCCTGTCGCCGGGGAGCTGGGTGGCGACGTGGCCATACCAGCCGCCGATCGCCCCGTGGACCAGCGGCAGGCCGGCCGCGCGGCAGGCCGCCGCCAGCGCCAACCGGGCCGGGATGCTGTCGAGCCCGTCGATCACCACGTCCACGCCGGCCAGCAGCGCCGCGCCGTTGCTGGCGTCGAGGGCGACCCGGTGCGGCGTCACCGCCACCGCCGGGTTGATGGCCGCCACCCGGCGCGCCGCCACCTCGACCTTGGCGCTCCCCAGCTCGGCCAGCGAGGAGAGGAGCTGCCGGTTGAGGTTGTGCTCCTCGAACCGGTCGGGATCGATCACCACCAGCCGCCCGACGCCGAGCCGGGCCAGCTGCTCCACCGCGTAGCCGCCGAGCCCGCCGCAGCCGACCACCGCCACGCCGCTCCGCAGCAGCTCGAGCTGACCGGCCGCGATGAGCGAGCTGAAGAGCTGGCTGACGGGCGCCGCCACCGGCGACCTGCTCCCCTGGGCGGCGCAGCAGGCGGCCATGGCCAGGTTCAACCTCGGCTGCGCGCAGGTCGAGGAGGCGGCGCTCACGGGCGGGCTCCTCCCGGCCCGCTACCAGCGCAACCGCAGCACCATCTCGACGGCCGGCCAGCTCGAGCTGCTGCGGAGCGGCGTGGCGGTGGTCGGCTGCGGCGG
>JANMRY010000115.1:0-1788 GCA_031388695.1 Anaeromyxobacter sp. | reverse complement strand
ACCAGCGAGGCCTCGGTGAAGCGGGCCGGCGGCGAGGTGACGTGGCCGATCGGCTCGAGGGCGCTGACCGGCACCGCCTGCCCCTCCTGCAGGGCCGGCAGCGGCGACTCCTGGTCGTCGAGCGCGGCGTCGGGGTCGTCGGCCCCCTCGACGTAGGCCCGCAGGTAGCCGGGGAAGGTGATGGTCCGGCCGCCGGCGCTGAACTCGCAGCGCTCGCCCTTGGCGGTGGTGGCCTCGAGCTTGACGCTGACCGACTCGCCGACCGCGTCGGCCATCTGCGAGGCGATGGTCCGCTTCCAGATCAGGTCGTAGAGCTTCCACTCGCCGCCGTTGAGCTCGCCCTGCAGCGACTCGGGGGTGCGGAAGGCGTCGCCGGCCGGGCGGATCGCCTCGTGGGCCTCCTGGGCGTTCTTGGCCTTCTTGGCCCAGCTGCGCGGCTGCGGGGGGAGGAACTTGTCGCCGTAGAGCTCGCCGATCTGGCTGCGGGCGGCCGAGAGCGCGGTGGCCGAGAGCGTGGTGCTGTCGGTGCGCATGTAGGTGATGTAGCCGCGCTCGTAGAGCCCCTGGGCCAGGCGCATCACCTGCTGGGCGGAGAGGCGGAGCTTGCGGCCGCCCTCCTGCTGCATGGTGGAGGTGATGAAGGGGGGCTTGGGCGAGCTGCGGTAGCCCTTCTTCTCCAGCGAGCGGACCGTGAAGGGGCGCCCATCGAGCCCGCTGGCGAGGCCGGTGGCGGTCGCCTCGTCGAGGAGGCGGGCGTCGGAGGAGAGCGCACCCTGCTCGCTGAAGTCCTTGCCGGTGGCGATGCGGCGGCCGTCGATGGCGGTGAGCGTGCTCGAGAAGGCGGGGGCGGTGGCGTGGCGGGCCGAGAGGTCCCAGTAGGAGGCGGCGCGGAACTGCATCCGCTCCTGCTCGCGCTCCACGATCAGCCGGAGCGCCGGCGACTGGACGCGGCCGGCCGAGAGGCGCGGGCCGACCTTGCGCCAGAGCACCGGGGAGAGCTCGTAGCCGTAGAGCCGGTCGAGGGTGCGGCGCGACTCCTGGGCGTCGACCAGGCCGTCGTCGATGCCGCGCGAGTGCTCGACCGCCTCGAGGATCGCCTTCTTGGTGATCTCGTGGAAGACCATCCGCTTGACCGGCACCTTCGGCTTGAGCTGGTTGAGCAGGTGCCAGGCGATCGCCTCGCCTTCGCGGTCTTCGTCGGTGGCGAGGTAGAGGGTCGAGGCGCCCTTGAGCGCCTCCTTGAGCGAGTTGATGACGTCGCGCTTGGTCACCTCGTAGGTCAGGTCGAAGAGGTGGGCCTTGTCCTCGAGCTCCACGCAGAGCGGGCTCGAGGGGAGGTCGACGACGTGGCCGACGGAGGCCATCACCTTGAAGTCGGCGCCGAGGTACTTCTCGATGGTCTTGGCCTTGGCGGGCGACTCGACGATGACGAGGGACTTGGATGCCATGGCCGGGACGGATAGGTGGAGGTGGAGGGTCTTGTCAACCAGCGAGGTTCGGACGGGTGGTGCCAGGAGACCTTGCGGGATGGGTATGACACGAGGAAATCAGGGTGGTTTCCGGGAATCGACTGGCGCGCGCGCGTGGGCGGCGCTCCTGCGTGGCGTGAACGTGGGCGGGAAGAACCGGCTGCCGATGAAGCTGCTGGCAGGGTTCTTCGAGGAGGCCGGGTGCGAAGAGGTCCGGACCGTCGGGGCGAGCGGCACCGTGCTCTTCCGCGCGACCGCGGCCGTGGCCAGGGCGGCGCCGGGGCTGGTCGAGGCCGGGATCTATAAGGAGTGCGGCTTC
>JANMRY010000094.1:0-16395 GCA_031388695.1 Anaeromyxobacter sp. | reverse complement strand
GCCAGGACTTCATGGTGCGCGGCATGAACTGGGACTACTTCCCGATCGGCACCAACTCAACTACAGCCTCTGGACCCAGCCCGACGACGTCATCGAGGCGGCGCTGGCCAGCGAGATGTCGCTGATGAAGCGGATGGGCGTCAACACGGTCCGGCTCTACACCGGGGTCCCGGCCCGCTGGATCCGCCACCTCCACGAGCGCTACGGCATCTACACGGTGCTCAACCACACGGTGGGGCGCTACGGCTACACGCTCGACGGCGCCTGGATCGCCAGCGTCGACTACTCCAGCCCGAAGTTCCGGACCGCCGTGAGGGCCGAGGTGGCGGCGCTCGTCGAGGCCTACAAGGGCACGCCAGGCCTGCTCATGTGGCTGCTCGGCAACGAGAACAACTACGGCCTCTCCTGGAGCTCCTTCGAGATCGAGGCGCTGCCGCAAGGCGAGCGCGACGCCGCCAAGGCCAGGCACCTCTACTCGCTCTTCGGCGAGATCATCCGGGACACCAAGGCGCGCGACCCGAACCACCCGGTCTCCATCGCCAACGGCGACCTGCAGTACATCGATCTCATCGCCCAGGAGTGCAAGGGGCTTGACGTCCTCGGCACCAACGTCTACCGGGGCCGCTCCTTCGGCGACCTCTTCGCCACCGTGAAGGCCAAGCTCGGCCTCCCGGTCATGTTCACCGAGTTCGGCGCCGACGCCTTCGACGCCAGGCGCGGCCGCGAGGACGACCTGACCCAGGCCCGCTACCTGGTGGCCCAGTGGCAGGACATCTACGAGAACGCGGCCGGCCAGGGGAAGGCCGGCAACGCGGTGGGCGGCCTGACCTTCCAGTGGAGCGACGGCTGGTGGAAGTACAAGCAGGAGACCAACCTCGAGGTGCAGGACACCAACGCCTCCTGGCCCAACGGCGGCTACAAGGAGGACTTCGTCGAGGGCGCCAACAACATGAACGAGGAGTGGTGGGGCCTGTGCGCCAAGGGGCCGGCCGACGCGCGCGGGCTCTACGAGCTGCAGCCGCGCACCGCCTACTACGCGTTGCAGCAGGCCTTCCGCCTCGACCCGTATGGCCCGGCCACCACACCGTCGGCCATCGCGGCGCACTTCGGCGCCATCTCCCCCGACGAGCTGGTCTTCCACTACAAGGCCGACAAGGCCGCCAGCGCCGCCCAGGCGCTCGGGATGGTGCGGGTCTCCAACATGAGGCTGGTGCTCGAGACCTACTCGACCGGCGGCAACGCCCAGTGGCAGCGGCCCGACCTGGTCCCCCGCAACGTCACGGTGACGACCGAGCGCGCCCAGGCGGCCGGCAGGGGCTTCGACCATCTCCAGTCCTTCTTCGCCACCCTGGAGGTGAGGCCGACCGAGAAGGTGACCGGCTCCCTGGAGCTCAACGTGGTCGGCCACGTGGCGCGGAATCCCATCGACCAGCTCTTCTACGAGAACCGCAGCCGGCCGATCACCTACACCAGCGGCGGCGCGGAGGTCGTCCAGACCATCGAAGATCGCGTCAAGGCCTACAAGGCCAGTGTCACCTGGGAGGATGACCTCTTCCGGCTCGACGGCTTCTACCGGACCGGCCACTACCACTGGGGCGCTGAGGGCGACCTCTTCGGCCTCTACCGCGAGGCCAACTACGGCGAGCAGATCGACATCTACAACGCCGACGCGCCCCTCGGCGTGGAGGTGACCGGCAAGCTCGCGCTCGACGGCCTCAAGCTGGCCCTCGGGCCGCAGCTCTGGTGGGGCGCCAACCCGGCGCTCATGGTGAAGTACCGCCACGCCTTCGGCCCGGCCACCCTGACGCTGCTCCATCAGGAGGACCTGGCGCAGGCCGCCCTGGACGCCGGCGCGGTCTCGAGCGCTATCCCGCAGCGGGCCACCCGCAAGACCACGCTCGCCGTCGAGACGCGCCTCGGCCCCATCGGGGTCGAGGTGGCCGGGATCTGGGCCGGCGCCAACCGGAAGGGCGACCTGTTCCTGGGCGCGGGCGGCACCATCGAGCCCGTCCTCGCCACCGACGCGCTCGGCGCCCGGGTCAAGGTAACCGCCGAGCGGGGGCTGTGGCACTGGTACGCGCAGGGAGCCTACATGGGGCTGGTGGCGGAGGCCGGCCCGGACCCGCGCGTCACCTACACCGGCTGGACGCTCAAGGACTCGGGCTCGGGCAACCAGGTGAACGCGCTCGCCGGCATGGCCGTCAACCTCGGCACCATCCAGATCGGCCCGAACTTCCTCTGGCAGAAGCCGCTGGTGGGGCCGGGCCCCAGCGTCCTCACGTACCCGGAGAACACCCGGTCCCGCAACATCCGCGACGACCCCTTCATCGTCCGCGCCAACCGGGAGACCCAGGCCGCGGAGCTCATGCTGGTCTACGACCCGACCCCCGCCACCTGGATGTGGGCCTGGGACAACGACCTCCGCGAGGACGCGCCGCTCGCGGCCAGCCTGGACGTCTCGTTCCGCCACATGCCCACCCCCATCGACGCCACCTTCTGGTACGGGGCGGACGGCACCACCCTCACCCCCTGGGAGCGCGGCGTGCCGGCCGCCGACGTCTGGGAGGTGAACGCCAGGGTGGTCTCGGCGCCCCGCCCCGACCTGCGGCTGGTCGGCCACCTCTACGGCGGCAACCCGCAGGCCAACGGCCAGGACGCCCGCCAGCCCAACCGCTACGGCGGCGACGTCCGGGTCGCCTGGCGCTCGCTGGTCTTCAGCGGCTTCGCCAAGTTCAACGACTGGGGCCCGTACGACTACTACCGCGACTTCAACAACACCCTGCCCCTGCAGCTCATGGGCGACCTCTCCTACACGCTCGGGCCCGCCCGCTGGCTCTGGCAGCAGCAGCCCCGCCTCGGCGTCCGCGCCACCAGCCGCTACCTGAACGGCTTCTCCGGGGCCCGCTTCCTCCCGGACCCCGCCGACCCCAAGGCGTGGGGCCACGAGTACGAGATCCGCAGCTACCTCGTCGTCACCATGTGACGTCCCGGGAGCAGGCACCGTGTCCGGCCCGACCCCCGCCGCCAACCGCCTCATGGACGCGCCCGTCGTGGGCGGTGGCCTGGCCCACGCCGGGGCGACCCACGCCGAGCTGGTCGCCCTCCTCCGCCAGGCCCTGCTGAAGGGGCTCCACGGGCTCTGCTTCAGCGCCTACCTGCCCGGGCAGAGCCCCGACCTCAACACCCAGCTCGGCGACGCGCAGATCCTGGCCCGGCTCGAGGTGATCCGGCGGTCCACCCGCTGGGTGCGCACCTTCTCCTGCACCGACGGCAACGAGCGGACGCCGCGGCTGGCCCACCAGCTCGGCCTCAAGACTCTGGTGGGCGCCTGGCTCGGGACGGATCGCGCCAAGAACGAGGTGGAGCTGGCCAGCGCCATCGAGGTGGCGCGGGCCGGCCACGCCGACCTCCTCGCCATCGGAAACGAGGTGCTCCTGCGCGAGGACCTGCCCGAGGCGGAGCTCATCGACTACCTGCGGCGCGCCAGGGCGGCGCTGCCGGACGTCCAGCTCGGCTACGTGGACGCCTACTACCTGTTCTGCCAGCACCCCCGCCTGGTGGAGGCCTGCGACGTGCTGCTGGCCAACTGCTACCCGTTCTGGGAGTACTGCGACCTGGAGCACTCGCTCGCCTACATGAAGGAGATGCACGCCCGGGTCGAGCGGATCGCCGAGGGGCGGCCCGTCATCATCAGCGAGACCGGGTGGCCCAGCGCCGGCACGCCGGTCGGGGCGGCGGTGCCCTCGGAGGAGAACGCGCTGCGGTACCTCCTCGCCACGCTGGAGTGGACCGGCGAGGCCGGCATCGACCTCTTCTACTTCGCCGCCTTCGACGAGGCCTGGAAGGCCGGCCCGGAGGGCGACCGGGGCGTCACCTGGGGGCTGTGGGACCAGGACGGGAAGCCCAAGTATGGGCTGTAGGGCCAGATGACGCCGGCGCTTCGGCCGCCCTGGCTCGACCCCGCCTGGCTGGGGCGGGCCATCTGCTACTCCGGCTACCGGGACGGCCAGAGCCCCGACGCCGCCATCTTCCCGACCTACCAGCAGGTCCGCGAGGACCTCACCCTGCTGGCGCGCCACTGGCGGATCCTGCGGCTCTACGACTGCACGCCGCACGCCGAGATCGTGCTGGAGGTGATCCGGCGGGAGCGGCTCGACCTCAAGGTGCTGCTGGGCGCCTGGCTGGCCGCCGAGGCCGACAACCCGGGCTGCCCCTGGGGCGGCGTCCACGGCCCGGCCCGGCTGGCCCTCAACGCGGCGGAGAACGGCCGGGAGCTGGAGCGGCTGGTCCGGCTGGCCCGGGCCCACGCCGGCACGGTGGTGGCCGTCTCGGCCGGCAACGAGGCCTGCGTGGACTGGACCGACCACCTGGTACCGCCGGCGCGGGTGCTGGAGTACGTCCGGACGCTGCGGGCGGCGCTCCGGCAGCCGGTCACCTTCTGCGAGAACTACCTGCCCTGGCAGGGGCCGCTGGCCGCCCTGGCCGCCGAGGTGGACTTCATCTCCCTCCACACCTACCCGGCCTGGGAGGCCAAGCCGCCGGGCGAGGCGTTGGGCTTCACCGAGGAGAACTGGCGGAGCGTGGCCGACCGCCACCCCGGCAAGCCGGTCATCGTCACCGAGGCCGGCTGGACCACCCGCTCCGGCGGCCGCGGCGTGCGGGCCGAGGACGCCTCCCCCGCCAACCAGGCGGCCTACCTCTCCGCGCTGGACGGCTGGAGCCGATCGCGCGGCATCCTCACCTTCGTCTTCGAGGCCTTCGACGAGGCCTGGAAGGGCTCGCCCGACCCCCTCGAGCCGGAGAAGCACTGGGGCGTCTTCACGGCCGACCGGCGCCCCAAGCCGGCGGTCCAGCCGCTCTTCCCGGAGCTGAAGCCGTCAGGAGGTTCGACGTGATCCGCTCTACAGGACGGTGCACGATTCGCCATCGATCCGCTCACCCCGAGCGTAGGCGAGCGTCAGCGAGCCGGAGTCGAGGGGCGGACCGAGAACACCCGCGCCTCGGCCTCACGCCGTTCCCCCACGCCGTGGCCCTCCTCTGCGCCGCCGCCCTGCTGGGCGGGTGCGCAACGTCGGCCGCGCGTCCGGCGCCGGCGTCCCCGCCGCCTGCCCAGGCCCGGACCTTCGAGCCCCGGCCGCTGCGCCCCTTCCTGGGCGACCGCTGGATCGGCCAGGGCATCTCCTACGGACCGCACCGCGACGGGCAGCGCCCGGGCGGCCCCTCGCCGACCCGCGCCGAGTTGCGCCAGGACCTGGCGCTCCTGCAAGGGCGCTGGAGCCTCATCCGGCTCTACGGCTCGGACCCGCCCACCCCCGAGGTGCTGGCGCTCATCGAGGAGGAGCGGCTGCCGTTCAAGGTCCTGCTCGGCGCCTGGATCGCGCCGGAGTCCGGCACGCCGGCGCCCGGGGCCCCCAGGGCGCCGCTCGCCGACGCCCGCGCCGCCAACCGGACCGAGGTGGAGGGCGCGGTCCGGCTCGCCAACGCCTACCCCGGCCTGGTGCTCGGGCTCGTGATCGGCAACGAGACGCAGGTGGAGTGGTCGGACCACCTGGTCGCGCCGGAGGTGCTGATCGGCTGGCTCCGGGAGGCCCGGCGCCAGGTGGCCCAGCCGGTGGCGACCGCCGACGACTTCGGCTACTGGCTCGAGCCGGAGAGCGACGCGGTGGCGCGGGAGCTCGACTTCCTGGTGACCCATGCCTACGCCATGTGGAACGGCACCACCCTCGAGGGCGCCCTGCCCTTCACGCAGGAGAAGTACGCGGCGGTGAAGGCGCGCCACCCCGGCCTGCCCATCGTCCTCGGCGAGGCCGGCTGGGCCACCGCCAAGCACACCGAGGGCGACCAGGGGAAGCTCATCAAGGGCCAGCCGGGCGAGCCGCAGCAGAAGGCCTTCTTCGACGCCTTCTCGGCCTGGGTGGCGAAGGAGCGGATCACCTCCACCTGGTTCGAGGCCTTCGACGAGAACTGGAAGGGCGGCCCGCACCCCGACGAGGTGGAGAAGCACTGGGGGCTGTGGCGCGCCGACCGGACGCCGAAGGAGGCGGTCAAGGGGCCTTGAGGGAGCCGCCGCCCCCGGCCCTGGACCGGGGCGCCCTACCCCACCAGGTGACACGCCGCCTGGTGCCGGCCGCCCAGCGCCACCAGCGGCGGCTCCTCGGCGCGGCACCGCTCCACCGCCTGCGCGCAGCGCGGGTGGAAGCGGCAGCCCGGCGGCGGGCTCCTCGGGCTGGGCGGCGACCCGGGGATGCTGGCCAGCTCCCCGTCGGCGCCGTGGACCGAGGGGAAGGCCGCCAGGAGCCCCTGCGTGTACGGGTGGCGCGGCCCCGCGCGAAGCTCGGCCGCCGGCGCCACCTCCACCACCCGGCCGGCGTAGAAGATGGCCACCCGGTCGCAGACCTGGAGCATGCGGGTCAGGTCGTGGGTGATGAAGATGATCGAGAAGCCGAAGCTGCGGCGCAGCGCGAGGAGCTGGCGGAGGATCTCCCCCTCGACGACCACGTCGAGCGCCGTGGTCGGCTCGTCGAGCACCACCAGGGCGGGCTCGAGGGCCAGCGCCAGGGCGATGCCGATCCGCTGGCGCATGCCGCCGGAGAGCTGGTGCGGCCAGCTCCCCAGCCGGTCGGCCGGCAGCCCGACCAGCGCCATGAGCTCCTCGCAGCGGGCCCGCGCCTGGGCGCCGCCCACCCCGTGGGCCCGCAGCGTGTCCTGGAGCTGGTCGCCGACCGTCAGCACCGGGTTGAGCGCGTCCATGGCGCTCTGGAAGACCATGGAGAGCCGGCGCCAGCGGACGGCGCGGAGCGCCGGCTCGTCCAGCAGGAGCAGGTCCTGCCCCTCGAAGAGGACCTGCCCTCCGGTGATGACCGCCGGCGGCGGCAGGATGCGCAGCAGCGCCTGGGCCACGGTGGACTTGCCGCAGCCCGACTCGCCGGCGATGCCCAGCACCTCGCCGCGGGCCACCTCGAAGGAGACGCGGTCGACGGCCCGCACCAGCCCCTCCTCGGCGACGTAGGCCACCGAAAGCTCCCGCACCGAGAGGACCGGGGGCGCGGCGTCAGTCACGGGTCACCACCACCGGGGTGGAGCGGGCCGGCGGGTGGCGGTGGCCCAGCAGCCAGGTTCGCCAGGCCCGCTCCAGCCGCAGCCGCGGGTTGCCGAGCTCGTCGAAGGCCGAGTTGAGCATCGCCAGGGCGAAGCCCACCAGCGCGACGCACAGCCCGGTCGGCACGAAGGTCCACCAGGCGCCGGTCAGGAGGGCCGAGTCGTTGGTGGCCCAGTACAGGTTGGTGCCCCAGGTCACCGCCGAGACGTCCCCCAGCCCGAGGAACTCCAGCCCCACCTGCGCCCCGATGGCGTGGACCGTGCTGCCGATGAGCTGGGCCACCAGGAGCGAGGTCATGTTGGGGAGCAGCTCGCGGGTGATGATCCGCAGGTGGCTCTCCCCGCTCACCACCGCCGCGGCGATGAAGTCGCGCTGGCGCAGCATGAGGGTCTGGGCCCGCAGCACGCGGGCGTTCCAGGCCCAGCCGGTGATGACCAGCACCAGCGCCACCGTGGCCGGCCCGGCCGGCAGGTAGGCCGCGATGACGATGGCCAGCGGCAGGCCCGGCAGCACCAGGAAGACGTTGAAGACCAGCGAGAGCAGGCCGTCCACCCGGCCGCCGAAGTAGCCGGCCGTGACGCCCATGAGCGCGCCCACCAGCACCACCGCGGCGCCCACGCCGAAGCCGATCAGCAGCGACACGCGGGTGCCCGCCACCGCCTGGGCCAGCACGTCCTGCCCCTGGCCGGTGGTGCCGAGCCAGTGGGCCGCCGAGGGCGGCTGGAGGGGCACGCCGACCAGCGCGTCCGCCGGGCCGGCCAGCCAGGGCCCGACCAGCCCGAGCAGCAGGAAGAAGGCCAGCAGGCCGGCGCCCAGCGAGGCCTTGCGGTCGCGCCGGACCGCCTCCCACCAGGCGGCCACCCCGCCGGCCCGCGGCGCGGCGGCGCTCACGGCGCCACCTCCCGGGTCCTCGGGTCGAGCCAGACGTGGACCAGGTCCACCAGCCAGTTGGCGGCCAGCACCGCCAGCGTGATGACCAGGAAGATGCCCTGCATGAGCGGGTAGTCCTGGTTGCGCACCGCCTGCACCAGCAGGTAGCCCTGGCCCGGGTAGGAGAAGACGATCTCGGTGAGGAGCGAGCCGCCCAGCACGAAGCCGATGGCCATGCCGAAGCCGGTCACGCTGGGGAGGAGCGCGTTGCGGGCCGCGTAGCGCAGCACCACCCGCGAGGGCGCCAGCCCCTTGGCGCGCGCCAGGGCCACGTAGTCCGAGCCCAGCACCGAGATCATCGTGTTGCGCATCCCCAGCATCCAGCCGCCCACGGTGGCGAGGACGATGGAGCCCATCGGCAGCGCGGCGTGGCGCCACACGTCGGCCAGGAAGGCCAGGCTCCACCCGGGCGTCAGGTCGTCGCCGTAGGCGTGGCCGAGCGGGAAGAGCCCCCACTGGAAGCCCAGGACGTAGAGCATGACCATGGCCAGCCAGAAGTAGGGGAAGGCCCCAAGGAAGGCCAGGATGGGCGGCAGCAGCGTGTCCACCCAGCCGCCGCGCCACCAGGCCGCCGCCACCCCGAGCAGCGTGCCCAGGGTGAAGCTGACCACCACCGCCGTGCCGGCCAGGAACAGGGTCCAGGGGAGGCCGTTGCCGATGACCTGGCTGACCGGCGCCGGGAAGTACGCCACCGAGATGCCCAGGTCGCCGCGGGCCACGTGGCCCAGGGAGGTGAGGTACTGGCTCCAGAGCGGCGCGTCGGTCAGGCCGAAGGCCTCGCGCAGGGCCTGCACCGCCTCCGGGCCGAGCCGCCCCCTGAAGCGGGCGAAGAGCGCCGTGGCCGGGTCGCCCGGCATGAGCCGGGGCAGGAAGAAGTTGAGGGTGAGCGCGGCCCAGCCCGCCAGGAGGTAGAAGCCGAGCCGCCCGAGGAGGTAGCGCATCGCTCACCGGGGTCGCGGCTCGAGGGCGGTGAGCACCAGCAGGGTCTCGCCGCGATCGAACTTGTTGGGGGAGGGATCGGCGTAGGGCCGGGCCGCCGTGGGGAAGCCCTGGAACCGGCTGGTGTTGTACTCGGCCCAGGACGGGTTCGGGTAGAGCGGGATGGCCGGCGCCTCCGCGGCGAAGACGCGCTGCAGCGCCGTGGCGAGGCGCCGCTGGCCGGCCGGGTCGGGCTCCCGCTCGAACGCCTCGAGCAGCCGGTCCGCCTCCGGGCTGGCGTAGCGGTGCCAGTTGGACAGGGAGGCGGTGCCCTCCGGCTTGACCGTCGCCCGCGACATGAGCCAGCGGTAGAAGGTGTAGGGCGTCGGCCCCTCGAACGACCAGCCGAGGCTGAGGTCGAAGCGCCCCTCCCCGGCCCGCTGGGCCCAGGCCCCGTAGTCGTAGGTGCGGACCGTGGCGTCGACGCCGAGCTCGCGCAGGCCGCGCGCGATGACCTGCGCCGCCCGCACCCAGTCGGACCAGCCGGAGACCGCCATGATCTCGTACCGCCAGGGCCGGCCGTCGGGGAGCCGGCGCAGTCCGTCCGGGCCTCGCCGATGGCCCGCCTCGTCGAGCAGGGCGCTGGCCCGCGCCACGTCGTGGCGCGTCCAGTCGGCCCCGGCGGCCACCGGATCCCGCCAGCCGGCGTAGGCGTCGGAGAGGCCGGTGGCGTCGGCCGGCCGCGAGTAGCGGTAGAGCGCCACCTCCACCAGGAGGTCGCGGTCGATGGCCAGGGAGAGCGCCTTGCGGACCCGGGGGTCGTCGAAGGGGGGGCGGCCGGTGTTGGCGTAGAGGAAGATGGTGGACCCGGTCAGGGGGAACCAGTAGGCGTGGTGCTTGGGCGAGCGGGCCACGAAGACCCGGTCGATGGCCGGCACGAAGTTGGCGGCCCAGTCGGCCTCGCCGAAGACCAGCGCCAGGTTGGCCCGCTCGTTGGACGGGTAGGCCGGGAAGCGCAGCGCCTCCACCTTGGGCAGCCCTGGCTGCCAGTAGTGCGGGTTCCGCCCCAGCTCGAAGACCTGGTGCCGGAAGACCCGCACCTCGGTGAAGGGGCCGGTGGCCACCGGCGTCTCGTTCGCGAAGCCGACCGGGTCGGCCACGCCGCGCCAGGCGTGCTCCGGCACGATGAGCTGGGCCACCACGTCCTCCAGGCCGGGGAGGAAGACCCGCGCGAAGGTGAGGTCCACCGTGCCGGCGTCCACGAGCTCGACGCCGGTCAGGTACCCCCACACCCCGCGCCGGTCGAGCGCCGGGAAGCGGCGCAGCAGCTCGAAGGTGAAGGCCACGTCGCGGGCGCCGAAGGGCTGGCCGTCCGACCAGCGGACGCCGGCGCGGGTGCTGATCCGCAGCCGCCGGTGGCCGTCACGCCACTCGGTGGCGGTCGCCAGCCAGGGGATGAGCTCCCCGCGCACGGCGCTGAACACGTAGAGCGGCTCGTAGATCCCGGACCAGGTCGGCCAGCGCGGGACCGCGGCGCTGGAGAGCGGGTTGAAGTTCCGCACCCAGGAGGCCTCCTGCTCCTGCGACACGGTCAGGACCCCCGGCGGCGCCGGCGGCCGCTCTCGCACGCAGGCCGCGCTGGCCACCAGGCCGGCCAGCACCGCGGCCAGCCTCGGGACGCAGCGGGACGCGTGGCGCCGGGCGCTTGCGGCCGGCCGGAAGGTCAGGGATCCCGCTCGTACACCCGCAGGTAGTCCACCACCATGGCCTGCGGGAAGGGGGTGGAGGCGTTCGGGGCGCCCACGAAGGTCCCGCCCACGGCCAGGTTGAGCAGGACGAAGAAGGGCTTGTCGAAGACCCAGGCCTTGCCCGCCGGCAGGTCGGCCTTCTGGACGGCCTGGAAGACGGTGCCGTCCACCTCGAAGGCCACCTGTCCCTCGTCCCACTCGACGGCGAAGAGGTGGAAGTCCTGGTCGAAGCCGGCCGGCCCGGGCAGCGTGAAGGTGTTGGTGATGGCGTCGCCGCCCGAGTACCCCGGCCCGTGGACGGTGGACTGGACGACGAGGGGCTGCTGGCCCCGGTACTCCATGACGTCGATCTCGCCGCAGGTGGGCCAGCCGACCTGCTCGATGTCGGCGCCGAGCAGCCAGAAGGCCGGCCACAGCCCCTGCCCCACCGGGAGCTTGATGCTGGCCTCGATGCGCCCGAACTTCTGCTCGCGCTTCCCCTGCGTCTTGAGGCGGGCCGAGGTGTAGGCGCTCCCCTGGTAGCTCTCCCTCCGGGCCGTGATGACCAGGTGGCCGGCGCCGTCGAGCGCCGCGTTCTCCGGGCGATCGGTGTCGTACTCGAGCTGGCCGTTGCCCCAGCCGTCCTGCTGCGGGCCGGTGCCGAGCTCGGCGGTCCAGAGCGCGGGGCTGGGCGCCTGGCCCGCCGCGCCGTCGAACTCGTCCTGCCAGGCCAGCTTCCAGCTGGAGCCGCAGCGGGCGAAGCCGGTGGCGCCCAGGCCGAGCAGCGCGATCACGACGGTCATCCTGGACTGGCGCGAGACCATGGGACCTCCTCAGCGAGCGGATGCGACGGGGAAGTGGCGCGGATCCGAGAGGGCCCGCTGGAGCAGCAGGGTGGCAGCGCCCACCGCGATGGCCCGCGCGCCGAGCTGGCTGGTGACGATGCGCGACTCCTTGACCGAGGTGGCGAGCGTGCGGCTGAGCACCACCTGCCGGAGCGGCTCGAGGAGCAGCTCGCCGAGGCGAGCCAGCCCGCCGCCCATGATGACCACCGCCGGGTTGAGCAGGTTGAGCAGGCCGGCCACGGCGACGCCCAGGTGCTCGGCGGCCTCGCGGACCACCTGCAGCGCCAGCGCGTCGCCGGCCAGCGCGGCGTCCTCCATGATGGTGATGCCGAAGTCGCGGCCGGCCAGGGCGCTGCCGGGGTGCGCCTTCAGGAGCTCCCGGGCGCGCCGGAGCAGGGCCGCCGACCCCACCATGGTGACCAGGCAGCCCCGCAGTCCGCAGCCGCAGCGAAGCCCGTTGGGGTCGATGGACAGGTGGCCGACCTCGCCGGCGATGCCGCTGGCCCCCCGATAGACCTTGCCGTCGATGAAGAAGCCGGAGCCGATGCCGGTGGCCAGCTTGATGTACGTGAAGTTGTCCTCGTCCCGCCCGGCGCCCCACCAGCGCTCGGCCAGGGCGCCCAGGTTGGCGTCGTTGTCGATGAGCACCGGCACCCGGAACCGCTTGCGCAGCGCCTGCCCGACGTTGACGCCCTTCCAGGCGGGCACGACCAGGTCGTTGAGGAAGTCCGGGCGGGCCGGGTCCACCGGGCTGGGGACGGCCATGCCCGCGCCCAGGAGGATGCGCCGGCCCCCCCCCCAGGACGCCAGGCAGCGCTCGGCCAGCGAGTTCACCAGGGCCAGGGCGCCCGGCGGGTCGTCGCGCACCGGATGCTTCTGGTACTCCCAGGCCAGGACCACGCCGCGCAGGTTGGTGAGCGTGGCGGCCACATGGGTGGCGCCGAGGTCCACGCCCAGGATGACCGCGGCGTCGTCGTCGAACTGCAGCACGATGGGGCGCCGGCCGCCCTTCGACTCGCCGGCGCCCACCTCCTTGACCAGGCCCAGTTCCAGCAGCTCCTCCACGATCTGGGAGACCGTGGAGCGGCTCAGGCCCTTGCGTCGGGCGATCTCGGCGCGGGAGATCTGCCGCTCCCGCCAGATGAGCTGCAGCACCTCCGAGAGGTTCGGCCTCGGAACCGGCGCCTCCAGCGTCCGCCGCGCCTCGCTCGCCCTCATCTGCCTCGCTCCAACCATCCCGATCGACCTCGTGCGACGCCTGACGCGGCGTCCCTGCCCCGCCTACCTGTGGAAGTATACGTTGTCGATGAACACGGTGGCCGGGGGCGCCGACATGACGAACTGGGCCAGGTGGGCCCTGGTGGTGAGGCCGCTGAAGCTGGTGAACGGGACGTCGATGGAGGCCCACTGGCCGGGCAGCAGGGCCGGGCTGGACCCGGCGTTGAAGGTGAGCTCGTGCTCCCGGTCGTTGCCGCCGCCGAAGACGCCGTCGGCCCCGAAGTCCACCAGCTTGACCTTGAAGAAGGCGGCGTCCTTGACCCAGACGTCCACGTGGACGCGGGTATAGGCGGTGGCGTCGACCACGTTGGTGCCGGTGAACTCGATGCCGGTGAAGAGCAGCTCGGCGTACTTGCTCACCGTGTCCCCGCCCAGCACCAGCTCGGACCAGCGGGGGCAGATGGGGTCCTGGCAGCCGTTGCTCCAGTCGGCGGCCATCTTGTCGATGGGCACGCTCTGGTAGGCGCCGCTGTAGATGGAGATGACGTCGGCGGCCGCCACCGTCGGGACCGGAGGCCCGGTGACCGGCGAGAGGCCGGCCCCCACGTTGATGGTGACCGTCTGCGGCGCGGTCACCCCGGCCAGCGAGGCCGAGATGACGGCGCTGCCGGTCCGGAGGGCCGTGACCAGCCCCCTCGAGTCGACCGTGGCCACCGCCGCGTCCGACGACTGGTACTCGAGGATGGAAGGGAAGACCGACACGGTCACCTCGCGCCCCTCCACCGTGTAGGTCACCCGGGTGCCGCCGACCTGCGTGGTCTCGGTGGGACCGATGGTGAAGGTTCCGCCCGTCAGGGCCGGGCGGGGGTTCCAGGTCGAGGCATCCAGCGCCTCGAACCGGACCTCGTCGAACCAGGTCCTGTAGCCGGTCTTGGGGGTCCCCTCGGCGCCGCCGGAGAGCATGAAGACGCCCCGCTCGGCGGTCAGCTTCTCCGGCGCCGGGACGGGGATGACGTAGCGGGTCCAGGCGGTGCCGAGCGGCACGCCCAGCCACTCGGTCTGGTAGAGCGAGTTGCCGGTGTTGTCGTTGGCGAAGCCGATGCTGCCGAAGGTGACGTTGCGGCTCGCCTTGGCCCGGAAGGTCAGGGCGTTGAAGCCGCTCAGGTCCCTGGTCAGGCTGGAGGTGAAGGCCCCCCCCGAGTAGTTGTTGGCGCCGGCGCCGGGCTCACCCGGGGTCGGCACCGTGAACCGCATCGAGGCGCTGCCGGCGTAGACCGTGCCCGAGTCGGTGGAGACGGCGTCCCCCTTGGTGCCCAGGAAGGGCTGGTAGCCGACCCCCGAGGCGAGGCTGTCGTCGAAGACCTGGCCCGAGTTGAGCGGCGGCTCGTCGAAGCAGCCCGCCACCAGGACCGGGAGGGCCGCCAGCGCGGCCCGCATGAACCACCGATGAGGAGCCATGACTCGCCTCCGGGGAATGCTCGAGGATGCCCTGCCCTGCTCGGCGGGGCCAGCCGCCTCGTCGCGGCCGGCCCCGTCTCGCCCTGCGCTACTTGTGGAAGTAGACGTTGTCCACGTAGAAGACGCCGGTCGTGCTGCCCGGGACCAGCAGCAGCATCTGGCCAAGCGCGTTCCGGCCCGCCAGCCCGGAGAAGGCGCTCAGCGGGATGTCGAGCGAGATCCAGGAGCCGGTGGTGATGGCCGGCGCGGTGCCCGCGTTGTAGATCACCGTCGCCTCGGTCGGGCCCGCGACGACGGAGTTCACCAGCCGGACCTGGAACTCGGTCCCGTTCGGCGTCCAGACGTCCAGGTGGAGGAAGGCCATGGCGCTGGCGTCGATGACGTTGGCGCCCAGGAACTCGATCCCGGCGAAGTGCTTGAGCTCGTACTTCTTGACGGCGTGACCGCCGATGTCGAACGGGTCGGTCAGGGTGTTGCAGCAGCCGCTCCAGCTGGTGCTCCACGTGTCCACGCCCACGTTGGTGTAGACGCTGCTGAACATGGAGATGACGTCGATGGCCGGCGCCGTCGGCGCGGCGGCGATGGTGGCCGGCACCGCCAGCGGCGCCGTCACGTTGATGATCTTCACGCCGGACACCACCAGCGCGCCCAGCTTGGCGGAGATCTCGGCCGTGCCGCCGGAGTGCCCGGTCACCACGCCGTCACCGTCCACGGTGGCCACCGCGGGGTTGCTCGACGTCAGGGTGAAGTAGCGGAAGCCGACGTTGGTGAGGTTGCCGCCGTTGCTGGTCACCGGGGGGCCCCAGGTGATGGCGTTGGGCGCCGAGTCGATGGCGAAGGTGGCGTTGACGGCGACGGAGGCGGCCGCGCCCCACCCGACGTTGGCCACGGCCGGCGTGCCGACCTCGGCCGCGGACAGGTCCACGTAGGCGACGTCGTCGATCCAGAGGGTGTAGGAGCCGTCCTCGGGCCCCTCGGCGAAGTGGAAGAGACCCTGGCTGGCCGTCAGCTTCGACGAGATCGGGATGGGGATGACGTGCCTGGTCCAGGTGGTGCCGACCGGGATCTGGAGCGACTCCACGTTGTAGCTCGGGCCGGCCGCCGCGGCGTTGCCGAGGCCGGACACGTTGAGGGTCGCCACCTTGCTCGCCTTGAGCCAGAACGAGACGGCGTTGTAGGCGGAGAGGTCCTGCGGCGTGGACGCCACCATGGCGCCGCCGGTGTAGTCGGGCCCACCCGGCACGAGCACCCGCAGGGACGACGTGCCCGAGTGGGCCTCAGCCGCGTCGATGGAGAGCGAGTTGAGGGCGCCGCCGAAGCCGGTGAACGCCACCCCGGCCGCGTAGTCGTCGGCGAAGACCACCTGGGTGGCCCCGCTCCCGCCGCCGCCGGTCGACACGAAGGCCACGTCGTCGAAGTAGTAGGTCCTCGCCCCCGTCGTGGCGCCGTCGGTGCCGTAGTTGAAGAAGATGGAGGCCTTGTCGTAGTTGGAGGCCAGGTTGAGCGCGGCCGTCGGGGGCACCGTCGGCACGGTGAAGTCGAAGGTCAGCGTCTCCCAGGTGTCGACCGCCGTGGTGAGGGCCTCGGTCTCGACCGAGATGGTGGCATTGGTGTGATCCTCCACCTTGAGCCGGACCGGGATCCCGGCGGCCGGCGAGTAGACCCGCACCGTCATCCTGGTGTCGGTGAGGGTGAAGGGGACCCTGCTCGCGAAGCCGGGCTGGGGGGTGCCGGCCACGGTGATGGTCGTGCCGGCCCAGACCTGTGCGGTGGCCGACTTCACCACCCTGGCGACCTGGTTGGCGCCGCCCACCGGGTCGGCCACGATGGTGGCGTCCTCGGCGCCGCCGAACCCGACCAGGCCGTACTCCACCGTGACCGAGTCGAAGGTCACCGGCAGGGTCATCTGCGTCAGCACGGCCCCCGTGGTGTCGAAGGGCTGGCTGGCGGTCGCGGCGGCGGTGCTGGCGTTGCCGGCCACGTCGGAGAAGGCGCCGGCCGCGACGTCGACGGTCAACGTGCCGGTGGAGACGGCCGGCGGGCTGACGACCAGCGTGTAGACGGTGGCGCTCGCCTTGGCGAAGGCGCCGGCGGTCCCGCCGGTCACGGCGACGTCGCCCGCGACGAAGCTCGAGCCGACGTCCTCGCTGAAGGTGAAGGCGAAGGTGACGTCGCCGGCGGCGGTGGCGCTGGCCACGCT
>JANMRY010000089.1:0-24215 GCA_031388695.1 Anaeromyxobacter sp. | reverse complement strand
GTGGACGACCTGGTGCCCGTCGCCTGGCTCGAGCTGCCCCCGGGCGGCATCTTCGCGACCATCCGCATCGACTCGACTCCGCCGACGGCCAACGGCGCGGCCTACGCCACCACCAGGGCCGCCGCAGTCCGACCGAGCGCGCCTTCGCCAACGCTCCTGGCCGCGTCCGCGAACGCGCCGACCTACCGGTTTCTCGGCCTCGACACCGACCGGAAGGCCGAGATCGCCGGCCTCTTCGACTCGAAGGGCTACCAGGGGTGGCAGCTCGACCTGACGCTCGCCAACCTGCGCGCCATCGGCTCGCCCAACGTCCTCTACATCTCCACGCACGGCGCTGCCTTCGAGAGTGCCCGGTGCTATCCGCCGGGCACGCTCGGTGCGCCCACCTGCTACGGGCTCCAGAGTGCCGATCCGGTCGAGGTGTCGACCCTCAACATGGCGGCCTGGACGCCGGTCCTGCGCGACGACTTCGAGAATCGCCGTCTCGACTACGCATGCCACCAGTGGAGGGAGCAGGGGGTCAAGAAGGAGAAGTGCTGGTGGGGCATCAACGCCAACTGGGTCCGCCGGTATTTCCGCTTTCCAGATGACAGCCTCGCCGTCATCCACGCCTGCAACAGCGCCACGCCCGACATGGCGGGCGAGTTCAGCCGGACGTTCCTCGAGGATGTGAAACTCGGCACCTACGTGGGTTGGTCGGGCCCGCTGGAGCACTACCAGGGTGTCGACATCGAGGCGCTCTTCTTCGATCGTCTTCTCGGGACCAACAAGGTGACGCCGCTTCCGAATCCACCGCAGCGCTCCTTCGACCCGGAGAGCATCGTCAACATCGATCTGCCCGGGATTCAGAAGAATCAGACCTTCCACGACCAAGGTAACGCGACGATGACGGCAAAGAAGCGCGCGCCGTTCACCGCCGCGCCGAGCGTCGAGGTCGTCACCCCCGACGTGCGCAAGGGGAGCGTCACCGCCGCCGGGAGCTTTGGAAAGGACAAGGGCGCCGACCGCCGCACCGTCAAGGTGGGTGGAACCGCCGTGCCGGTGGTGAGCTGGACCGAGAGCGCCATCGTGGCCGAGCTGCCGGCAAACGGCGGCGGCGATGTCCTGGTCACCTCCGATGGCGTCGACTCGAACCCCGTGCAGCTCACCGAGTGGCACGGAACCATCACCCACGACTTCCAGACCTGGTACTTCTTCAACCCCGCCTTCACCACGCAGGGGTCCGCGACGTTCGACGTCCGTTTCCGGGCCGACGTCCACGACTACCGCGCCCAGGCCGGCGAGCCGCCGATCCAGCAGGTCCAGTCGATCTTCGAGCTCGACGCCGGATCATCCCTCAGGGGCAGCGGCTCTGCGACCTTCAACGGGATCACCACCCCGTTCTCCGGCGACACGGTGCGCCTCGGCCGACTCGACTACTCCGCCTCGAAGGGCTGGCTGGACTCCAAGACCTGGCCGTTCCCGCTCGGGACCGACTTCCTCGACGGGCTGGGATGGATCGACGTGACCGCGCACAAGCTCTACCTGTTCCTCTACGGGCAGGTCGGCGGGGGGTCTCGGACCTACGGCGCGGATTTTGGGACGGCATGGGCAAGCAGCGGGGGCAGCTGCCCCTTCAAGGTCGTGCCCGCGAACGGCGTGACCTACCTCACGCTCGATCTCGACGCCATGTTCACCATCGCGGCCGGGTCGTGCCAGTGGGAGATCCCGTGCGCCATGGGGGCGGACTGCAAGGTCTCGGTCGTCGCCTCCCACAGGCTCACCTGGCAGTTCGTCACCGCCGCACCCCCAGACCTGCAGGCGCCTCGCTGAGCGCGGGAGCCTCCAACCCATGCGCCCATCCCGGATCCCACTGTTCGCCCTGGCGCTCGCGCTGATGCCCGGCGCTGCGCAGGCCGGACCGACGCCCGCGGACCCCTGGGCCATGCCGGCCATGAAGCCTTCCGAGGTCGCGGGCTCCGCCGCCTACGACCTCAAGGACAGGCTGACGGCGGTGGGCCCCAAGACCCCGCTGCGGGATCTGCTGGCCGACTGGGACAGGATGGATGCAGGGCCGGCCGTGAGCGCGGCGCTCGTCACCTCGGCCATGCTGGAAGGGTTCGGCTTCGGCGACGCGGCCCGGCTCTACGCCGCCTATGCCCTGAAGCGGATGCCGGAGAACCTGGACGCGCTCGTCAACTACGCGGCCATCTCCTGCTATCCGCCCTACCTCCGGACCGCGGTGGCCGCCACCGCCACGGTGGCCTCGGCCGCCAAGCCGGAGACCCGGGCCGGCGACGACAAGCGGCGCTGGGCGGCGCTCACCAACCTGGGGAGCTGCGCCATGTCGGCGAAGCGCTGGGACGTGGCCCGCGAGTCGTACGAAAAGGTGCTGGGCCTGAGCCCGGACCACGTCAACGCCCTCCTCGGCATGGGGCAGTGGTACCTGCACATCCCCGACGTCGGGAAGGCGGCGGAGTACTACCTGCGGGCCAAGCGCTTCAAGGTCGTGAAGCCGAAGGGGGGCGCCAAGGCGCCGCCGCCGCCCGAGCTGGAGAAGCCGAGACGGGAGCGCTTCCAGGCGGCGGGAGGGGAGGGCGGAGCCGAGGAGGGCGGGGGCGGTACCGAGCATGTCACCGAGACGCGGCTGCGCCTGCCCGACCTGCCCAACTGGCCGGGTCCCAGCGCCTTCGTGGCCGCGGGCCCGGCGCGCAGGCCGCTCGCAGAGTTCTATGGCAAGCACTCCTTCGGTAATCTGTTCGGTGCGCTCCAGAAGGCCGGCCTCACGCCCGGGAGCGAAGCCAACAACCCGCTCGAGAAGCTCAAGAAGCTGGAGGCGCGGCTCGACGCCATGTCGCCAGAGGAGCGGGCCGCCGAGCAGTTCGAGCTCTCGCGCCACAAGCCGTGGAGCGATGACGAGGTGATGGCGGGCATCGAGGGGAACCAGGCCTGGTTGAAGCATCGGCTGGAAGAAGCCGAAAAGGCCTACAACCAGTCGCTCGGTGCCCGGAAGCCGCTCACGAAGGAGCTGGAGGCGCTGCGTAAGCAGCTCAACGACCGGCTGAAGGCGGCCTGCAAGTCGACGCCGAAGCCCAAGGGCCCGGTGAGCCCGGCCGAAGCGGCGGCCGGGGTGGCCGAGGCCAAGGCCTGCCTGGAGGCGTTTCGGGAGGGGGCTGAGGACGCCTGCCTGCAGGGGCTGCAGCTCCAGGGGCGGATGTTCGCCATCTATCGGAACGCCTACACCGCCTGGTACGAGCGGGTGCGCGAGGACCTCGAGCGCTTCTACGAGGTGCAGGGTCTCTGGATCCGGCAGATCGCCAGCCGCGACATGTGGGAGATGGCGATCTCGATGCGCGATACGGCGGTCTTCATGCCGCTCGGCACCAAGATGCTCGTGGAGGACATGGAGCGGCTCTCGGTGGCCATCCAGGCCGCAGCCAGCTTCTCCCAGGACGCCGAGACCTGCCCGCGCCAGCCGCCGGCACGCGCCGACGGCGGCGAGCCGGTCGAGCCGCCCGCCACCAGCAAGCCGAAGCAGGATTGCCCGTATGACAAGGACCCGATCAAGATCCTGCCCTGGGACATCCCCTTCATGCCGCTCGGATTCGAGATCAAGTGCAAGGAGGCGACCATGAACGTCTCGGCCGGCTTCGCCGACGCCGGCCCCTTCGGCGCCGCCGCGGTCATCTCCATCAGCCACCGCTTCGGCTCCGACAAGGGGACCACGGTCTTCGTGGGGGTGGAGGGCTCGGCGACGCTGCGAGCCGGGAACAAGGAGATCCCAGCCGCCACCATCGGCGGCGCGGTCCGCGCCGGCATCCAGCTCTCCTTCGACAAGAACGGCCAGATCACCGATCTGGGCGGCCGGCTCTCCGCAGAGGACAAGGGCAGCCTCGGCATCGTCAACTCCGGGAGCGTCACCGTGAGCGCCTTCATCGAGAAGGGGGCGCCCGACGTGTCGATGACCGCGGGCGGGACCGGGGCCTTCGGTAAATGAGGGCCCGCCGGGGGGGGGGCTCGCGTGAGCCAGGTGTGAGTCCATCCCGCCTACGGTCCCAGGAACTGCAGTCCACCCAGGAGACGACCATGCCGCAGCACAACCAGACCGTCGCCATCGCTCGCAGCGCCCCCCGCCGGCGCGCCCCCGCCTCACGCCTCACCGCCTTGGTGGCGCTGCTGCTGGCTGGCCTGGCCCCTTCGCTGGCGCAGGCGGCCTCGAAGGCCAGCAAGCCGCGGGTGGCCCTCCTCGATTTCCCCGCCGCCTCCAACGCCTGGTCTTGCTCCGGCTGGGCCAACAGCGAGGGGCGCATGTCGAACGTCCTGCGGGACCTCTACACCAGCGAGATCTCGGAGCAGGCCGATGGCCGGGTCCGGCTGGTGGAGCGGGAGCGGCTCAACGACATCCGTGGAGAACTCAACTTCCAGCAGGGCGCCGAGGTGGACGCGGCCACGGCGCAACGGCTCGGCAAGCTGCTGGGCGCCCAGTACATGATCACCGGCAAGATCACCCGCTTCGCCTGCAAGAAGGCCACCGCCGCCACGGGGTGGGGCGTCGGTGCCCTGGTCGGCAAGGTGACCGGCTCCAGCCTGGCCGGCTCGGTGGCCGGCAGCGTCAAGGGCGGCCGGGTGAGCTTCACGGGGCGCATCGACGCCCGGCTCATCGACGTCCGCACCGGCGAGATCATGGGCACCTGGAAGGAGGAGAACGAGACCGGTGACCTCTCGGTTGAGATCGCCGGCGGCGGCGCCGAGGTGGTCTACGACGACCAGCTCGCCAGCAAGGTGTACGAGCCGATCGTCGCCAAGATGGCCGAGCGGATGGTGCCGAAGATCATCAAGGCGGCCCGCGATCGGGAGGACGAGGACGCGGAGGCCGGCGAGGAGCCGGCGCCGCGGAAGAAGAAGGTGGCTTCGAACGAGGATGGGGCGGACTCGGCGGGCGCGGGCGCGGGCGGGGGTGGGCGACAGGGGCGGGAAGCAGGGCGGGGCGGGGGGCGGGGCCGTGCCCGAGGTCTTCGGCAACGACTTCGACTTCGTGCCGGGCGAGAACCTGCTGGTCTTCGACGACTTCAGCGACACCGAGGTGGGCGACTACCCGGCGCGGTGGTCCCTCAAGGACGGCGGCGGCGGGCCGTCCGAGGTGGTCGAGGCCGACGGAAAGCGGTGGTTCCATCAGCGGAAGTCGGAGCTCCCCGGTTCGTCGCAAAGGAACCACGGCTCCTGGCTGCGCTACCAGGCGAAGGGGGACATGCCGACCAAGTTCACCATCGAGCTGGACGTCCTCGCTGGCGAGCTGGGCTTCTACTACCTCCGGTCCAACGACGGCCGGGACTTCGTCACCCTCGGCCCGGAGGGCTTCAGGTCCGCGAACACGTCGGTCGACGCACAGCCGTTCTGGAAGACGCGCCGGGTGCAGCACGTCTCGATCGCCGTCAACGGAACGTCGGTCAAGATCTACGTCGGCGGGAAGCGATTCCTGAACGATCCGGACGGTCTCGCGCGCCCCATCAGCCGCCTCGGGCTCGCCTTCGGCTCCTCGGGGGCGCACTCCTATCCTGGAACCCCGTACGACGGCATCATGATCACCAACTTCCGCCTCGCCGAGGGCGGCAAGGACATCACCCAGGCGTTGAACGCCGAGGGGCGCTTCGTCACCCACGGCATCACCTTCGACTCGGGCTTGGATCGGATCCGGCCCGAGTCGGGCCCGACGCTGCGCAAGCTCCTGAAGCTCCTGAAGGATGACGGCGGGATGGGCTTCGAGATCATCGGCCACACCGACAGCCAGGGCGGCGAGAAGGTGAACGGGCCGCTCTCCGAGCGACGGGCCGCGGCGGTGAAGGCCTGGCTGGTGGCGCAGGGGGTCGAGGACGGCAGGCTCACCACCAAGGGGCTGGGGGCCTCGAAGCCGCTCAAGCCGAACGACAGCACCGAGGGGCGCGCCGAAAACCGCCGAGTCGAGTTCGTGAAGCTCAAGTAGTCCACGAAGGGGAGGTTCGCAATGGACGCCGTCGCTGCAGCACCCGTCGCCTCCGCCGAACCGGCGAGCGCCATCCCGGTGCGCCACCACTACCCGCTCGCCATCGAGGACGCGTCGCTGGGCACGGCCATCTCGCTGCTCTTGAAGACGCTCCCCTTCGCGCTGGCTCGCTTCGCCATCCTGGTCGGCTGCAGCATCGCCGCCGTGATCTGGTGGCTGGTGGCGGTGGGCGGCGCCGGGTGGCTCGGCCAGAAGGTGGGCGGACCGGCCGGGCTGATCTGGCTGGGGGGCTGCGTGGTCGTCGCAGGCGGGGTCTGGCGGCTGGCGCTGCGCTACGCCCTCTACCTGCTCAAGTGCGGCCACATCGCGGTGCTCACCGAGCTCATCACCACCGGGAAGGTGGGGCACGGCGGCGAGGGGATGTTCGCCTACGGCAAGCGGGTGGTCACCGAGCGGTTCGGTGAGGTCTCGGTCCTCTTCGCCGTCGACGCCCTGGTGAAGGGCGTGGTCAACGCCCTCAACCGGACGCTCGCCTGGGTGGCGCACCTCATCCCGCTCCCGGGCCTCGACAAGCTGGCCCAGCTGGTCAACGCCGTCCTCCGCGCCGCCACCAGCTACCTCGACGAGACCATCTTCTCCTACGGCCTGGCCCGCGGTGACGCCAACCCGTGGCGCTCGGCCGCTGACGGCCTCGTCTACTACGGCCAGAACGCCAAGCCGATCCTGAAGACCGCCGCCTGGGTGGTGCTGCTCGACTGGGCGGCCACCGGCCTGGTCTGGTTCGTCGGGCTGGCCCCTGGCTTCCTGCTGGCCAGCGTGGCCCCGGGGAACACCTCGGGGCTGGCGCTCCTCGTCGGCTTCCTGCTCGCGGCCAACGTCCGGAGCGCCTTCCTGAAGCCGCTCTTCCTCATCATGGTGATGACCCGGTTCCACGTTTCGGTGAAGGGGCAGGCCATCGACGTGGTGTGGGAGGCGCGCCTCGGGCAGGTCTCCGGCAAGTTCGGTGAACTCGCCGGGAAGGCAAGAGCCTGGATGGGGCAAGCCGGGCCGACGAGGGCCGCCAACACGCCGTGAGCCGTTCCAGCCTCGAGAGGAGCAGGTCATGCTGAAGACACTCGCCGTCGCCGCTGGCGCCCTGCTGTGCCGGGCCGCGCTGGCCGGAGAGCCTGCGGCCCCCAGGCCGGCCCCCGGCCTGAAGCCTCCACCCACCGCCGCCTCGCCGACCAGGCCGCGGTCCAACGCCAACGGCATCTGCATCGAGGACTGCGGCAGGCTGGTAGACCGCAGCCAGACGGTGCAGCGCGCCGAGCGCGCCGGGCCGGGCGCTACGCCCGCCCCTCGAGTCGCGCCACCGGCCAGGGCGGCGCCGCCGGGAATGGGTCCGCCGCCCTCGATGCCACCGCCCAGGCCGCCAGGTGGCTGAGCACCCCGGCGTCCTAGAACCGGGCCTCCACCTCCATCGTCCCCACCACCTGGCCGTCGTAACCGCACTCGTACAGCGTCGCGGCAGCGGTGCCGTGGCTGGCCCAGTTGAGGCCTGTGGTGGGCGGGTCAGAGTAATGGACCCGTCCGCTCGGGGCGGCCCAGTCGATGACCACCTCCGCGCGCGGCGGTTGCTTCCCTCCGCAGGAGAGACCGAACGACCGGCTCCGGTCCGGCTCCCGGATGTCCCCTGCAGCGAACACCTGCCCGGCGCCGGGCTGCGTGAGCGAGGGGGCGTTGGCGCTGAAGCCCTGGCCAGCCGGTGAGGCGCCGTCCATGCGGGCGTCCACGGTGAAGGTGGCACCGAGCAGCAGCCCCTGCTTCCCGATGCTCGCGACCGAGATGCGAACATGATCTCCGCGAGTCGAGACCGATTTGCTGCACTCCAGCTCGCCCTGATTGCCGCCGGCCCGCACCTTGATGAGGCAGGGACGCTCGCAGTAGTAGACGATCGCACCCCCGTCGACCGAGGCGCTGAATCGGTACTTCGAGGGGCAGTCGGCCCAGGCGTTCGTTGCCCCGCCACGCGACGCGCCAGCCGGCCCTTTGGGGCGCGCGCCAGAAGTGGTCGGCACGGGCGAAGAGCTTCTCCCGCCGCCCGCGCCGCTGGGGCCCAGCCCCGCCATGGCCCGCTCGATCGCCCCGCGCTGCGTCTCGAGCAGCGCCGGCTCATGTTTCGTGAGGAGGCGCGTCGCGGCGGCGCCATAGCGCCGCTCGAAGTCGCGGCGCGGGGGTTGCGCGGCTCGGAACTGGGAGAAGAGGAGGCTCAGGCCACCCACCTGGCGCATGGTCAGACTGGCCTTGACCGCGGCCGCCCGGGCGGCGGCCTCGCCCCCGCCGCTGGTCACCTCCCGCAGGAACACGGCGAAGCGGCCCAGCTGGGCGTCGGTGAGTCCGCGCGCGGTCTCGGCGACGAGGGCCTGCACGCCGGCCTGTTCGTCGGCGGGCTCGACCGGCGCGGCGAGTGCAAGGAGCGCGACGAGCAGAGCGGGTGGGGGCATGGGCGATCTCCGAGGTGGGCCCCGACGCGTGGCGCGGAGCCAGACCACCGTCTCATGCTCGGGCTCACGCCGGGCTCACGCTTCCTCACGCTGAACCAGCGACCCGCTCCTGGAGCGCGGCCAGCAGCGCCGGATCGGCCTGGTGGTCCAGCCTCTCCATCCACCTCGCGAGCTTCCGCCGCAGCCGGTCACGCGCCTCGCTGGCCCAGCCCTCGGTGCGGGCCTCGGCGAGGAGCGGCCCGCGGTAGAGCTCGGCGATCCGCCGGGTCTCCAGGGCCACCGCCTCGCCGCTTCGGGCGTCCCTATCCCGTGAGGCGAGCGCCGCGCCGAGCCGCTCCTCGAGCTCCAGCGAGTCGACCCAGCAGCGGTCGCGCCGGAGCGTCAGGGCCCGGTCCTGCTGCAGCACCACATCCTGCCCCACCAGCCGACGGAGGCGGTAGAGCGCGGTCTCCAGCGCGTGCTGTGCCAGGTCCCCGTCGGCGTCCGGCCAGAGCGCCTCCGTCACCACGTGCTCGGGCACCTCCCGACCTCCGCGCGCCACCAGCACCCGCAGCACGTCGAGGGGCCGGCGGGCCCGGGTCTCGATCCGGAGGCCTTCCCGAACCACCTCGAAGCGGCCCAGCGCGCGGACGCGGAGCGGCCAGGGCCAGGCTTCGCCGGCCGACCCGTCCGCGGGCGCGGCCAGCCGGTGGGACTCGATGAGGAGCCGCGCCGTATCCGTCTCGATCCCGTGGTCCAGCGCCTTGGAGCAGAGGCGGCCCAGCTCCTCCGGGGCGAGTCCGTGCAGCGCCCGGATGCCGGTCTCGCGGACCAGCGCCAGTCCTTCGGCGAGGGACGCACGCCCGGCCTCGCCGCGCCCAGCCGCGAAGTGCAGGTCGGACTCCACCAGGGCGCAGAGCCGGAGCAGCCAGGGGCAGCCGATCCGACGGGCCAGGGCCCAAGGTTCCGAGAGGGCCTCCCGGGCGCCGGCTGGATCGCCCAGGCGACCGTGGGCCATGGCCAGGAGGAGCCCGCCCCGCGCCCGCGCGACGAGGTCACCGGTCGACCGGCCCGCCGCCACCGCTTCGGCGGCCCGCCGCGCCGCCAGGAGCGGCTCCCCCCGGCGAAGGGCATCGAGCCCCTGAACCCACCGGACGATGGCCCGGTCGGCCTCGGCGCCTGGGAGGAGCGCCTGCTCCACCTCCCGCGCCCGCCCGCCGGCGCGGTCGGGGTCGAGGGCCAGCGTGGACAGGTACGCCTGGGTCAGGGCGAGGAAGCGGGCCGCAGGCACCAGGTGGCGCTCGCGGAAGCCGAGCGCGGCGGAGGCCAGGCGGGCGGCCTCCCTCGCCTCGCCCGCCTGCTGCTGCGCCGCTGCCCGCTCCGCCAGCCAGCGCTGCCGGGCGCCCGTGGGTGTGGCGCCCTGGGCGGCGAGTGCGTCGAGCATCCGCACCAGCTCCTGATCCAGCCATCGACCAGCCCCGACCCAGCTCTCCATGCGGAGGAGCTGGACCCCTGATGCCAGCCGCTCCGCCGCGCGCCCGTGGGCGACCCCGTGGAGCGCCCGCTCCGCCCAGACCGGGACCCCCGGGTGATCCGGCCAGACTCTCGCCGCCGCCGCGAGCGCCGCGATGGCCACCCGGTCCAGGAGCGGCTCGCCCGGGATCGGAAGCTCCCGCACCAGGCGGTCGTGCTCCCGCAGCAGCGCCACGAGTGGAGCCAGGTCGCCAGCGGCCGAGCTGGTGGTCTCCACGAGCGTTGCCCAGGCCTGCCACGCTCCGGTCTCATCCCCGGCGTCCCGAAAGGTCGCGAGCGCACCTTCGAGCCGCGGCCGGGCCCGCACCGGATCGCGGTGGGCCGCGGCGGCGCCGCTCCAGAGCTCGAGGAGGGGGCTCGCCAGCCGCTGCTCGGCCGGGATGGCGGCGAGCCAGCGCTCCAGGGTCCGCCAACGACCGTCTTCGAGCAGGACGGGCGCCTCCCGGGCGACCAGCTGCGCCATCTCCTCGAAGGCGCCGGCCGCCGAGAGGAGGGCCACCGCCTGCTCGATGGCCGCTCCGCCTTGCCGGACCAGCTGGTGAGCGGCCGCGCGGCGAACCTGGTCGGCCCGCCCGGGGTTGAGCTCGACTTGCCCGCGCTCCATGAGCAGCGCGTGGAAGGCGGGGTGGAACCGGTAGCGGCCACGGCTGCCCGCCACGAGGCTGGTGAAGCGCCCGGCCCGGGCCGACTCGGCCAATACGGAGCCCGCTCCAGGAACGCCCGTGGCCTGCTCCAGCAGCAGCTCGGTTGGAAGCCGTAAGAGCGCCGCCTCGAGGAGCAACCGGCGGGAGCGTGCGTCCAGCCGGTCGAGCACCTCGGCCGAAAGGAATCCGGCCACGCCAGCAGGCGCGGCCTGCGGGAGCAGCGCCAGCACCAGCCCTGCCGCCCAGCCCCGCGAGGCGGTGACCGCCGCCTCGTGGACGGCCAGGGGCAACTCCGGTGCGCGCCGTCGGGCGACGGCCCGAGCCTCGGCTCCCGTGAGCGCCAGCGCGGCCTCTGGGATGACGCCGAGTGCCCCGGTGGCGATGGACCGGGCCAGTGCGTCCGGCGGTGCGGCGCGGCAGGTGAAGAGGGCAACCCGGCCGGCCGGGAGCTCCTCGACGATGGCGCGGAGCACGGCGTCGAGCGGAGTGGCGCGGTCCGGGAGGTCGTCGAGGCAGAGGTCGAGGCGGGCCAGGGGCCCGGCCAGCAGTCGCCGCAGCCCGGTGTGCAAGCAGCCCTCGCCGGAGAGGGCCCTCCTGCCTCCTGTCGTCGGAGCCGCGGCCGCGGCGCGCTCCAGGTGTGCCAGGAAGGCCGATGGCTCCGCATCCGCCTCGTCGAGCCGAAGCCACACGGCCCTCCGGCGGCGGGCCCGCAGCCAGCTGGCGGCGAGAGAGGTCTTCCCGGCACCAGCCGGGCCCCGGATCCAGCAGGCCGCCCCGCCGGGCAACCCCTTGTCGATGAGCGCGAAGAGGCGGGGGCGGTCCACGATCCCTTCCGTGGGAGGGGGGGTGATGTCGGGCGGTCCGAGCACCAGGAGTCCAGCAGCAAGGACAGTGCCACCGCCGGGGAACTCGTAACTCTCGGTGACAGGCCGTACAGTCCTTGCTCGTGGAGTCGTGAACCGCTCGAGATGGACGGGCGGACTGTTCGACGAACAGTTCGGCAGCTTGCCGGCCGCCAGCCATTCGGCGAGACTCGGCGGCATGGATCGACGGGATCTCATGGAGAGCACCCTTGAGCCCGGCCCCGCTGCGCTGGGACACGGCCCACTGCGGGTGCCTGCACTCACGGTGGTCTTCCATCCGCACCCGCGCCGGGTGGGACAGGTGGCGCTGCTCGCCAGCCTCGTCGAGGGTCGCGTCGAGCAGCTCTCCCGGACCAAGCCCCTCTTCGCCAGGCCGGGCGCCTCGGCTGTCGACGGCGAGCCGCTGGCGGTCCGTCACCTGAGCAGGGAGCCGGCCACCCTGACGCGGAATGGGGGCGGCGTGACGGTGTCGCCAGGCGGCAGCCCGCTCCGGGTGGACGGCGCCGAGCTCCGCAGCCCCCTTCCCCTCCGCCCCGAGGCGCTCGAGCGCGGCGTGGTCCTGGAGCTGGCGGACCGCGTGGTGCTCTTGCTCCACCTGGCCGGGCTGGGGGGGCCGCCGCTCGAGCGGCTCGGCCTGATCGGCGACAGCGAGTCCATCGACCTCCTCCGGGGCCGAATCCTTCGGGTCGCGCCGTTACAGGTTCCGGTCCTCCTGGAGGGGGAGACCGGCGCGGGCAAGGAGCTGGTGGCCAGGGCCATCACGGCGGCCAGCCCGCGGCGCACCCGGCCATTCGTGGCCGTCAACATGGGGGCCATCCCGTCCTCCATCGCAACCGCGGAGCTCCTCGGCCATGCCAGGGGAGCCTTCACCGGAGCGACGGAGCCCCGCCAGGGCCACTTCGCCGCCGCCGACGGCGGCACGTTGTTCCTCGACGAGATCGGCGCCGCCCCACCGGAGGTCCAGGCGGTGCTTCTTCGCATCCTGGAGACCGGGGAGCTCCAGCCGCTCGGCAGCGATCGGACCCGCCGCGTCGACGTGCGGGTGATCGCCGCCACCGACCAGGACCTTTCCGCGGCCGTGGCCGCCGGGAGCTTCCGCGAGGCGCTCCTCCACCGGCTGGCGGGCTACCGGCTCCGGGTGCCTCCGCTCCGCGAACGGCGCGAGGACCTCGGCAGGCTGCTGCTGCACCTGCTGGGAAGCGAGCTGGAGGCGAGCAGGGAGCCCGCCGCCGCTGCCTGGTGGCCGAGGCTCCCGGCCGCGCTGGTGGCGCAGCTCACCCGCCACGACTGGCCGGGGAACGTTCGGCAACTGGCCAACGTGGCCAGGCGGCTGGCCGTGGCACTGGCCCACGGGGAGGCGCCCCGGCCAGAGCTCCTCCCGGACCTCTTCCCGACGATGGCGACGCCGGTGGCAGAGGAGCCGATGGCGCCCCGCAGACCAGGCAGGGAACGGCCCGACTCCGAGGCGTTGCGCGCCGCCTTGCGCATCGCCGGGTGGCGAACCTCCGAGGCGGCCCGGGCGCTCGGGATCTCCCGAAGCACCCTCTACGCGCTCATCGACGCCTCGCCGGAGCTCCGGAAGGCGCGCGACCTGGATCGCGACGAGCTGGCCGCGTGCCAGCATGCCTGCCAGGGTGACCTGGCGCGGATGGCGGAGCGGCTCGAGGTGTCCCAGCGCGGCCTGCTGCTGCGGCTCAGGGAGCTGGGGCTGGGTTAGCGCCTCGCGCCGCCAGCCAGGCCCCCACCTCCCGGCGCAACCGCCCGGAGTCGTGCCAGGCGCCCAGGCGCTCGTAGGCCTGCCTGGCGAGCCCGAGGGCCCGGCCGCGATCACGGCGCGCAGCGTCCAGCGCGGCCGCGAGGTCGAAGGCTGCCTCGGCCTCGTTGAGGGCCGTGGCGTGCCCCCGCCAGGCGGCGAGAGAGCGCTCCAGTGCCGCCACGGCCTCTTCCGGGCGACCGGCCGCGAGGAGGCACCGCCCGCGCTCCTGGTGCGTCCGTGCCACCAGCTCGTCGTCCGCGAAGCCACTTCGTGGAAGGTAGGCCAAGGTGGCGTCCAGACCGTTGATCCCCTCGGCAGGCCGACCGGCCCGCCGCAGGATCAACGCGCGGGTGGTGAAGAACGATCCTTCCTGGTAGTCCTCGACCTTCCCGCGACACGGGGCCACGACCTGGTCGATGAGTGCGAGGGCATCGGTGTGGCGCCCGAGCATCGAGAGGGCCCTCGCCTGGTCGGCCCGGTAGCCGCGCGCCCAGCGGTGGTCGGCGCCGTAGAAGCGCTCGCGGAGCTCCGCCGCCTCCGCGAGCGGGGCCACTGCCTCCTCTGGACGGTCGAGCAGGATGAGCGCCTGCCCGATGTTGCCTAGGGCGATGGCGCGCGTTGGATGGTCGCGGCCGAGAGCCCGCTCCCAGCCGTCGGCCGCCTCCCGCAGGCCGTCCAGGGACTGGCCAACCTCCCCGAGGTTCTGGCGTGCCAGCGCCAAGTTGTTGATGGCCGTCGGCACCTTGGGATCGGTGGCCGGGAGCAGGCGCCGGCGTGTCTTGATGCAGGCCTCCTTGAACCGCAGCTCCTCTTCATGGCGGCCCTGCTCGCCGACCATCACGCCGAGCTCGCAGTCGAGATCGGCCTGGAGCAGGTCGTGGCCGGGGCCGAGCGCTGCCACGGCTCCGATGGCGAGGCGCGAGAGCCGCTCCGCCTCCGGGTACCACCGCCGATCGCTGGCGAGGCGAAAGGCCCGGATGAGCGTGGTGGCCAGGATGACGTCGTGCCGGGAGGCCAGGGCCGCTTCGGCTGCGGCCGCCAGCACGCCCACGGCCCGGACCTGCTCTCGCCCTCGCTCCACCGCCCGGCCCTCGACGAGGAGCGCCTCCGCCAGGAGGTCCTGGCGACCCAGCGCACGGGCATTCCCTGCGGCCACCCCCGCCACCCGGACTGCCTCGTCCCAGCGGGCCACCTCGAAGAGCGCGCCGGCTCGGGCGATCTCGGCCTGGACGAGGTCGCCCTGGCGGCGCGCCTCCGGGTCCGCGGGGAGTGGCCTGCGGGCCTTGAGGACGGCGACGTCGGCGCAGGTGGAGAGCGGTGGCCGAGCATGAACGGCAGAGATGGCGTTCTTGACCGTGGCCTCGTTCGCCTGCTCGAAGGCGTCGCCGAGCGCGAGCAGCTCCAGTCGACGTTGATCCAGGCAGGCCATCCGCAGGTCGAGGAGCTCCGGCGACTGCTCGCCGCGACGGTGGGTCGCTTCACAGGCCTCCTGGTACATGGCGAGCCAGGCGGTCTGGGCCTCGTCCAAGGCGGCCGAGACTCGCGCCGCCGTGTCCTCGGCGATCGAGAGCCTCGTGGCCCCGAACGCCGCGGTCACCGCCGCCCGGCGCCGGTCGTCCCAGACCCCCTCGAGCCGCTCGGGCCCGGCCTGGCAGACGGAGCCGCCGCCGCTCGCAGAGGTCAGCCGGAGCGCCACCACCCCGCCGACGACCAGGGCGGCCGCGAGGGCGGCGCCAGCCCGGAGTCCCCAGCGACGCATGGGGTCGTCAACCAGGGCGGCGACGAGATCCTCCATGGAAGGGAAGCGGGCCACTGGATCCCGGGACAGGCCGCGCAGGAGCACCGCTCGCAGCCGGGACGGCACATCCGACCCGCGCGGCGCCGGCCGCGCCGAGCCAAAGGCGACGGCCAGCGCCAGCGTCTCCAACCTGTCGCCGCCGAAGGGGCGCTCCTGGTAGAGCGCCTCGTAGAGCGCGACACAGAACGCGAACTGGTCGGCCCGGTGGTCGACGGTGCGGCCGGCCAACTGCTCGGGGGCCATGTAGGCCGGCGTGCCGAGGAGCGCGCCGGTCTGGGTCAGCCCCAGGTCTCCCCAGGCGCCTCCGGCCGCGCAGTCGGCCGGCGTCGGCCCTCCCGACCAGGCCAGTCCAAAGTCGGCCACCCGGACGTGACCCGCCGCGTCCACCAGGACGTTGTCGGCCTTGAAATCGCGGTGGACCAGGCCGGCGGCGTGAGCGGCGGCGAGCCCGCGGCCGGCGTGGGCGAACATCCCGACCACCTCACGCCAGCTCCGAGGGCAAGCCGCCAACCAATCCCGGAGGGTGCCTCCTCCGACGAACTCCATGGCGATGAAGACTTCGCCGTCGACCTCGCCGGCGTCGTGGACGGCCACCACGTTCGGGTGGGAGAGCCGGGCCATGGCTTGCGCCTCCCGGAGCAAGCGGGCCCTCGCCGCTGGCGAGGCCTCGCTGCCTCCCAGCAGGCGCAGCCGCTTGAGCGCGATGCGCCGGTCGAGCCGCGGGTCGTATGCCGCGTAGACCTCTCCCATCCGCCCCGAGCCGACCAGCTCGAGGACCTGGTACCGCCCAAGGCTTGCCCCGGGCTTGAGCAGTGGCCTGTCTGGAATGGCCTCCCGCACGCTCCTATCCCTTAACCCGGCCGGGACGGCGCGGGGAAGGGGTGCTTGCTCGGCGGGGTTACTGGCAGTGCGACGCGTGGCGTGCCCGCCGGCGCTTCGTAGGTGGGGCATCGGGCGAGGGGCCACAGGTGTGGCCTTTCGCGGCCCCGGGCGGCCGGTTAGGTCTCCCGGAGCCGTACTACCTGGAGGCCCCATGCTGACGCTGCGCCGCGCCGCCGACCGCGGTCACTTCGACCACGGCTGGCTCGACACCTTCCACACCTTCTCCTTCGGCGGCTACCAGGACGACGCCCAGATGGGCTTCCGCGCCCTGCGCGTCCTCAACGAGGATCGGGTGCTGGCGGGCCAGGGGTTCGGCACCCACCCGCACCGCGACATGGAGATCATCACCTGGGTGCTCGACGGGACGCTGGCCCACCGCGACTCGACCGGCGCCGAGGGGCTGCTGCGCCACGGCGACGTGCAGCGGATGACGGCCGGCACCGGCGTGACCCACAGCGAGTACAACGGCTCCGACCAGGCGCCGGTCCACTTCCTCCAGGTCTGGCTGCTGCCCGATCGGGCCGGCCACCGCCCCGCCTACGGCCAGCAGGCGATCCCGCTGGAGTCGCTGCGCGGGACGCTGCGCCCCATCGCCTCGCCCGACGGCGCCGGCGGCTCGCTCACCATCCACCAGGACGCCCGCGTCTTCGCCACCATCCTCGGCGCCGGGCAGGCGGTGCGCCACCCGCTCGCCCCCGGCCGCCACGGCTGGGTGCAGGTGGCGCGCGGGGCGGCCACCGTCAACGGGCTCGCGGTGAAGGCCGGTGACGGCGTCGCCCTCTCCGGCGAGGCGGCGGTCGAGGTCGCAGCGGCCGGCGGCGAGGCCGAGCTGCTGGTCTTCGACCTGGCCTGAGAGCCGGAGAGCAGCGCGGGCGAGAGACACCTGCCGCCGCACGCCGCACCGCGTCGCCAGGAGCCGGAGGCTCGACGCCAGTCCCCAACAGGGCTGGCGTGCCCGGAGGACGGGCATTAGGAAGCGACCCATGCGGCTCGCGACCCTCGCGGATGGCACCCGGGACGGCCGGCTGGCGGTGGTCCGGCGCGACGGTGCCGCCTCCACCGACGCCAGCCGGGTGGCGCCCTGCCTGCAGGCTGCGCTCGATCGCTGGGACGAGGTGGAGCCGCGCCTGCGCGCCCTGGCCGAGGCGCTCGATGCCGGCGAGGCGGCCGCCACGCCGCTCGACTTCGCCCAGGTCCGCGCGCCGCTGCCGCGCGCCTACGAGTGGATCGATGGCTCATCCTTCCTCAACCACGTCCGCCTGACGCGCCGGTCCCGCGGCGCCGAGCTGCCCGCCACCCTCGCCACCGATCCGCTGGTCTACCAGGGCGGCTCGGGGGTGCTGCTCGGCCCGCGCGATCCGCTGCGCTTCGGCGATGAGACCTACGGCCTCGACTTCGAGGGTGAGCTCTGCGTCATCACCGGCGACGTCCCGCTCGGCGTGACGGCGGCCGGGGCGCTTCGCCACGTTCGCCTCCTCTGCCTGGCCAACGACGTCTCGCTGCGCCGGCTGATCCCGGACGAGCTGGCCAAGGGGTTCGGCTTCTTCGTCGGCAAGCCGGCCACCGCCTTCTCGCCCTTCGCGGTGACGCCGGACGAGCTGGGCGAGGCCTGGCGCGATGGCCGCGCCCACCTGCGCCTCACCGTGAAGCTCAACGGCCAGGTGGTGGGTGATCTCGAGACCGGCCCGGAGATGCACTTCTCCTTCGGCGACCTGCTGGCGCACGTCACCCGGACCCGCGCCCTGACGGCCGGCACCATCCTCGGCTCCGGCACCGTCTCCAACCAGGACCCGGCCCGCGGCGTCTCCTGCCTGGTGGAGCGGCGCGTTCGCGAGCAGCTCGAGTCCGGGGCGGCGCGCACGCCGTTCCTCGAGGCGGGAGACCGGGTCGAGCTCCAGGTGACCGGGCCCGACGGTCGCGACCTCTTCGGCACCATCGACCAGCGGGTGACGGCGTGAAGCTGACGCTCTACTCCTACTGGCGCTCCTCGTCGGCCTGGCGGGTGCGGATCGCGCTCGGCCTCAAGGCGCTCCCCTGGCGCTACGCCGCCATCGACCTGCTCGGGGGCGAGCAGTGGTCGGCCGATCACCGGGCCCGCAACCCGACCCACCAGGTGCCGGTGCTGGAGGTGCAGGACGGGGCCCGCCCCCCGCGCCGGCTGGTGCAGTCGATGGCCATCATCGAGTGGCTCGACGAGGTCCACCCGGTGCCACCGCTGCTGCCGCCGACCGCCGAGGGCCGGGCCCGCGTCCGTGCGCTGGCCGAGCACGTCAACTCGGGCATCCAGCCCTTGCAGAACGCCATCGTGCTCAAGCGGTTGCGGGAGAAGGTGCCGGGGTGGGACCAGGCCTGGGCCCGTGAGGCCATCGGCGGCGGCCTGGCCGCGCTCGAGGTGGCGGTGGCCGACGGCGAGGCGGGGCGCTTCTGCCACGGCGACGCCCCCGGGCTGGCCGACTGCTACCTCGTCCCCCAGCTCTACAACGCGCGCCGCTTCGGGGTGGAGACCGCCGGCCTGGCCACGCTGCTGCGCATCGAGGCGGCCTGCGCCGCGCTCCCGGCCTTCCAGGCGGCCCACCCCGACCTCCAGCCCGACGCACCGCGCGCCTCCCCGGAGCCGGCCTCGGCCTCCACCCCGAGGTCGGGATGACCGGCGCGGCGCGGGAGTCGCTCGGCCTCATCAGGCTGGAGGGGCTCCACTACTACGTCCACGACCTGGAGCGGAGCCGCCGCTTCTACCGGGACCGGCTCGACTTCGCCGAGGAGGCGGTCAGCGGCCCCGACCTGGAGCGCTCCGGCCGGCAGCGGTCGGCGCTCTTCGAGGCCGGCGAGGTCCGCATCCTCTGCTCGGCCCCGGTCGGCCCCGGCGGCCGGGCGGCCCGCTGGCTCCGGGTCCACCCCGACGGCGTCGGCTCGGTGGTCTTCGAGGTCGAGGAGATCGCGCGCACCTTCCGGGTGCTGGAAGACCGGGGCGGGACCCCCACCTCGGAGGTGCTCACCTTCGAGCGGGAGGGAGGGACCTTCTCCACCTTCGCCATCGCCACCCCCTTCGGCTACACCACCTTCCGCTTCGTCGAGCGGCGGGGCTGGCGCGGGCCCTACCCCGGCATGACCGCGCAAGCCCCCGCGCCTGGAGGCCGGAACCGCTTCGGCTTCGGGCAGATCGATCACCTCACCTCCAACTTCCGGACCATGAAGCCGGCGCTGCTCTGGATGGAGCAGGTGCTCGGCCTGGAGCAGTCCTGGGAGGTGAGCTTCCACACCCGGGACGCCGCCGGCGAGGCGGCCAAGGCCTTCCAGGCGGAGCACGGCTCCGGGCTGCGCTCGGTGGTGATGCGCGACGAGCGGGCAGGGGTCAAGTTCGCCAACAACGAGCCCTGGCGGCCGGCCTTCCGGTCCTCGCAGATCCACCTCTTCATCGAGGATCACCGCGGCGACGGCATCCAGCACGCCGCCCTCACGGTCCGGGACATCGGGGCCACCGTGGCCGGCCTGCGCGAGGCCGGCGTGCAGTTCATGCCGACGCCGGCCGCCTACTACGACGCGCTGCCGGCGCGGATCAGCGAGAGCGGCATCGGCCGGATCGAGGAGTCGATCTCCGACCTGCGCCGCCTCGGCGTCCTCGTCGACGGCGGCGGCCCGGGCCGGTACATGCTGCAGATCTTCCTGCGCGACTCGGCGGGGCTCTACGGTGAGCCCGAGGCCGGCCCGTTCTTCTTCGAGATCATCCAGCGCAAGGGCGACCAGGGCTTCGGGGCCGGGAACTTCCGGGCGCTGTTCGAGTCGATCGAGCGCGAGCAGGTTCGCGCGGGGCGCGGCTGATCGCGCGGGAGCTTCCAGGTGCTCGATCGGATCATCGCCGGCGAGGTCCCAGCCAAGCACCACGTGGCGCTGCGGGGCCCCGACGGCGCGCTCCGGCACGAGCAGGCCTTCACGCGGGCCGGCTTCGACGGCGCCTACACGCTCAGCTACCACCTGGGCCGCCCCCACGCCACCCGCGCCATCGAGGCCCGCCACGGCTGGGCGCCGCCGCTCCCGCTCGGGCCGCGACGGCTGGCGCGGCGCCACTACCGGACCGGCGCGCTCTCCGCGGCGGGGCCGGCCGTCGACGCCCGGCTGCCGCTCCTCTGGAACGACGACCTCCAGCTCGGGCTGGTCACGCCCAGCGAGGCCGACCCGGTCTACTTCCAGAACGGTGACGCCGACGAGCTCTTCTTCATCTTCGAGGGGGGCGGCCTGCTGCGCACGGCGCTGGGCGACCTGCGCTTCGGTGTCGACGACTACGTCCTGCTGCCGCGCGGCCTGCTCCACCGCTTCCTGCCCGACCCCGGGCCGCAGCGCTGGCTCTGGCTCGAGGTGCAGCACCTCGGGATCCCGGGCCAGTGGCGCAACGGGGCGGGGCAGCTGCGGATGGACGCCCCCTACTCGCACCGCGACTTCCGCCGCGTCGCCTGGCAGCCGCCCCGCGACGAGGGGCTCCGGGAGATCGTGGTCAAGAAGGGCGGCGCCTTCCACGGGCTGCGCGTCGACCACTCGCCGCTCGACGTGGTCGGCTGGGACGGCGCGGTCTACCCGGTGGCCTTCCCCATCCTGGCCTTCCAGCCGAGGGCCGGGCTGGTCCACCTGCCGCCGACCTGGCACGGCACCTTCGCGGTCCGCGGCGCGCTGGTCTGCTCGTTCGTCCCGCGGGTCGTCGACTTCCACCCCGACGCCATCCCCTGCCCGTACCCGCACGCCTCGGTCGACGTCGACGAGCTGCTCTTCTACGTGCGGGGGCAGTTCGCCAGCCGCAGGGGGGTCGGCCCCGGCTCCATCTCCCACCACCCGGCCGGCGTCCTCCACGGCCCGCACCCGGGCGCCTACGAGGGCTCGCTCGGCGTGTCGCGCACCGACGAGCTGGCGGTGATGCTCGACTGCGAGAGGCCGCTGCAGGCCAGCGCCGCGGCGCTCGGGATCGAGGACGCCGGTTACGACGACAGCTTCGCGGGACCGGAGGGCGCATGAGCCGCCGGCCAGGAGGTGGCGCATGACGCCGACCGAGCGGACCGTCGAGGCCCTGCCGCCCCACCTGCGCCGCTGGGTGGTGGCGCAGGACTACGCCGCCTACACGGCGCGCGACCAGCAGACCTGGCGGACCATCCTCGGCCGGCTCACCGCCGAGCTGCCGGCCCGGGCCCACCCGAGCTACCTCGCCGGCCTGGCCAGCACCGGCATCAGCGTCGATCGGATCCCGAGCCTGGACGAGATGAACGAGAAGCTGGAGCGGTTCGGCTGGGGCGCGGTGGCGGTGGCCGGCTTCATCTCGCCGGCCGCCTTCACCGAGCTGCAGAGCCGGCGCGTGCTGGCCATCGCCACCGCCATCCGGCGCCCCGAGCACCTCGAGTACACGCCGGCACCCGACATCGTCCACGAGAGCGCCGGCCACGCGCCCCTGCTGGCCGACGCCCGCTACGCCGAGTACCTGCAGCGCAGCGGCGAGGTGAGCTGGAAGGCGATCGGCGCGGCCGAGGACCGGGCCGTGTTCGAGGCGGTGCGCGACCTCTCGGTCGTCAAGGAGGACGCCCGGGCCACCCCGGACCAGCTGGCGTTGGCCGAGGGCCGCCTCCAGGCCGCCGTGGCGAGCGTCCCCTTCGCCTCGGAGGGGGCGCGGGCCGGCCGGCTCTACTGGTGGACCGCGGAGTACGGGCTGGTCGGACCCCTCGAGGCGCCGAAGCTCTACGGCGCCGGGCTACTCTCCTCGCTCGGCGAGGCGGCCCGCTGCCTCGACCCGGGTGTCCGCAAGGTCCGGCTCGACGCCGGCTGCGTCGAGGTCTCCTTCGACATCACCCGGATGCAGCCCCAGCTCTTCGTCGCCGCCGACTTCGACCAGCTCTTCACGGTGCTGGAGGCCTTTGCGGCCACGCTCTCGTTCCGGCGCGGCGGTGACCACGGTCTCGGCGAGGCGCTCCGGTCGAGGACGGTGGTCGAGCTCGGCCTGCCGGGAGGGAGGACGCTCAGCGGCCGGGTGGCCGAGGTGGTCCCGGCCGCCGCCGCGGTGGCACCGGGGCTCACCGCGGCGCTGGTCCGGCTCGACGGGCCGGTCCAACGCGGCGGGGCGGAGCGCGGCAGCGGAGGTCAGTTCAGTGGCCCGGCGCTGGTCGCCTTCGGACGGAGCGGACCGCTGCCAGAGGGGCGCTTCGACCTGGTGCTCGAGACCGGCCTCGAGCTCTCCGGCCTCCATGTCGGGGCGGGCGAGGTGCTCGAGCTCTCCGGCGCGCTGCGGGGCCGGCCGCTCGCCCTGCCGACCCGGGCCCTGCTCGAGGTGGCGGAGCGGCTCCCGTCGGTGTCGGGCGGACCGGCCGGCGTGGACCAGGCGCCCTAGCCAGGCCTCGCCTCCCTGCCGCCAAAGGGGCAGCTGGTTGGCCGGGGACTGCTGGGGACCCACAAGGACCCTCCGTGCGGTAACGTGGCCTCCCTGGGAAAAGGGGGTGCGCTCTGGCCAGGCTCGACGATCCAGCCCGCGCAGGCCAGGAGCCTTCGGCGCATGATGCGGCCGTCCGGCCCGGCGAGCTCACCGCGCTCATCCAGGACATGCTCCGGGTGAATGAGCCGGCCTGGTGGTCGATGCCGCTGTCGCCCCACCAGAGCGTCGGCCGGTTCGAGATCATCCGCGAGGTCGGTCGCGGCGGCTTCGGCGTGGTCTACGAAGCCTTCGACACAGCCCTCTCGCGCAACGTGGCGCTCAAGACGGTTCGAAGCGCCGTTGGTGCGGACGGGTCGCGCACGCTCGCCGAGGCGGAGGCGGCGGCGCGGCTCGCCCACGCCAACATCGTCCACCTCTACGACGTGGGCCGCGAGGACCGCGGTCCCTATCTCATCATGGAGCTGCTCCACGGGGAGGCGCTCTCGGACCGCCTGGCCCAGGGGCCGCTCCCGATTCGGCAGGCGGTCGGAATCGCGGTCGAGATCTCCCGTGGCGTGGCCTACGCGCATCGCCAGGGCGTGGTCCACCGGGACCTGAAACCGGGCAACGTCTTCCTCTGCGCCGATGGGCAGGTGAAGGTCCTCGACTTCGGGCTCGCCCAGGTCTTCGGACGCCCCGGGCCCGCGGGCGGGACCGCTCGCTACATGGCGCCCGAGCAGGCCCAGGGCCTGGCCGGTGATGCGCGCTCCGATGTCTTCAGCATGGGGGTGATGTTCGAGGAGCTGATCCTGCGCCGGGGCCCGGAGCCGAGCGCGCTGCGCGCCGCCGCCCAGGCGAGGAGCCTCGCGTCGCTGCGCCAGCTCGTGGAGGAGATGACGAGGCCCGATCCTGCTGCGCGCCCGGCAGGGGCAGCCCAGGTGCTGGCGCGCCTCCTGGCGGTGCAGCGCGCGCTCGAGCCGCGGCGCTGGTTCCTGGCGGGCGGGGTGGTCGCGGGTGTCGCCCTGGCGCTCGTTCTCGGCTTCGTGATCCGGGCGCCGCCGCTCCCGCCAGGGCGATTGCTGCTCGCCATGGCCGACACCGAGAACCCCACCGGGGACCCCGACCTCGACGGCGTGTCCGAGCTCCTCGAGGCCGGTCTTGGCGAGTCGGGGCGCCTGTCCCTCCTGCCCCGGTCGGCAATCGTTCAGCAGCTGCGCGACGCGGGGCGGCCCACACCTCCCGTCATTCACGAGGCGGACGCACGTGTCGGCGCCTCCCGGGCGCGAGCCCAGCTCTTGACCCTTCCAGCGGTTCGGCACTTCGGCGGGGGATTCGAGGTCTCGGTCCGCGTCGTCGATCTCGCCTCCGACCGGATCCGGTACGCCGGTCGCGAGCCGGCCGCCGCGATCTCCTCGGTCCCGGCGGCGGTCGACCGGCTGGTAAGGGGTGTCCGGGAAGCGCTCTCGGAGAGCGCCGAGCAGGCCCCGCGCGCACCCGTCGAGTTGGCATCGGTGGCGCCTTCGAACCCGCAGGCGCTCGGCCTGTACACCGAGGGGCGTCGACTCGCGTCCGTGGGGCGGTTCCGGGAGGCGCTGGGACAGTTCCGCCGCTCCATCGACGCCGATCCAGGGTTCCTCCTGCCGCGCGTGAGTGCCGAGGAGGCCATGTACGGTCAGTTGCACGGCATCTTGACCGGCGACGCCCGTGCGCTCTTCCCGAACCGAAAGGAGAACCTCGCCATCCTCCGGGAGAACCTGGTCCGGATCCCCGGGGGGGACCGCGTCTTCGTGGAGTACGTGCTGCAGCGAGCGGACGGGGGGACGCTGGGTGAGGACATCGCCGCCGCCGATCGGGCTGCGCAGGCGGCGCCGGCCGATCCCCGGTTCCCGCTCCACGCCGCGTGGCAGCTGCTCTGGGACCGCGCCGATGTCGCCGCGGC
>JANMRY010000023.1:0-29008 GCA_031388695.1 Anaeromyxobacter sp. | reverse complement strand
CAGGTCGAACTCGAGCACGGCCGCACCCGGGGCGCCAACGTCACGAACAATCACCCGATCCTCACAGGCCTCGTCGTGATGGCGCACCTGTCGGAGGACACGCTCTACTACGCACGCCTCTGGGTGATGGAGAGCGAAGGCGAGCTGGCAGCGCAGATTGCCAAAGGAAGGAAGGCCGAGCGCGAAGGGACGAGCCTCCCCGGCTGATCCATGGCCCTGCTTCGCCGCCTCGACCCCCAGCGCCCTGGGGGCGGTCCCTTCGCCAAGGTGAGCATTGGGAGGCCGCCGGCCCCTTCTTGGAGTGGTGGGCACCCAGGGCACCTTGGATGGAGCGCCGCTTGGCCCCGGGCGGGAGGCTTCCCGTCGTAGGGGCGCGCCGGCTTCCCATCGTACGGGCGGGCCGACGACGGCCCGAGGTCGGTGCCGTCGCCGAGGTCGAGGGGCGGCGCCAACCTGAGACCGGGATCGGCCGTGGCCCCTTGTCGCACCATGTCACGATAGGTGCGGTCAGGCGGCGGCGCCCGCCATGGTAGCCTTGCTGCGTCCTGCTATCAGGCTTGCCGCACCGCCCACCCGCATGGCGGCCCTCTGCGCCCCCGCCGCCCCAGGAGAACGAAGATGAAGCGACTGCTCGGACTGCTCCTCTGCCTCACCGCCACCCAGGCCCTCGCGGCCGACACCATCAAGCTGGCCCTGACCGGCCCCTACTCGGGCGGGTCGGCCCCCATGGGGACCTCGGCCCGCGACGGCTCGAAGCTGGCCATCGAGGAGATCAACGCCGCCGGCGGCATCCAGGTCGGCCCGAAGAGGCTCAAGATCGAGATCATCGAGCGCGACGACGAGGCCAAGAACGAGCGCGGCGCCCTGATCGCCCAGGAGCTGGCGGCCATGTCCGACCTCTCCGGCGTCATCGGCAGCGTCAACACCGGCGTGGTCATGGCCGGCGACAAGCACCTGCAGGAGAAGGGCATCACCAAGATCATCTGCCCGGCCGCCGGCTCGGCCTCGATGACGCAGTGGCTCGACAAGCCTGCCAAGGACGACAAGCCGGCCGTGCCCGGCCCGAAGTCGCTCTCCATCTTCCGCTTCGCCGCCCACGACGGCATCCAGGCCGCCATGGTGGTCGAGGAGGCGATCAACCGGAAGCTGACCAAGGTGGCCCTCTTCGCCGACGCCACCAACTACGGCGCCTCCGGCCTGGCCGACATGAAGGACCAGGTCGCCAAGCAGGGGAACAAGCTGACCGTCGTCACCGAGGAGAAGTGGGCCATCGGCGACAAGGACATGACCGCCCAGCTGCTCAAGGCCAAGTCGCTCGGCGCCCAGGCCATCCTGATCTGGGGCATCGGGCCGGAGCTGGCCGCGGTCTCCAATGGCATGGCCAAGCTCGGCCTCAAGGTCCCGCTCATCGGCGGCTGGCCGCTCTCCATGTCCAACTACCTCGACAACGCCGGCGCCAACGGCAACGGCACCATCATGCCGCAGACCTTCATCGAGGAGCCCATCACGGCGCGCGCCAAGGGGTTCATCGACGCCTACCACAAGGCCTACAACGTCAAGCGCATCCCCTCGCCGGTCTCGGCCGCGCAGGGCTACGACGCCGTGCTGCTCTGGGCCGCCGCCGTCAAGCAGGCCGGCAGCACCGACAGCCTGAAGATCCGCGACGCCCTCGAGGACCTCAAGGACCCGGTCGACGGCGTCATCGCGCTCTGGAAGAAGCCCTACTCGAAGTGGAGCCCGACCGACGTCACCACGCACGAGGCCTTCCGCCGCGAGCAGACGGTGATGGGGATGGTGCAGGACGGCCGCGTCGTCTTCGCCAACGAGGCCGACCGGGCCCGCCTCGCCAAGCGCGGCGCCAGGTAAGCGCCTCTCCCGGGGAGGCGGCGCCGCCCGCCTCCCCGGTCTCACCCTTCCGCCCCCCCCGGATCCCCGTGCCCTTCTCGATCGTCGCGCAGATCGCCGTGAGCGGAGCGCTCATGGGGCTGGTCTACGCCCTCGTCGCCTACGGCTTCCAGCTCACCTTCGCCACCTCGAAGAGCATCAACTTCGGCCAGGGCGAGCTGGTCATGGTGTCGGCCTTCGCCGGCCTCACCCTCATCAACCTCGGGACCCGGCTCTTCCCTGGCCTCTCGCTCGGCCTCCTCTACCTGGGGGTGGTGCCGCTCGGCCTGCTCTTCGGGGCCCTTCTCGGGCTGGTGGTGGAGCGGACCGCGGTGCGGCTGGCGCTGGAGCAGAAGAGCGAGGGCTGGATCCTGCTCTCCATCATCGTCGGCCTCTTCCTCTTCTCGGCGGCCGAGAACGTCTGGGGGCGCGACGACCGCCCCTTCCCCACCCCCATCCCCGAAGCCTCCTTCCACCTGCTCGGCGTCGACGTCACCTGGCGCGAGGTCTCGGTGCTGGTCGGCGTGCTGGCCATCATGGGGATCATCGAGACCTTCAAGCGCCGCACCCTGCTCGGCAAGGCCTTCGAGGCGGTCTCGGCCGACCGCGACGCCGGCGAGCTGATGGGCGTCTCGGCCACCCGGACCGTCATGCTCTCCTACGGCCTCTCCGGGATGGTGGCGGCGCTGGCCGGCATCCTGGTCTCGCCCATCACCACCGTCGGCCCGACCATGGCCTCGGCCATGATCCTCAAGGCCTTCTCGGTGGCGGTGGTGGCCGGGCTCGAGTCGGGCTTCGGCGTGGTGCTGGTCGGCGTGGCGCTCGGCGCGCTCGAGGGGCTGGCCAGCCTCTACATCGGCAGCGGCTGGCGCGAGGCGCCCGGCCTGGTGCTCCTCATCCTGGCGCTGGCCGTCCGCCCCACCGGGCTCTTCGGCAAGGCCGTCATCCGCAAGGTCTAGGAGCTCCTCCCGTGCTCAAGCGCCTCCTCCTCGTCCGCGGCACCGAGTTCCTGCTCTTCGCGTTGCTGGCCGCCATCCCGCTGGCCGTCAAGAACCCCTACGCGCTCGGCCTGCTCACCCTGCTGGCCATCTACGGCATCCTCCTCATCGGCCTCGACGTCACCGTCGGCTACCTCGGGCAGGTCAACCTGGCGCAGGCCGCCTTCCTCGGCATCGGCGCCTACACCGCCGGCATCCTCACCACCCGCTACGGCACCGGCATCCCGCTGGCGGTGCTGGCCGCCCTCGCCGTCTGCACCGTGATCGGCGCGCTGCTGGCGCTGCCCTCGCTCCGGCTCGAGGGGCCGCAGTTCGCGCTGGCCACCCTGAGCTTCCTGGCCCTCACCACCACCGTGCTCACCGAGCTGGAGTGGCTCACCGCCGGCTCGCAGGGGCTCTCGGTGACGCGGCCGCCGCTCTTCGGCGTGGCCCTGACCCCGCGCCTCTTCTTCTGGCTCTGCCTGGCGGTGCTGGCGGTGGTCTGGGTGGCGATGCGCAACCTGCTCTCCGGCCAGTGGGGGCGCGCCTTCGAGGCGCTGCGCGACAGCCCCATCGCCACCGACGCCATGGGGGTCGGCACCTACCGGCACAAGGTGGCCGCCTTCGCCTTCGGCTCGGGGCTGGGCGGCGTGGCCGGCGCCCTCTACGCCTACAACTTCGAGTACCTGCAGCCGCAGAGCTACGTCTACGAGCTGACCGTGGTGCTGCTGCTCGGCGTGGTGCTGGGCGGCCGCAAGAGCCTCTGGGGCGCCTTCGTGGGGGCCACCCTGGTGGCGCTGCTCCCCAACCTGCTCTCCAACCCGCTGCTCTTCCGCATCTTCGCCGCCATCGGCTTCGCCATGGCGCTCTTCGCCGGCGTGCGCGGACTGCTGCGCCGCTCCACCCGGCCCTTCCAGGCGCTGGCCCCGGTGGTGGCGACCGGGGCGCTGGTGCTCGGCTCCTTCCTGGAGAAGAACACCGAGGACTGGCGCAAGGCGATCTTCGCGCTGATGCTCTTCTCGGTGGTGGTCGGCCTGCCCGAGGGGCTGATGGGCTTCGCCGCCGGCGCGCTGGCGCGCCTCTTCCGGGTGGCGCCGCCGCCGCTGCCGCCGCCGGCCTCGCTCGACGAGGTGCTGCCGGCCCGCCCCACCACCGGCGAGCCGCTGCTGCAGGTGAAGGCGCTGCACCGCCACTTCGGCGGGGTGCGGGCGGTCGACGGCGTCGACCTGACCGTGATGGCCGGGACCATCCACGGCCTGATCGGCCCCAACGGCTCGGGCAAGAGCACGCTGGTCAACGTGGTCTCGGGGCTCTACACGCCGACCTCGGGCGCGCTGCTGCTGCGCGGCGTGGCGCTGCCGCAGGGAAGCCTCTTCAAGGCGGCCCGCGCCGGCGTGGCCCGCACCTTTCAGAACCTGCAGCTCTTCAGCGGCATGACCACGCTGGAGAACGTCATGGTGGCGCTCAACGGCGCCTACCGGCTGCCGCTGCCGCTGGTGCTGGCCGGCTTCGGCCGCCCCGAGGAGCGGCGGGCCCAGGCCGAGGCGCTGGCCCTGCTCGAGCTGGTCGGGCTCGGCGGCGACGCCCGCGCCCCGGTGAAGGACCTGACCTACGGCGCCCAGCGCTTCCTGGAGATGGCCCGGGCGCTGGCCCGCAAGCCGGAGCTGCTGATCCTCGACGAGCCGGCCGCCGGCCTCGCCCACCCCGACGTGGTGCGGCAGGTCGAGGTGATCCGGCGCATCCACGCCCGCGGCGTCACCATCGTGCTGATCGAGCACCACATGGACGTGGTCACCTCGCTCTGCGACGTGGTCACCGTGCTCGACGGCGGCCGGGTGATCGCCGAGGGGCCGCCCGACCAGGTGAAGCGCAACCCCCGCGTCATCGCCGCCTACCTCGGCGGCAGCGCCGAGCCCGCGCCGGGGGCCGCGCCCGCCCCCGCCGCCGGCTGACCGGAGACCGCATGCTGATCGTCAAGGATCTCTACGCAGGGTACGGCCTCTCCGAGGTGCTGGTGGGGGCCTCGCTCACCGTCAAGGCCGGCAGCGTGGTCGCCCTGATCGGCGCCAACGGGGCCGGCAAGACCACCACCATGCGGGCCATCTCCGGGCTCATCACCCCGACGCGCGGCGAGGTGCTGCTCGACGGCAAGCCGGTGCAGGGGCTGGGGGCGGCCCGGGTGGCGCGGCTCGGCGTGGCCCACTCTCCGGAGGGGCGAAAGGTCTTCGCGCCGCTCTCTGCCGAGGACAACCTGCTGCTGGGGGCCTTCCCATGGCTGCCGCGCTTCTTCGGCTTCCGCAAGAAGGCGGCGCCCGACCTGGAGCGGGTCTACGACCTCTTCCCGAAGCTGGCCGAGCGGCGGCTGCAGCTCGCAGGGACGCTCTCCGGCGGCGAGCAGCAGATGCTGGCCATCGGCCGGGCGCTCATGGCCCGCCCCAAGGTGATGCTGCTCGACGAGCCGTCGATGGGGCTGGCCCCGGTGATCGTGCAGGAGGTCTTCCGGACCATCGAGCGGCTCAAGGCCGAGGGGATGACCATGCTGCTGGTCGAGCAGTTCGCCCGGGCGGCGCTCGAGGTGGCCGACCACGCCTACGTGATGGAGCGCGGGCGGATCGCCGTGGAGGGGACGCCCGCGGAGCTCTCACGGGATGAGCGGGTGTTGGCGGCGTACCTGGGGTGATGTGCGGTGACGCTGGCCGTGGCGGCGCGGTGCAGGTCGCGAGGCTCCGCGGCGCCAAGACCTGAACCAGTCGGTCCGTGTACAGGTGGGGCGGGCGCCGAGACACCCTACCGGGGCCCCTCCTTCGCAACTTTGGGCGCCCAGAGCGACCCTGAGTCCGTGTCTAGCGGCAACCGCTGGCAATTTGCCGCCAATCACTTCAGTCGCGCTGCTCCGCCTCCCACTGGAAAACCTCGTCGAGCGGCTTGCCGAAGACCTGGGCGATGCGGAAGGCGGCCTCCAGGGTCGGGGAGTACTTGCTCGCCTCGATGGCGGCGATGGTCTGGCGGGTGACGCCGATGGCCGTGCCCAGGTCGGCCTGGCTCATCTCGCCGTTGAGGAAGCGCAGGGTCCGGACCTGGTTGACGATCCTGCCCCGGGTCACGCGAGGCCCCGGCGATAGCCCTGCACGACCAGCGCGTAGCCGACGAGCTCGGCGATGACCACCGAGGCGATCATGGCGTTGACGATGTGCCAGCCGGAGGAGGTGAAGGGCATGAAGCCGCCCACGTAGAGGGCCATCAACTGGAGATTCGGCAACGGTTGCTCGAGCAGGGGGGACCGGTGGGTGAACGCAAAGTAGGGGCCGTAGCAGACGGCCATTCCGAGCAACGACAGCCAGGCGATCTTCTCTCGGTAGGGCATTGGGTGCGCTCCGTGTCTGCTTGAATTGCCATCATGTAATGTAAGCCTAACATCATGTCAATACCAGCACACACACCCTTGCGAGCGGCCCCAACGTTAGAATTCGCGCGACGCGCGGTGGGCCTTGTCGAGCCTGGCGGGGGAGCAACCATGAAGACCCAGTACTTCGCCGCAGCGACGCTCGACGGTTTCATCGCCGACGAGAACCATTCCCTCGACTGGCTCTTCAGGTGTGGAGACGGCCCGCCCGGCGAGTACGACCGCTTCATCGCCGGCGTCGGCGCCCTGGCGATGGGTGCATCGACCTACGATTGGATTCTCAAGCACCTCCTCGCGCCGGGCGCGGACAAGACCCATCCCTGGCCCTATGCGGCGCCGACCTGGGTGTTCACGTCGCGCCAGTGGACGACGCCGCCTGGGGCCGACGTGCGCTTCGTGCGCGGCGACGTGCGGCCAGTGCACGCGCTGATGGCGGCGGCCGCCCAGGGGAGGAACGTCTGGATCGTCGGCGGCGGGGAGCTCGCGGGCCAGTTCCACGACGCCGGCCTGCTCGACGAGCTGATCGTGGGCGTGGCCTCCGTGACGCTCGGCAAGGGGAAGCCGCTCCTGCCCCGGCGAATCGACTCGCCGCCCATGAGGCTGGTCTCTGCGGTGGCGACCGGGACGGGCTTCGCGACCCTGACCTACGAGGTGCCGGCGCAGGAGCGGGCCAACGACGCGCGTCCCGAGGAGGGAGCCACCACGGTCCCCGGCGAAGACCCCTGAGCTCCGCCTGTCGCCGCGACATGGGAATCGATCGCCTCGCCGCAGCGCCGACGCCCTTGTGTGCTCCGGATCTCCGGTGCTGGCCCCGGCTCGCGTATGATCGACCTCGTGCAGCCCCTCCTCGCCGCGCTCCTGCTGGCCGCCACGCCGACGCCCGCGCCGGCCGCGGCGCCGACCCGGGCGGCCCCGGCTTCGCCTCCCGGCCTGGTCGACGTGGCGGCCCGGCTCCCCGACGCGCTGCTCGACATCCGCTACGCCACGGCCGGCAACTTCGTGGGCCGGCCGCTCTACCCGGTGGCCCGCTGCCTGCTGCACCCCGACGCTGCGGCGAGGCTGGAGCGGGCTGCGGCGGCGCTGCGGAAGCGGGGCTTCCGGCTGCTGCTCTTCGACTGCTACCGCCCGCTCTCGGTGCAGCGCGAGCTCTGGAAGGCGATGCCGAAGCGCGGCTTCGTGGCCGACCCGGCCACCGGCTCGCACCACAACCGGGCCGCCGCGGTCGACCTGTCGCTCGCCGACCTGTCCGGCACCCCGGTGGAGATGCCGACCGGCTACGACGCCTTCGGCCCGAAGGCGCGGGCCTGGGCGACCGACGGCGTGAGCCCGACCGCCCGCCGCCACCGCGACTTGCTGCGCGGCGCCATGACAGCCGCCGGCTTCGCCGTCAACCCGGTCGAGTGGTGGCACTTCGACGCCCCAGGCGCCGCCCTGCTGCCGCTCCTCGATCTCCCGCTCGACCTCCCGCGCGACCTCCCCCTCGACCTCCCCCTCGACGGCGCAGCGCCGCGCCCATCGGCGCCGGCCCCGCGCCCGGCCGGAACGGCGCCGTGAGCCGGCCGCGCCGACCCACCCTCGACGACGCGGCGCTGGCGCTCCGCTGCGCCGAGGGGCTGGCCGGGGCCCACGGCGCGGTCTTCACGCCGGCGCCCGAGGCCCGGCTGCTGGCCGCCTGGTCTCTCGCCGAGCTGGCGGCGCTTCGCGGCGGGCCGCCGCTGGCCGACTCGCTGCGCGCGCTCCTCTCGGGAGGCCGCTCGGCGGCGCTCACGCGCGCCCTCGACGGCGCCCGGGTGCTCGACTTCGCCTGCGGCGCCGGCGCCCTGCTGCTGGCCGCCGCCAGCCTGGCCCGCCCCCACCGCGCCAGGCTGCAGCTCCTCGGCCTCGACCTGGCTCCGCTCGCGGTCGAGACCACCCGGGCCCGGCTCGAGCTGCTCGGCGCCGACGCGCTGGTCGGGCGCGCCGACGCCATCCGGGCCCGCTGGCCCGCGGCCGACCTGGTGCTCGGCAACCCGCCCTACCTGCGCCACGAGACGCTCCCGGCCGCGCAGAAGGCCCGCGCCACGGCGCGGAGCGGGCTGGGGCGCCAGGCCGACCTCTCGGCCCACCTCACCGCGCTGGCGCTGCGCCACGCCCCGGTGGCCGGGCTGGTGCTGCCGCGCGCGCTCGCCACGAGCCGCTCGGCGGCGCCGCTCTGGCAGGAGGCGGCCGCCCGGGGTGGGTTCACGCTGCGGCTCAGGTCGCGCGCCGCCGGGAGCTTCGCCGCCTCGATCGACACCGAGCTGGCCTGCTGGGTGGCCGCGGCGGTCGAGCGGGCTCCCACGGAGGCCTCGGCGCCGCTCGACCAGCTGGCCGACGCCGAGCTGCTCTCCCTGGCCGGGCCGCCGGGCGCGGGCAGCACGCCCCGCCTTCGCCGCGCCGCCCCGCGTTCGTGGCCGCCGACCGCGGTGCCGCTCTCCGACCTCTGCCGGGTCCGCTTCGGCCTGAAGAGCGGCTGCAACCCGTTCTTCCACCTGCGGCCGCTCGGTGGCGGCCGCTTCCACTCGGCGCTGCTCGGCGAGGTGGCGCTGGCCCCCGGCGACGTGGCGCCGCTGCTCTTCTCGCTCAAGGAGGCCCGCGCCCCGGAGCGCTGCGAGCCGGCCCTGGTGCTCTTCCGCCCGGCCGGCGCGCCGTCTCACCTCGGGCTCGACTACCTGCGCCGCGGCGAGGCGGCCGGCGTCCCGCTGCGCCCCAGCTGCGCCGGCCGGTCGCCCTGGTGGCGGCTCGCCCCGGGGCGCGCCGCCGCGCCGCTGCTCTACCCGGCCAAGCTCGGGGCCCGGGCCTTCGCGGTCGTCAACGCGGCGGGGCTGCTCGAGGACAAGAAGTGGCACGCCCTCTACCCGGCCGGTCCGGAGGCCTGGCTGCTCGGGCTGGTGCTCTCGGCCACGCCGGTGCGGCTCGCCATCGACGAGGGGGCGCGCCAGCTGACCGGGGCGCAGGCGATCGCCGACGTCGACTGCCGCGTGCTGGCGGCGGCGCCGGTGCCCGGGCCGGCGGCGCTGGCCGGGCTGGCGCCGGCCCTGGCGCGGCTCTGGCCCCTGCTCGCCACCGCCGAGGTGACCACCGATCTCGAGGCGATGCTCGAGCGGCCCGCCCAGCGCCAGCTCGACCGGCTGGTGGGGAGCGCGCTCGGACTCGACGCGCGCGAGGTGGAGCGCCGTCGCGCGGCGCTGCTGGCCCGCGTCGCCGACCGGGCAGGCCACGGCGCCGCGGTCCGCGCCCGCGTCGCCGCCGGCTGACCCTCCCTGGGAGCGAGGGCGAGGGAGCGCCCGGTCCCTGGGCGCGGCGCCGGAGCGGCCTACGGCCCGGTCCTGCGCCGGCGCGGCCTACGGTCCGGCCCGGCGCAGCCGGCCGGCCAGCCGCAGCGCGTCCTCGTTGACAGCGGCGGTCAGGGTGCGCCCCTTGTCGCCGGCCACCATCTTGTCGATGGCGCCGGCCAGTTCGGCCCCCTGGGCGCCGAGCGGCGCCCGGCGTGAGAGCCAGTCGAGCCCGAGCACGGCGTGGTAGCGCGCCGCCAGCTCGGCGTCGGTCTGGACCGGCTTGACGAGCGCCTCGGTCAGCGCTCCGGCCTGCGCGGCGCCACCCGCGCCACCCACCTCGAGGGCGGCGCGATCCCGCACCTCCGGGAGTGGATCCAACAGCTTGCCGGCCCAGCAGGCGACCGCGCCGGCGCAGGCGCGGGCGGTGGCCAGCCGGGCCCGCATCCCCTCGAGCGCCGCCTTGCGCACCACCGGGCAGGAGGCTCCGCAGTCCCTGAGCGCGCCCTCGACCAGCGGCCGCTCGGGCTCACCGCCGATGAGCGAGAGGGCCTCGAGCGCCCCCTGGCGGGCGTCGAGCGTGCCACCGGTGGCGGCGGCGCGGAGCGGCTTGAGCGCCGAGGGGTCGCCGATGCGCGCCAGGGCCTCGGCGTACCGGTCGCGGGCGTCGGGATCCTTCGAGGCGAGCAGCAGCGCGCCGATGGGCGCCACGCCCTGCACGGCGCGCAGCCGCCCCAGCGACTCGGCGGCGAAGACCCGGACGAAGAGCTGCGCCGAGGGCTCGGCGTCGGTGTAGCCGAGCGCGCCCAGCAGCGCCGGCACCGCTGCGCCGCCCCCCACGTCGCCCAGCACCTGGGCCGCCTTGGCCCGCAGCGCGGCCGGGTGGACCCCCTTCGCCGCGGCCCAGCGCGAGAGCTCGGCGTCCTTCCCCTCCACCGCCAGCGCCAGCGGCGCCGACATGGGCGCCCCGAGCTGCGAGGCGGCGAAGGCGGCCTCGGCGAAGAACGAGAAGCCGGGGCGCTCCACGTAGAGCATGCGCCGCACCGACGACACGGCCCGGGCGTCGCCGATCTTCCCCAGCGCCAGCAGCGCCTTCTTGATGGCGAAGGGCTCACCCTGCTCGTCGTTGACGACCGCCAGCAGCGCCTCGACCCCGGCCGGGTCCCCGACGGCGCCGAGCGCGTCGATGGCGGCCACCTGCGTGAAGGGGTCGCGGGAGGTGGTCAGCTTCGCCAGCGCCGGGACCGCCTCGCGGGCGCGCAGCGCGCCGAGCGCGGTGGCGATCTTCTGGTTGGCGTCGTTGACGTCGCGCTCCGCCTTGCCCGAGCCGTCGATGGCGTCGACCAGCGGCCTGGCCGCGGACTGATCGCCGATCTCCCCGAGGATGACGGCCGCCTCGGCGCGGGCCCGGGGGGCCTGCTTGAGCACCTCGGCCAGCGGCTTGATGGCCGCCTTCTTGTCGCCGGGGGCGGTGCGCGCCTGGGCCAGCGCCGCCAGCTTCTCGTCGAGCCGGTTGCGCGAGGCGGCCCGATCGGCCCAGCCCTCCGCGTCCTTGGGATCGGCGCAGGCGGAGAGCAGCGCGAGAGCGGCGAGGGCGGCGGGAAGGAGGTGGCGCATGCTGGATCCCCTTTGAGCCGCCGATTGTACGCCCCGATCGGTCGGTCGCAACAGCATCCCGCCGCCGTGCGACCCTTCCGGTCGAGATCCCGCGGCCCCGGGACGCTCGACCGGCCGCCGCCTTCCGCGTATACCCCGCGGGTGCGCGTGGTCTTCCTGGGAACCCCGGAGTTCGCCGTCCCGACCGTGGACGCGCTGGCGCGCGCCGGCCACGAGGTGCTGGCGGTGGTGGCGCAGCCCGACCGCCCGGCCGGGCGCGGGCAGGCTCTCAAGGTGCCGGCCACCAGGACCTGGGCCGAAGCCCGCGGGGTTCCGGTGCTGCAGCCGGAGAAGGTGCGGGACGGGACGCTGGCCACGGCGCTGCGGGCGCTCCGCCCCGACGTGCTGGTGGTGACCGCCTACGGCCGGATCCTCGGGCGCGACCTGCTCACGCTGGCGCCGCTCGGCGCCGTCAACGTCCACGCCTCGCTGCTGCCGCGCTGGCGCGGCGCCGCCCCCATCCAGTGGGCGGTCGCCTCCGGGGAGACCGAGACCGGCGTCACCGTCATGCAGATGGACGAGGGGCTCGACACTGGCGACATGCTGCTGGTGCGCACCATCGCCATCGGCCCCGGGGAGACGGCCGAGGCGCTCTCGCCGCGCCTCGCCACCCTGGGCGGGGAGGCGATCGTCGAGGCCCTGCCGCTGCTGGCGGCCGGGGCGCTGGTCCCGGTCCGGCAGGACGCCGCCGCGGTGACGCTGGCGCCCATCCTGGAGAAGGGGGACGGCCGGCTCGACTTCACGCGGCCGGCGGCCGAGCTGGCCTGCCGGGTCCGCGGCTTCACCCCCTGGCCCGGCGCCTTCACCACGCTCCTCGGCAGGACGCTCAAGGTCCACCGCGCCGTGGCGCTGGCCGCGGCGCCGGGCCGGGAGACCCCGGGCACGGCCCGCGTCAGTGGCGGCGGGCTCCGGGTCGCCTGCGGCGGCGGCACCTCGCTGGAGCTGCTCGAGGTCCAGCCGGAGGGGAAGCGGCGGATGGCGGCGCGCGACTTCGTCAACGGCCTGCCACCGGGCGACCTGGTGCTGGGGGCATGACGGCGCCACCGGTCACGGCGAGGCGCATCGCCTTCGACGTGCTGATGCGCGTCGAGGAGGGGGGTGCCTTCGCCTCCCGTGCGCTCGACGCCGCGCTCTCGCAGGCCGGGGCGCTGCCGGCGCGGGAGGCCGGGCTGGCCACCTCGCTGGTCTACGGCACGCTGCGCCGCGCTCTGCAGCTCGACGCGGCGCTGGCGCCGCACAGCTCCCGCCCCGTCGACAAGCTCGACCCGGCGGCGCGGGTGCTGCTGCGCATGGGGGCCTACCAGCTGCTGGTGATGCAGACGCCGGCCCACGCCGCGGTGGGAGAGACGGTCGAGCTGGCCAAGGGGACGGCCCACGGGCGGGCCGCCGGCTTCATCAACGCGGTGCTGCGGGCGCTGCTGCGTGCAGGCCCGCCGCCGGCGCCGCCGCCGCTCGCCGAGGATCCGGTCGCGCACATCGCCGCCGTCGAGTCGCTGCCGCGCTGGGTGGCCGAGGAGTGGGTGGCCTGGCTGGGGGCGGAGGAGGCGCTGGCGCTGGCCGCGGCCATGAACGGCCCGGCGCCGCTCACGGTCCGCTCGCCCCGCGTCGGCGAGCTGCTGGATCGGGTGCTGGCGGCCGGGCTGTCGGCCCGGGCCTGCGCCGGCTCGCCCGACGGCCTGACCCTGGGGGGCGGCTCGGTGGCCGAGCTGACGCGCGCCGCGGCCGGGATCCCGTTCCAGGTGCAGGACGAGGGGGCGCAGGCGACGGTGCTGCTGGCGGCCGGCCACCTGCGCGGCCGGACCGCCCGCGTGCTCGACGCCTGCGCGGCCCCGGGGGGGAAGGCCTTCCACCTGGCCGAGCTGCTCGGTCCCGGCTCGGAGGTGGTGGCGGTCGAGCTCCACCCGCGCAAGGCCGAGGCGCTGCGGCAGGAGGCGCAGCGGCGCGGGCTGCCGGTGACGGTGCTCTGCGCCGACGCCTCGCGGCCGCTCCCCGGCATCGAGCCGGGCAGCTTCGACGCCGTGCTGGTCGACGCCCCGTGCGCCGGGCTCGGGACGCTGCGGCGCCACCCGGAGCTGAAGCAGCGCCGGCTCCCCGAGGACCTGCCGCGGCTGGCGGCGCTGCAGCTCGCCATCCTGCGGGCCATGGCCCAGTACGCGCGGCCCGGGGCGCCGGTCACCTACGCCATCTGCTCCCTCTCGCGCGTCGAGGGGCCCGAGGTGGTGGCGGCGATGCTCTCCGAGGGCTGGCGGCGGGAGGAGGCGCCGGCCGCCGTCTCCCGGGCCATGCTCGACCCGGCAGGGGACCTCCTCACCCTCCCCCACCGCCACGGCGCGGATGGGTTCTACGCCGCCAGGATCGTTCGGACCAGCAGACCCTGACCGCAAGGTCCGGGACCCCGCCGCGACGGTCGGCTAGACTGCCCGGCCATGACGCCGCCCATCCGCATCGCCCCCTCCATCCTCTCCGCCGACTTCGGCCGGCTCGCCGACGAGGTCCGGGCCGTGGAGGCCGCCGGCGCCGACTGGATCCACGTCGACGTCATGGACGGCCGCTTCGTCCCCAACATCACCATCGGTCCGCTGGTGGTCGAGGCGGTCCGCAAGGTGACCCGGCTCCCCATCGACGCCCACCTGATGATCGTCGAGCCGGAGCGGTACGTGGAGGCCTTCGCCAAGGCCGGCGCCGACGTCATCAGCGTCCACGCCGAGGCCTCGCCGCACCTGCACCGCACCCTGCAGGCCATCCGCGCCGCCGGCGCCCGCCCCGCGGTGGCGCTCAACCCGGCCACCGGCCTGGAGGCGATCGAGTACGTCCTCGGCGACTGCGAGATGGTCCTGCTCATGACCGTCAACCCGGGCTTCGGCGGCCAGCGGTACATCGACGCCTGCACCGAGAAGGTGCGCCGCCTGCGCGCCATGGCCGACGCCCGCAAGCAGCCGCTCGAGCTGCAGGTGGACGGCGGCATCAAGCCAGAGACCATCGCGGCGGTGGCCGCCGCCGGCGCTAACGTCTTCGTGGCCGGGACCGCGGTGTTCGGCCAGGAGGACTATGGCCGGGCCATCGCCGACCTCCGCGGCTTCGCCGCCAGGCGCGCTGGATGAACCTCGCCGCAGCCATCGCCATCGCCACCGGCGCGATCGCCGTCTACGTCGGACTGATGGCCAGCCGCTACGCGCTGGCGCCCGGCTGGGGCGAGCAGCGCTGGTTCGGCCTCATCGCCTTCGGCGCCGCCGCCTACGCCTGGGGCAACGTCGGCGCGGCGCTCGGCTGGTCCGACCCGGTGGTGGTGGCCCTCACCCGCGTCCAGCTGGCGGCGGTGCTGGCCCAGGTCTGGGCCTGGCTCCACTACATCGACGCCTGGACCGGCCGCCGCCCGGGGCTGGCGGAGCGCGGCGCGGTCCTCCTGCTGCTGGCGCTGGCGCTGCTCTCGCTCGTCCCCGGCGTCGCCTACGACGGGAAGGTGACTGGCCACGCCGTGCCCTGGCTCTCCAGCAGCTACCGCGACGCCGTCCCGACCGCCGCCGGGCAGCTGCTCTTCGCCATCGGCTTCGGCGCCGCCGCGGTGGTCTTGCTCCGCCTCGTCGCCGCCTGGCGGAGCGGCCAGCCCTACGCGCTGCTCCACGCCGCCTCCTTCTCCTGGCTGCTGCTCTTCGGCCTCAACGACGGGCTGGTCGCCAGCGGCCTCTACCCCGGCGTCTACCTGCTCGACGTCGGCTTCGTGCTCCCACTCGGCGCCAGGGCCTACTCGTTCGCCCACCGCTTCGTGCGTGACGCCCGCTCGCTCCACGCCCTCCGGGGCCGGCTCGAGGGGCTGGTCGAGGCCCGCACCAGCGAGCTGGCCAAGGCCCAGGAGGCGCTCCACCAGGCCGAGAAGCTGGCCGCGCTCGGGCAGTTCGCCGCCGGCGTGGCCCACGAGGTGAACAACCCGGCCTCGGTGGTGACCTCCGGCCTCAGCTACCTCGAGCAGTGCTGCGCCGCGGGTGCGCCGCCGCCCGACGCCCACGAGACCGTGACCGAGGCCCTGGCCGCCATGCAGCGGATCAACGGGCTGGTGCGACGGCTCGTCGACGCCGGCCGGCTCGCCTCGGTCCCGACCAGCGGCGGCACCTCCTCGGTGCAGGCGATCAGCGAGCTGGTGCTGGTCGAGGCCCGGGCCTGGAGCGACGACCGGATCGAGTTCCGCACGGAGGGGCAGGCCAACCTCCAGACCGGGCTGCGCCCCGAGGTGCTGGCCCAGATCCTCTCCTCGCTCCTGCGCAACGCCGCCGAGGCGATCCCGGAGGATCGAACCGGCCAGGTGGTCCTGCGGATCAGCGCGGTCGAGGAGGGCCGGATCCTGCTCGCGGTGCGCGACGACGGCGGCGGCATGGCGGCAGAGGTGCAGCGCCGGGCCTTCGAGCCCTTCTTCAGCACCAAGCCCGAGGGCAAGGGGAGCGGCCTCGGCCTGCCGGTGGCCCGCGCCCTGGCCGAGAGCCACGGCGGCTCGCTGCGGCTCGAGTCGACGCCGGGCCAGGGGACCACGGCGCTGCTGGAGCTGCCCGAGGCCACGCCTCCAGGCTAGGGCCCGGCGCGGCCGGCCAGCGCCCGCCGCACCTCGGGGTGGGTCGAGAGCAGCGCCAGCGCCTCACCGAGCAGCGAGCGACCCGGCTCCACCTTGAACCAGGTGGAGGCACCGGAGGGGTGCGGCAGCGGGATGACCTCGACGGCCTGCCCCAGCCAGTTGGCCTCGAAGCGCCGGCCGATCACCTCCACCAGCGGCCTCGCCCCGAGCACCTCGCCGATGGCGAGCCGGCCGATGGGGACCACCAGCCGGGGCCGGAGGATCTGGAGCTCGCGCTCGATGAAGGGGCGCCAGCGCAGGATCTCGGCCGGGGTCGGCACCCGGTCGCCGCCCCCCCTGGCCTTGCCCGGGAAGCCGCGCGCCACCGCCGAGATGTAGAAGGCGTCGCGCACCGCCGCCTCGTCCGCCCCGGTGGCCTGCTGCAGCCAGCGGAAGAGGGTCTTGCCGGCGGTCCAGGCGAAGGGGCGCCCCAGCCTGGCCTCGTGGGGCCCCGGGGCCTGGCCGAGCAGGAAGACGCCGCTCACCACCGGCGGGCCGTGCACGGTCGGCCCGAAGCCACGCGGCCGGAAGGCCGCCAGCTCCAGGTGCAGCGCCCGCAGCGCCGCCTCGGCCTCGCGCCTCTTCACCATGCGTGTCACGGGCGGCGCCGGGCCATCAGGTCGACCGCCACGGCTCCTCCCGGACCGAGTGGATCCAGCCCTCGCAGCGGGGCACGTCGTGCGGGACGCCCTGGAAGCCGTCGGCCGCCGCCGCCGCCGCGCCCACCGCGGCCAGCAGGGCCTCGAGGTGATCGCCGGTGCCGTCCTCGATGATGGGTGCGGCCTGCTCCATCTGGAACTCGATGCGAGCGGCGCTGCGCAGCACGCGCAGCACCGTGGCCCGCGCCGACCGGCGTGATCCCCCGGCGTCGTCGTCGCTGATCTCGCCCTGGCCGCAGAGGGCGCGGGCCACGTGGGCGGGCCGGACCTCGACCAGGGTGGCGCCGCTGCCACGGGGCGGCTCCCAGGGCAGGAAGGCGGCGTCGAGCCGGGCCATGGTCACCAGGCCGAAGAAGGTGCGGCGCATGGCCCGCGGCGCGGTGGGCGGCAGCGGCTCGGCCCGGTAGCAGTCGGTGACGCGGCGCTGGTCCCGGCCCAGCTCGGAGCGCAGCCGGGAGGCCCCTCCCGAGAAGTCACCGGTCTCCCCGAGGAAGCGCTCCTCGAGGTGCTTGCCGAGCACGGCCGGCCCCCGCAGCGCCTGGCGCAGCAGGCCGAGCTGGCGCAGGTGGAGCTCGGGCAGGGAGAGCGGGAAGTCGACCCCGACCACCAGCCGTCCCTCGGCCCAGCGCAGCTGCTCCTCGAGCCAGGTGGCGAAGCGCGCTCGCACGTCGCGGCGCCCCGGCGCGTCGCTGAAGGGGCGCCAGAGCCGGGCCAGCCGGGCCCGGTCCTTCCCGCACTCGAGGCTGGCGGCGACGATCTTGTTGCCGGCCCCCTCCACGCCGCTCCAGGCGAGGCCGATGAAGGTCCCCCGGCCCGGCAGCGCCAGCCTGGGCGGTGGCACCCGCCCGTAGACGGCGCTGGCGCCCCTCTGCTCCTGTTCGTCGGCCACGCTCCGCGTGTACAGCCGAGGCCGAGGGGGTGTCAACGAACAGACCCGAATGGTCGACGGGGCCTGGCGAAAGGGTGAATACTCCCTGTTCATGCCCGCTCCGGCTCACATCCTCCTGGTCGAGGACGACCCCTCGATCCAGGGAGCCATCTCGCTGCTGCTGGAGCGGGAGGGCTTCCGGGTGAGCTGCGCCGGAAACGGGGCCGAGGCCCTGGCCCTGCTCGACGCCGGCGACGACCCGGCCCTGATCCTGCTCGACATGATGATGCCGGTGATGAACGGGCTGGAGTTCCGCATCGAGCAGCACCGCGAACCGCGCCTCGCCGCCATCCCGGTGGTGGTGCTCTCGGCCACGCCCGGCTCGGAGGCCTGGCCCGACCTGCCGCCGCCGACGGCGGTCATGCCCAAGCCGTTCGACATCGACCAGCTGCTCGAGGTGGTCGAGAAACACCGCCGCCGCTGAGCCTCGGCGCTTCGCCGATCCTCACCGCTTCGCAGCCGCCGGGCGCAGCCGCGCCAGCAGCAGGAGGCCGATGGCCGCCGCGAAGAGGGCCGGCTTGAGCCGGTCGGCCTTGACCCGCCAGACGAAGTGGACGACCCCGAGCAGCGCCGCCGCGTAGGCGAGCCGGTGCAGCGCCTTCCAGCGGGCGAAGCCGAGCCGGCGCACCCAGCCGTCGGTCGAGGTGACGGCCAGCGGCAGGAGCAGCAGGAGCGCGGCGAAGCCGACGGTGATGAAGGGGCGCTTGACGACGTCGGCGGCCACCACCTGGAGGTCGAAGAACTGGTCGACCCCGAGGTACCAGGCGAAGTGGAGCGCCGCGTAGGCGAAGGCGGTGACGCCGAGGAGCCGCCGCAGCCGCAGCGGCCAGGCCGGACCGCCCCAGCGGTGCAGCGGGGTCGGCGCCAGCGAGAGGGTGAGGAAGGTGAGGGTCCAGAAGCCGAGCCGGTTGAGCACCGCCTCGATGGGGTTGGCGCCGAGCCGGTGGAGCGCCGCGTCGGCGGCCAGCAGCACCAGCGGGGCCAGGGCCGCCGCCCACCCGGCCAGCAGGAGCCGGCGGCTGAGCGAGGTCGCCTCCACGGTCAGTAGAGCTTCCGCGGGTCGAGGCCGGCGTAGAGCGAGGCCACCTCGCCGTAGCCGTTGAAGGGGAGCGTCTTGCGCTTGAGGAACTCGCCGATGCGCCGCTCGCGGGCCTGGCTCCAGCGCGGGTGGTCGACGGCCGGGTCGACGTTGCCGTAGAAGCCGTACTCGGACGGGGCCAGCCGGCTCCAGCTGGTGGGCGGCTGCTGCTCGGTCAAGGTGATGCGGACGATCGACTTCACCCCCTTGAAGCCGTACTTCCAGGGCACCACCAGCCGGATGGGGGCGCCGTTCTGCCCCGGCAGGACCCGGCCGTAGAGCCCGACCGCCAGCAGCGTGAGCGGATGGGTCGCCTCGTCGATGCGCAGCCCCTCGACGTAGGGCCAGTCGAGCACGGCGCGCCGCTGCCCGGGGAGCTGGACCGGGTCGAGCAGGGTCCGGAAGGCCACGAACCTCGCCCGCGAGGTCGGCTCCAGCTGCCGGAGCAGGTCGCCGAGCGGGAACCCGACCCAGGGGACCACCATCGACCAGGCCTCGACGCAGCGCATCCGGTAGATGCGCTCCTCGAGCGGGAAGCGCTTGATCAGGGCGTCGATGTCGAGGGTGATCGGCTTCTTCACCTCGCCGTCGATGGTGATGGTCCAGGGGCGCGGCCGCAGCGAGCCGGCGTTGCGGGCCGGATCGGCCTTGTCGGTGCCGAGCTCGTAGAAGTTGTTGTAGGTGGTGACGTCGTCCCACGGGGTGGGCGACTCCCCGCCGGCCAGGTCCGAGCGCTTGGCGACCGGAAGCGCCGCGCCGCTCGGGCCGGCGGCGGCGGCGCGGTCGGGCCAGGCGAGCGAGAGCGCGCCGGCGGCGCCGAGCTTGAGGAAGTCGCGGCGACGGAGCCAGAGCGGCTCCGGCGTGGCCTCGGACTCCAGGATGTCGGGGCGCCAGCGGGCCATGGTCGGGTTCTCCTCGGGAGAGTCTAACCGGCGGCCCGGTCCGGCGCCGCGGCCCAAGGACGGCGAGCACCCGCGCGCTGCCCTTGGCGCGCTGCCCTTGGCGCGCTGTCGGGGGACGAAGGGCATGCTAGCCTCGGCGGCCGTGGCCGCTGAGCACCCCTCGCTGTTCGAAGAGCTGAAGCGCCGGCGCGTCTTCCGTTCCCTGGGCGCCTACGGGGTCTTCGCCTTCGCGCTGCTGCAGATCATCGAGCCGGTCATGCACGGGTTCCACTGGCCCGACGCGGTCCTCTCCTGGGCCGTGGTGCTGCTGGCGGCCGGCTTCCCGGCCGTGGTCGGCCTGGCCTGGATCTTCGACTTCAACGCCGGGCGGCTCGAGCGGGCGGCGGCGACCGCCGGGCTGGGCCGGACGCGCCTGGCGCTGATGCTGGCCGGCCTGGGACTGCTCTGCGCCGCTCCCGGCCTGGCCTGGTACTTCGCGCCCCGCTCCGCCCCGGCCGCCCCGGCCGCCCGCACGCCACCCTCGATCGCCGTCTTGCCGTTCCTCAACCTAGGCGCCGACAAGGAGCAGGAGTACTTCGCCGACGGCCTGGCCGAGGAGCTGCTCAACCTGCTGGCCAAGGTGCCGGGGCTGCGGGTGGCGGCGCGCACCTCCTCCTTCAGCTTCAAGGGGAAGGACGCCGACCTGCGCACCATCGGCCAGCAGCTCCAGGTCAGCCACGTGCTGGAGGGGAGCGTACGCCGCTCCGGCGACCGGCTCCGCATCACCACCCAGCTCATCGACGTGGCCGACGGCTACCACCGCTGGTCGGAGACCTACGATCGCCAGGTCACCGAGATCTTCGCCATGCAGGACGAGATCGCCACCGCCGTGGTGGTGGCGCTCAAGCTCTCGCTGCTGAAGATCCCCGACTCGCGCGAGCGGCGCACCGCCGTCCCCGAGGCCTACAGCCACTACCTGCTCGGCCGGCGCGCCTTCCTGCGCGGCAGCCTCGACGACTTCCGCGCCGCGGTCGGCTCCTACCAGCGGGCCATCGAGCTCGACCCGGGCTACGCCCCGGCCTGGGCCGGCCTCTCGGCCGCCGTCTACGCGGTGGCAGAGGAGGCCGCGTCGGACCAGGCCATCGCCGCCGGCTTCAAGCGGGCCCGGGCCGCCGCCGAGAAGGCGGTCGCGCTGGGGCCCGATCTCCCCGAGAGCTTCCGCGCCCGCGGCTACCTGCGGGCGCTGGTCGACTGGGACTGGCCTGGCGCCGCCGCCGACCTGGAGCGGGCGCTGGCGCTCGATCCCGAGAGCCCCGACGCCCTGGCCGTGGTGGCCTCGCTGGTGCTGCGGCCGGCCGGCCGGCTCGCCGAGGCCGAGGTGCTGCTGCGCCGGGCCACCGCGCTCGACCCGCTCAACCCGCGGCTCTGGAGCTCGCTCGGCTCCACCCTCCTCTACCAGGGCCAGACCGCGCCGGGGCGCGACGCGCTCAACCGCTCGCTCCAGCTCAGCCCGTCACAGAGCTTCACCGCCTTCAACGTCGCCCTCAGCCTGCTGCTGGAGGGCCGGCCGGCCGAGGCGCTGCAGATCACGCAGGGATCGACCTCCGAGGTCTTCCGCCTGCTGGGGGCCGCGCTGGCCGAGCACGACCTCGGCCACGAGGCCGAGTGGCGGCGGCTGGTGGCGCAGATGGAGGCGAAGTATGCCCACTCCGACGCCTACCAGATCGCCGAGGCCTGGGCCTGGTGCGGGGAGACCGACCGGGCCTTCGAGTGGCTCGACCGGGCCAGGGCCCAGCGCGACGGCGGGCTGCCGGTGCTCAAGGTCGACCCGCTGCTGCGGAGCCTGCGCGCCGACCCTCGCTGGCAGCGCCAGCTGGCCGGGGTCAACCTGGCGCCGCGTTAGCGCGCGCCCTCAGTTGTGCACGCCCCCCTGCAGGCCGCTGCTGGTGGCGTCGCCCTTCTTGCCCCCGAGACCGCCGGCCTGCTTCTCGGCCGGAGCGACCTCCTGGTTCTCCTCGGGCGCCGGCTCCTCGGGGAGGTCGGCGGCCTGCTCATCGCTCTCGACGTCGGCGGCGATCTTCTTGCTCACGGGTGGCTCCGTTCTTGGGATTGGGGTGCGGCACCGGCACGCGCGATCCCGGCGGTGCCGCGGGGGACATAGGGCCCGGCCTGCCCGGGGGCCAGCCTCTCGCACGCCCGCGGCCAGCCTCCCGCTCGCTCTCGGCCGGCCGCCTGCCACCGGGGGTGTAAGCGATCCCTCTCGCCGGGGGCCGGCACCGCGGGCTATGCTCCCCCGCTCCGCGAAGGCGGCGGAGGTGATCGGCGGCGAGCCGGGAGGACCGGGATGAAGCAGCAAGGAAGCGTCTTCGAGGCGCGGGGCGAGCGGGCCCTCTGGAGCATGCGCTACGTGGTGCTGCTGGCGGTGCTCGGCAGCCTGGTGGCCTCGCTGGCGGTCTTCTGGATGGCCACGGTCGACACCGTGATCATGGCCAGCCACCTGGTGGGCTACGCCTCACCGAAGCTGGAGATGGCGGCGCGCGCCGACCTGAAGCAGGCGACGGTGGGCCACGTCATCGAGATCATCGACGCCTACCTGCTGGCGGCCATCCTGCTGATCTTCGCCCTCGGCCTCTACGAGCTCTTCGTCTCCAAGCTGGAGCCGGCGCGCCAGTCCGAGGGGTCGGAGAACCTGCTCCTCATCCGCAACCTCGACGACCTCAAGAACCGGCTCGGCAAGGTGATCATGCTCATGCTGGTGGTCGCCTTCTTCGAGCGGGTCATCTCGGTGAAGACCTCGACCCCGCTCGACCTGTTGGCCATGGCGGCGTCCACCGCCCTGATCGGCCTCGCCCTCTGGCTGACCCACACCGGCGACAAGCACTGACGGCTACTTGTTCTTCCCCGCCCGGCACTGGTCGCGCGACACCTTGACCTCGTCGAACCAGGCGGCCGGCACCACGCCGCCGCGCACCACCGGGTAGCTCCTCTCCATGGCCTCGCGCCACGGCTTCGCCTCGACGCTCACCACCTGCAGCCCCTGCTTCTTCATGGCGGCCACGGCGTCGACGTTGAGCCGGCGCACCTCGGTGTCGACCTTCCCGCCCAGCTCCACGGCGATGGCCTGCAGCCTGGTGCGGGTCTCCGGCGCGATCTTCTCCCAGGCGTCCCTGCGGACGATGGTGGCGCCGTAGATGAAGCCCCACGGCAGGTCGACCATGTGGTCGGCCTTCTCGAAGAGGCGGGCGGTGAGGATGTAGAGCGGGACGTTGGTGATGCAGTTGATCATGCCGGTCTGCAGCGACGGCACCACGTCGGTGGAGGAGAGCACCACCGGGCGGAAGCCGGAGGCGCGCCAGGCCTCGACGCTCTTGGGATCCCCCTCCCAGGCGAAGACCTTGGCGCCAGCGGCCGCCATCTCGGCCGGGGTGCGGAAGGGCTCGTCGCAGAACATCGACATGGCGCCGATGCGGCTCCACTGCAGCACCACGTAGTTCTTGGCCGCGAAGGCCGCCTCGATCTTGGCCCTCGACCTGGCGAAGGTGCACTCCACCTCGGCCTCGTCGGTGAAGAACATGGGCAGCGAGAGCATCTGCGGCTCGGGCAGGATGTCGTGCATGCCGATGTTGGAGATGGAGGAGGCCTGGAGCTGGCCGATCCCCATCTTGCGGACCATGTCGCCCTCGCTCCCCTGGGTGCCGCCGGCGTAGACCTTCAGCTTCACCTGGCCGCCGGAGGCCTGCTCCCAGCGCTGCCCCATCTCCTTGAGGATCTCGTGCCAGGTGGAGCCGGCGGGCGCCAGCGTCCCGAGCTTGATGGTGACCTGGGCCTGGGCGGCTGAGGCGGCGAGCGCGATGAGCGCGGCGACGAGGAGCTTCTTCAAGGGGTTCTCCTGGCTCTGAATGGGGCGGCTAGAGGAAGAGGTCGTCGACGTGCTCGAGGAGCAGCCGGGCACGGCGCTGGGCCAGCGTGTTGACGAGCCGCAGCCGCGGCGCGGCGTCGACGTCGGCCTTCAAGACCTCCTCGAGGGCGGCCGTGAAGCCGGCCCGGTCCTGGGTCTGCACCAGCAGCCCCTCGGCGAGGGAGACGCGCGGGCCGAGCTTCTGATTCATCGAGAGCTGCAGGGCCCGGTCGTGGTGGGCGCGGACCCGTGCCGCCCCTCCACCCTCGCGCTCGGAGCGGGTGGCGTCGTAGGCGATGAAGAACTCGTGGATCGAGCCCTCGCTCCAGGCCTCGTCGAGGGCCAGGGCCCGCTCCATCATCGCCACCGGGGCGGGCAGCTCGGCCACCAGCCCGAGGTCGCCCTTGCCGTTCACGATCGAGAGGGTCCAGGCCGAGGCGGTCCAGTAGAGGAATGGGACGTCCTCCTTCCTGCCGAGGGCGAGCGCCGCCGGCAGCTCCTTCATGGTCTTGAGCCGCTTCCCCAGCCCGTCGCGCTGCTCGTCGAGCCCGCGCAGCCCGTAGTCGCGGGCCCGCAGGAAGAGCCGCTTGGCCCGGGCCCGCAGCGCCTTCGACTCGGCCAGCTTGCCGGCCAGGTCGGCGGCGTCGGCGTCGGCGGCCACGAAGGCGTAGGCGTACTGGGTGTAGCCGCTGCAGAGGGCCAGCAGCAGGTCCTCGTTCTCCGGGTCGGCGGCGAGCACCCCCTCCATGGTCTTCAGGCCGAAGGGGACGGCGTCCCGGACCAGCTCGGGATCGTCCTCGCTGGCGTAGGTGTCGCCCCCCGAGGTGAGCGCATTGGCGGCCACCCGGGCGGCGAGGGTGGCGCAGCCCGGCGAGGTGGCGAGGAGAAACGTGGCGATGGCGAGGACGTGGCTGCGGTGCATGGGGCTCTCCCCCCGGAGAGTTCGTGGTACTCATATGCTCCCCGCCGGGCGGGGGTCAAATCGAGTGAAATCCCCGTGAACACCGCACACGCCTCCGATCCCATCGCCGTCCCCACCAAGCCCGGCACCCGCCTCGAGCGGGGGCTGGTGACCGTGCTGCTGCTGGCGATGATCGCCCTGCCGGCCGCCTCGACGCTGGCCCGGCGCTTCCTCGGGCGCGACCTCCCCGGCGCCTCGGTGCTGGCGCAGCACATCACGCTCTGGGTCGGCTTCCTCGGTGCCCTGCTGGCCACCGCCTCGGAGCGCCACCTCGGCCTCTCCACGCTCGGCGTGCTCCCCGACGGGACGCTGCGCCGCGCCCTCCACGCCTTCGGCCAGATCGCCAGCGCCGCCGCCTGTGCCCTGCTGGCCTGGGCCTCGGTGCGGCTGGTCGAGGTCGAGTGGGGCAGCCACGGCGAGGTGGCCTTCGGCATCCGCGTCGCCTGGAGCCAGCTGGTCATGCCGGCCGGCTTCGCGGTGATGGCGCTCCGCTTCGCCTGGATGGCCGGCTCCTCGCCGCAGCAGCACGGCCCCTGGCGCTGGGCGCCGCGCGGGCTGGCGCTGGCCGCCATCCCGCTGGTCTTCCTGCTGGGCCGGGCCACCCCGACCAGCGGCCTGATCACCGCGCTGCTGCTCCTCACGCTGCTCGCCTTCCTGGTGGGGGCCCCGGTCTTCGTGGCCATGAGCGGCGTGGCCATGGCGCTCTTCTTCCGCGACGGCGGGGCCTCGACCATCGCCGCGGTCCCGACCGCCACCTTCAACCTGGTCTCCTCCTCCACGCTGCCGGCCATCCCCCTGCTCACCGTGGCCGGCTACGTGCTGGCCGAGGGGGGCGCGGCCCGGCGGCTGGTGCGGGCCTACAAGGGGATGTTCGGCTGGATGCCGGGCGGCGTGGCGGTGATGGCCACCATGGTCTGCGCCGTCTTCACCACCTTCACGGGCGCCTCCGGGGTGACCATCCTGGCGGTGGGCGGGCTGCTGCTGCCGGCCCTGCTGGAGGACAAGTACCCCGAGGGCTTCTCGCTCGGCCTGGTGACGGCCTCGGGCTCGCTCGGCCTGCTCTTCCCGCCTTCACTTCCGGTCATCCTCTACGCGGTGGTGGCCGGGGCCGCCATCGACCAGCTCTTCATCGGCGGCCTGCTCCCCGGGCTGCTGATGATCGTGCTGGTGGCCGCCTACGGGGCCTGGACCGGCGTGCGCGCCGGCGCCCCGCGGCAGCGCTTCGAGGCGCGGGAGGCCTGGTCCGCGATCTGGGCCTCCAAGTGGGATCTCGGCCTGCCCACCCTGGTGGTGGTGGCGGTGGGGGGCGGCTACGCCACCGTGGTCGAGGCCTCGGCCCTGGCGGCCGCCTACTCGATCCTGGTCGAGGTGCTGGTCTTCCGCGAGCTCAAGCCGTTCCGCGACCTGCCGGGGGTGCTCTCCAGCGCCGCCACCCTGGTCGGCTCGGTGGTGCTGCTGCTCGGCACCGCGCTCGGCCTGACCAGCTGGTTCGTCGACGCCGAGATCCCCACCCTGCTGGTGGAGTGGATGACCACCCACGTCAAGAGCCCGGCGCTCTTCCTGCTCATGCTCAACGGCGTGCTGCTGGTGCTGGGGAGCGTGCTGGAGATCTACTCGGCCATCGTGGTGCTGGCGCCGCTGGTGGCGCCGCTGGGCGTGGCCTACGGCATCGAGCCCATCCACCTCGGCGTGGTCTTCCTCGCCAACCTCGAGCTCGGCTTCCTCTTCCCGCCCATGGGGCTCAACCTCTTCCTCTCGGCGCAGCGCTTCCAGAAGCCGCTGCCGCAGATCTACCGCAACGCCTTCCCGTTCCTGATCATCATGTCGGCCGGCGTGCTGGCCATCACCTACCTGCCCATCCTCACCACCGGGGTGGTGCAGCTCTTCGGGCGGTGAGACCTTGGGACACCTCGGCCGCCTCAAGACTGAGTACCGCGACCTCGCCGACCGGCTGCAGGCCGGGCCGGTGGCCTACCCGGAGCCGGACGATCCGGCGGCGCGGCGGGGCTGGCAGGAGATCCTGGAGATCCTCTACACGCCCGAGGAGGCGGCGCTGGCGGCGCGCCTGCCGGTCCGCCCCATGTCGCTGGAGCGGCTCTCCGCCCGCGTCGGCGTCCCCGCCGAGGCGCTGCTTCCACGGCTCGAGGCGATGGCCGACAAGGGGCTGGTGATGGACCTGGTCAACGGCCGCGACGGCCGGACCGCCTGGTTCCTCTCCCCGCCGGTGGTCGGCTTCTTCGAGTACTCGCTGATGCGGGCCGCCGACTCGATCCCCAAGCGGCGCATGGCCGAGGCCCTGCACGCCTACACCCATGGTGACGAGGCCTTCGCCCGCGAGGCCTTCTCGGGTGAGACCGTGTTCGGCCGGGCCCTGGTCCACGAGCCGGCGCTGGCCGAGGACCCGCTCCCCGAGGTGCTGGGCTGGCAGCGCGCCAGCGAGGTGATCGGCGAGGCCCGGGCCTGGGCGGTCTCGCTCTGCTACTGCCGCCACAAGGCCGAGCACCTCGGCGAGGCCTGCGACGCCCCCATGGACAACTGCCTCTCCATCAACGGCGGCGCCCAGTTCGTGGTGCGCCGCGGCTTCGGGCGGGCCATCGAGCGGAGCGAGGCGCTCGAGCTGCTGGACCGCTCGCGCCAGGCCGGGCTGGTGCAGATCGCCGACAACGTGCAGCACCGGCCCACCTTCGTCTGCAACTGCTGCGGCTGCTGCTGCGAGCAGCTGCAGGGGGCCAACCGCTGGGGGCTGGCCTCGGTCAACCCGAGCGGCTTCGCCCCGCGGCGCGACGCCGCCGGCTGCAGCGGCTGCTCGCGCTGCGCCCGGGCCTGCCCGGTGGCGGCCATCGAGATGGTGCCGGAGCGCGCCGCCGGGAGGCCGAAGAACGGCCTGGCGCCGCGCATCGACGAGGCCCGCTGCATCGGCTGCGGGGTCTGCGCCACCGCCTGCCACAAGGGCGCCCTGGAGATGGAGCCGGGAGGCGCCCCGCGCCACGTGCCGGCCACCGCCGTCGAGAAGATGGTGCGCATGGCGATCGAGCGCGGCCGGCTGGCCGACCTGCTCTTCGACGAGGGGGCCGGCGCCGGGAGCCGCTTCCTTCACCACGCGGTGCGGGCGCTCACCGCGCTGCCGCTCGCCTCGCGCGCCCTGGCCAGCGAGCAGGTCAAGTCGCGCTTCGTGAAGGCGGCGCTGGCCGGGTTCAAGGGGTAGATGACGGCTGGCCCGGGGGTGAAGCAGGCGCGCTGCCTCCGCTGCCGGCGGCCCCAGCGGGCCTGCTGGTGCGGCCACCTGCGCCCCGTGGAGAGCGCCACGCGGGCCTGCATCCTGCAGCACGTCCGCGAGCGGAAGGTGGCGATCGGCACCGCCCGCATGGCCCACCTCTCGCTCCCCAACTCGGAGCTGCACCTCGGGGTCTCCTTCGTGGACCACCCGCGGGTGCGCGAGCTGGCGGCGGCGCCGGGGACGGCCCTGCTCTTCCCCGGCGACGGGGCAGTCGACCCGGCCACGCTGCGCGGCCGGGCGCCGGCCACGGTGATCGTGGTGGACGGGACCTGGACGCAGGCGCGCAAGGTGATCAAGCAGAATCCTTTCCTGCAGGCGCTGCCGCGGCTCGCCTTCACGCCGGAGCGACCGAGCAACTACCGGATCCGGGCCGAGCCGTCGCTGGAGTGCGTCTCCACCATCGAGGCGCTGGTCCACCTGCTGGGGGCGCTGGAGGGGGACCGGGCGCGGTACCGGCCCATCCTCGAGGCCTTCGACCGGATGATCGACCTGCAGATCGAGGAGCAGCAGCGCCGCTCCGGGCCGCCGCGGCGGCTCTCCCGGCCGCGGGCCAGGCGGCCGCGCGTCGACCTGACGCTGGCGACACTCCGGGCCAGGCCCGGGGAGGTGGTGGCGCTCTACGCCGAGGCCAACGCCTGGGCGACCGGCAGCGGCGTGGAGGGCGAGGCGGAGCTGGTGCAGCTGGTGGCGGCGCGGCCGCTCGGCGGTGAGCGGTTCGAGGCGCTGCTGGCGCCGCGGAGGCCGCTGGGGCCGGGCGTGGCCGTGCACCTGGAGCTGGAGGCGGAGCGGCTCATGCGGGGCGAGGCGGCGGCGGGGGCGCTGGCCCGCTTCCGGGAGTTCCTGCGGCCGGGCGATCTCTTCTGCGGCTGGGGGCCTTACGCGCTCGGGCTGCTCCAGGCGGAGGGGGTGGCGATGCGCGAGTTCGCCGACCTGCGGCTGGCCTGCGCGCGGTCGTTGAAGCGGCGGCCAGGCGGGGTGGAGCAGGCGGTGCGGCTGCTGGGTGGGGCCGAGCTGCCCCCGCCGCTGGGCCAGGGGAGAGCGGGGAGAAGGCTGGCGTCGTTGATCGAGGTTCAACGGCTGCTGCTCACCGACCTGACCGACCGATCGTGACGTGGGCTGGGCATGGCTAAAGGAGAGTTCGTGATCCGCGATCGCCGGCGCGACTTGCGGGAGCGGACGGGACCAGCGTCGTAGGTCCGGCTGCGATTGTCGAAGGCCGTCGGTTCGGCGCGCCTTTCCGCCCGGCGAGCGGGCCTTCGCGCGCCAGCCCCGCCCTGCCGGCGCCTGGGCCATCGGACGCCGAACCGACGGCGCGCCGTGACTGTGAGGGCCCGGCGGTTCGGCGGTGGAGAGCGCAGGCGCCGCTGCCGCATGGCCCGGCGGTCGGGCCGCGAGGCCGCCTGCGAGCAGCGCCATGGAGCAACTGACCGCCCGGCGCGCCGTCGATCCCCTGGCGGCGCAGCCAAGCCGCCCACCTTCGTACCCTGGCCGCGCGACGCAGGCCGATCAGGAC
>JANMRY010000022.1:0-34159 GCA_031388695.1 Anaeromyxobacter sp. | reverse complement strand
CAGCGGACGCTCGCGGCCCACGGCCAGCGCCTGGCGCTCGACCCGCCCTCTGCCGACCTGGCCACGGTGGGCGGCATCGTCGCCGCCAACGCCTTCGGCCCGCGCCGCACCCGGTTCGGCACGGCCCGCGACCTGATCATCGGCCTCTCCCTGGTCCGCGCCGACGGGATTGCCGCCCGCGGCGGTGGCAAGGTGGTGAAGAACGTGGCCGGCTTCGACCTCCCCCGCCTCTTCGTCGGCTCGCTCGGGACGCTCGGGCTGATCACCAGCGTCACCTTCAGGCTCCACCCCCTGCCGGAGGCCAGCGCCACGGTGGCGGTGGAGCCCATCTCGGGGGCAGAGGCCCGTGCGCTGGTGGTCGCCATGCGCGCGGCCCAGCTGGAGCCGACCAGCGTGGTGCTCCTGTCGGGCCCGACCGGGCTGCGCCTCGGTGTTCGCTTCGAGGGCTTCGGCCCCGGGGTGCGCCAGCAGGCGGAGCGGCTGTCCGGGCTGGTGAAGGCGGCCGCGCTGCGCGGCGACCTGCTCGACGAGGCGGGTGCCGCGGCGTTCTGGGCCCGTCACGAGGCGGCCCGGACCTCCGGCGCGGTGCGGGCGCGGTTGGCGGCGCCGCCTTCCGCCCTGGAGGCGGTCCTCGAAGGAGCGATTCGACCGCTCACCGGGTCGCTGGGCCAGGGCTGGGCGGTGCTCGATCCCTGGGTCGGCTGCGGCCATGCCGGCGGGACCCCGACGGCCGAGGCCCCGGCGGTGGCGGCGCTGCAGGGCGCCCGGATCGCGCTCGGCGCGCAGGGCGGCTCGCTCACCCTGGTCGCGGCGCCACCGGGGGTCCGCGCCGGCTTCGACGCCTGGGGCGCTCCCCCGGCGGCCATCGAGCTGATGCGGAGGCTCAAGGCACGGCTCGATCCCGACGGCCGCCTGGCCCCGGGTCGGTTCGTGGGAGGGATCTAGCCAGATGTCGACGCGAGGCCACCTCGACGACTGCGTCCACTGCGGCTTCTGCCTGCCGGCCTGCCCCACCTGGCTCAACTGGAGCGAGGAGATGGACTCCCCGCGGGGGCGCATCGACCTGCTGCGCGGCGTCCGTGACGGCAAGGTGATGCTGGACGACTCGGTGGCGCTCCACCTGGACCGCTGCCTCGGTTGCATGGCCTGCATGACGGCATGTCCCTCCGGCGTCCGCTACGACCTGGTCATCGAGGAGGGACGTGCCTTGCGGGAGCGGCAGGTGCCGCGTGGCCTCCTCGACCGGCTTCACCGGGCCGCCCTCTTCTCCCTCTTCCCCTACCCCCGACGACTGCGGGTGGCGGCGGCGCTCCTCTTCCTCTACTCGCGGAGCGGGCTGCAGTGGCTGCTGCGCGCGTCCGGCCTCCTGCGGCTGGTCTCCACCCGGCTCGCCACGCTCGACGCCCTGGCGCCGAGGATCGGCCTCGCCAGCCTGGTGTCGCGGCTGCCGGAGCGCTGGCCGGCCGCCGGGGAGCGCCGGGCCCGGGTCGGGCTGGTCACGGGCTGCGTGCAGGGGGTCTTCTTCCCCAACGTCAACGCCGCCACGGCCCGGGTGCTGGTCGCCGAGGGGTGCGAGGTGGTGGTGCCGCCCGGGCAGGGCTGCTGCGGGGCGCTCTCGACCCACGCCGGTCGGCTCGATGAGGCGCGCCGGCTGGTCCGCCGGCTCATCGAGCGCTTCGAGACGGTCGAGGTCGACCTGGTGGTCATCAACTCGGCCGGCTGCGGCTCCCACCTCAAGGACTGCGAGCGGCTCTTCGACGGTGACCCGTTCCAGCCGCGGGCCGCGGCCTTCTCCAGGAGGGTCCGCGACGTGAACGAGCTGGTGGCGTCGCTGCCGCCGAGGGCGGTGCGCCACCCCATGCCAGGGCGGGTGGCCTACCACTCGCCGTGCCACCTCGGCCACGCCCAGCGGCTCACGGCGCCGCCGAGGGCGCTGCTGCGCGCCATCCCGGGGCTGGAGCTGGTGGAGATCGCCGACGGCGACCAGTGCTGCGGCAGCGCAGGGATCTACAACCTGGTCCAGCCGGCGAGCGCCGACCAGGTCGGCGCCCGCAAGGCGGCCGCGGTCCAGGCCGCAGGCGCCGGTCGGCTCGCCAGCGCCAACCCCGGCTGCACGCTCCACATCCAGCGCCACCTCCGTCAGCGGGGCGCCACCATCCAGGCGGCCCAGCCCATCGAGTTCCTCGACGCCTCGATCCGCGGCAGAACAGATCCTGGCGCCGAATGAGCCTCCCCGGGCACCGGACTACCGAGGATTCGTACCGCGCTGCGGCATGACCGGGCGGCGACTTTGGCCGGCTGCCCGCTTGAATCCTCGATCGCGGAGTACCTACGATACCGGACCCGTCCGGGACCGTGCGGTCGAAGGTCGCGCGGCATAACGACCAGTGAACCAGAACCCAGGAGCCGAGCATGAAGACCAAGACGACGAAGAGCGCAGGGTCTCAGCAGCCTGAAAAGACTTCGCGGCGTGACTTCCTGCGGAAGGCAGCGGTCGGGACGGCCGGCGCCGCCGTAGCGGCCACGGCGGTGCTCCCGACCATCCACATCGCCCAGGCGCCGATCACCATGCGCTGGCAGAGCACCTGGCCCACCAAGGACATCTTCCACGAGTACGCCCTCGACTACGCCAAGAAGGTGAACGAGATGTCGGGCGGGCGGCTCAAGATCGAGGTGCTGCCTGCCGGCGCGGTCGTGAAGGCCTTCGAGCTGCTCGACGCCGTCTCCAAGGGCACCCTCGACGGCGGGCACGGCGTGGTCGCCTACTGGTACGGCAAGAACTCGGCGCTGGCGCTCTGGGGCTCGGGCCCGGCCTGCGGCATGGACCCGAACATGGTGCTGGCCTGGCACTACTACGGCGGCGGCAAGGCCATTCTCGACGAGATCTACAAGGCGCTCAACATCGACGTGGTCTCCTACCTGTACGGACCGATGCCCACCCAGCCCTTCGGCTGGTTCAAGAAGCCGGTGGCCAAGCTGGAGGACGTCAAGGGGCTCAAGTTCCGCACCGTGGGGCTCTCCATCGACATCTTCACCGGGCTGGGCATGGCGGTGAACGCCCTCCCCGGCGCCGAGATCGTGCCGGCCATGGACCGCGGCCTCCTCGACGCCGCCGAGTTCAACAACGCCTCCTCCGACAAGGCGCTGGGCTTCCCGGATGTCTCCAAGACCTGCATGCTGCAGTCCTTCCACCAGTCGGGCGAGCAGTTCGAGATTGTCTTCAACAAGAAGCGGTACGACGCCCTGCCCGAGGACCTGCGCAGCATCCTTGGCATCGCCGTCCAGGCGGCCTCGGCCGACATGTCCTGGAAGGCCATCGACCGCTACTCGACCGACTACCAGGAGATGCAGGACAAGCAGGGCGTGAAGTTCTACAAGACGCCGGACGCCATCCTCAAGAAGCAGCTGGAGCTCTGGGATGGCATCGTCGCCAAGCGCTCGGCGGAGAACCCGTTCTTCAAGAAGGCCTACGAGTCACAGAACGCCTTCGCCAAGCGCGCCGGGCGCTGGCAGGCCGACACCCTGGTCGACTACAAGATGGCCTACAACCACAACTTCGGTAAGAAGAAGTAGCCCTTCGAGTTCTCCCCCCCGACGGCCGCCCGGCGCACCAGCCGGGCGGCCCGTTCCTCCCAGCGCGCTCACGTCCATCCCTCCGGGGTCACTCGATGCGACGCATGCTCCTCACCGTCGACAAGATCAGCACCACGGTGGGCCAGGCCTTCTCCTGGCTCATCCTCGGGCTCACCTTCATGATGACCTGGGAGATCTTCTCCCGGCGCTTCTTCGACGCGCCACACGCATGGAGCTTCGACGCCCAGATCCAGCTGTACGGGATCATGTTCATGATGGGCGGCGCCTACACGCTGGCCAAGAGCGGCCACGTCCGCGGCGACGTGCTCTACGGCTTCTTCTCGCCGCGGGTCCAGGCCGGGCTCGACCTCATCCTCTACGTGGTCTTCTTCGTCCCCGGCACCGTGGCCCTGGTCTGGGCCGGCTACACCTACGCCGGCGAGTCCTGGTTCATCCGTGAGCACTCGACGGTGATGATCGACGGGCCGCCGGTCTACACCTTCAAGACCTTCATCCCCATCGCCGGCGCGCTCCTGCTCATGCAAGGGGTCGCCGAGATGGTCCGCTGCGTGATGTGCCTCAGGGACGGAGAGTGGCCTTCGCGGAAGGAGGACGTCGTGGAGGTGGACGTCGAGAAGCTCAAGGAGATGATGCACGTGAAGGACGAGGACATCGCGGCGCTCGACAAGTACGTGCTGGAGAAGGAGAAGGAGAAGGAGCACGGGAAGGGGCCCCGCTCATGACCTTCCCCAAGCTCCGCAAGGAGCTCTGGTTCGGCTTCACCATCGTCGCCCTCCTCGTCATCCCCACCTTCTACTTCCTCCCTGCCCCCTGGAACATGGCCAGCGGCCACCTCGGCCTGCTCATGCTGGCGCTGGTGGTGGTGGCCATCATGCTCGGCTTCCCCACCGCCTTCACGCTCATGGGGATGGGCGTCTTCTTCGCCTGGCTGGCCTACCGCTTCCAGTCACCCGAGATCGCGGTGCGCCAGACGCTCGACCTGATGGTGCAGCGGACCTACGCGGTGATGACCAACGATGTCCTCATCTCGGTGCCGCTCTTCGTCTTCATGGGCTACCTGGTGGAGCGGGCGGCGCTCATCGAGAAGCTGTTCAAGAGCCTGCACCTGGCCATCGGCCGCATCCCCGGCTCCCTGGCGGTGGCCACCCTGATCACCTGCGCGGTCTTCGCCACCGCCACCGGCATCATCGGCGCGGTGGTGACGCTGATGGGGCTGCTGGCCTTCCCGGCCATGATCCGGGCCCGGTACGACGTGAAGCTCTCGGCCGGGGTCATCACCGCCGGTGGGACGCTGGGGATCCTGATCCCGCCCTCGGTGCTCCTCATCCTCTACGGCGCCACCGCCTCGGTCTCGGTGGTCCAGCTCTACGCCGGCGCCTTCTTCCCCGGCATCATGCTGGCCGGGCTCTACATCGGCTACGTCATCGTCCGGGCCTGGCTCAACCCGAGCCTGGCGCCCCAGGCCCCCCTGGAGGAGCGGACCGTCCCCATGCCGGACTGGGCGCTGCAGCTCTCGCCGGGCGGGACCGGCCTGGCGCTGCCGATCATCGTCGGCGCGCTCGCCTCCGGGAAGTCCCCCGTCCCCAGGAGCACGCTCTGGCGTCAGCTCGCCGTGGGCCTCCTGCCGCTCGCCATGGTGGTGGCGCCGGTCACCATCCTCTACCGGGTGGCCACCACCGTGGAGATCGTCGACACCGGCGGGATGCAGGAGATCGGCGACACCACTGGCGCCACCAGCGAGAGCACCCTGGCCGAGCCGCCCGGCGAGGGTGTGCAGGAGCCACCGCAGGAGGGCGCCCAGGCCGCCCCTGCCGCTCCCGCGGCCACCCCGGCCCCCGTGGTCGTCAAGCCTCCGGCGCCCTCGCCCGAGGCAGCCTCCGAGTCGACCCGGCGGGTGCCGGCCCCGACCTGGTTCTGGGTGGTCTTCGCCGTCGGCGTCGCCATCCTGGCCGTCAACTACGGGCTCTTCACCTTCACGCGGCTCCAGATCTTCAAGCTCCTCCTCACCTCCTTCTTCCCGCTCTCGGCGCTGATCCTGTCGGTGCTGGGCAGCATCATCTTCGGCTGGGCCACACCCACCGAGGCCGCGGCCATGGGCTCGGCCGGCGGGCTGCTGCTGGCGCTGGCCTACGGGAAGCTCACCTTCCAGGTGGTGAAGGAGTCGGCCTTCCTCTGCGCCAAGACCACCGCCATGGTCTGCTGGCTCTTCGTCGGCTCCAGCATCTTCTCGGCCGCCTTCGCGCTGCTCGGCGGGCAGGAGATCATCGAGCTCTGGGTGCTCTCGCTCAACATGAGCCCGCTGCAGTTCATGCTGCTGGCCCAGTTCATCATCTTCATCCTCGGCTGGCCGCTGGAGTGGACCGAGATCATCGTCATCTTCATGCCCATCTTCCTGCCGCTGCTCGGCCACTTCAACGTCGACCCGCTCTTCTTCGGGCTGCTGGTGGCGGTGAACCTGCAGACCGCCTTCCTCTCGCCGCCGGTGGCCATGGCCGCCTTCTACCTGAAGGGCGTGGCCCCACCCCACGTGACCCTGAACCAGATCTTCTCCGGGATGATGCCCTTCATGGCCATCCAGGTGCTGATGCTCTTCCTGCTCTACATGTTCCCGGGCATCGGGCTCTGGCTGCCGCAGCTCCTGTACGGGAACTAGCGCCGAGACCGACGAAGCCGACGTTCATGTGACCTCCTTGAGGCGCTCGAGTCAGGACAGCCGCAGCGCCAGCCCCAGCCCCAGCGGCACGAAGAACAGGCTGGCCAGGTGACCCACCAGCACGATCGAGGCCACCTTCTCCGGCTCCTGGCGATACTCCTCGGCGATGAGGAAGTTCAAGACCGCCGGCGGGAGGGTGGCGAAGACGTAGAGCATCCCCAGCTGGGTGGGCCCCAGGTGCAGGAGCCAGCCCAACGGCACGGCGATGGCCAGCCCGGCCAGCGGCCGCACCAGCGCCCCGGCCAGCCCCACCTTCCAGCCGCTGATGGCCGTGGCCGCCATCCGCAGGCCGAGCGTGAAGAGCATGAGCGGCACCGCCACGTCGCCCATCATCTTCAAGGTCACCACCAGCCAGGCCGGCAGGGCCACGCCCCCCGCGCCCAGGCCGGCACCGACCACGGTGGCCACCACCATGGGTGAGAGCAGGATGCGACCGAAGTGGGCGTCGCGCCGTACCAGCGAGGCCCCCAGCGTGAAGTGCAGCAGGTTCGAGACCACGAAGAGCGCCACGGCGGCCGGCAGGCTGGCCTCGCCGAAGGCCAGCACCGCCAGCGGCAGCCCCATGTTCCCCGAGTTGTTGAACATCATGGGCGGCACGAAGGTACGCGGATCCGACCCCAGCCAGCGGGCGATGGGCCAGGCCAGCAGCCCCGACCCGAGCACCACCGCCACGCCACCCAGCACCAGGGCCCCGTTCCGGGCGGCGTCGAAGGGCCGGGTGGCCAGCGCGCCCACGATCAGGGCCGGCAGGAAGACGTCCATGTTGAGACGGTTCAGGACGGTGATGTCGGAGCGGCGCAGCCGGCCGTAGAGGTAGCCGCCGGCGACGATGACGAAGACCGGGAGGATGATCTGGAGGATGCGGGCGACCATGGGCGCGGCCTCCTCTACGGTTGCGGCTCCTGGCGCCGGGCCGCGTCCTCCTGCGGCAGGAGCGCAGCCCAGAGGAAGGCGTGGACCGGCACCGCCAGCCCGGTGTCGCGGGCAAGGCGCAGCACCGCCCCGGTCTGGTCGCCGAGCTCGGAGGGGCGCCCCGCCATGATGTCCCGCTGCATCGAGGCGGTGGCCTCGGCCGGGAGCCGGTCCAGGGTCTGCAGCGCGACGGCCACGGCGTCGGCCGGCAGGCGCACCCCCCGTGCCCGGGCCAGGGTGGCCACCTCGTCCATGGCGCTGACCAGGAGTTCGCGGCTCTCCCGCCTGGCGCGGAAGGTGCCGGCCGGGACCCTCGTCGTCGCCCCCACCGCCCCGAAGGGCTCGATGAAGAGGAGCTTGTTCCAGAGCGCCACGTCGATGTCGGGCGCCAGCTCGGCGTCCACCTGCGCTGCCCGCAGCGCCGCGCAGAGCGCCTCGAGCCTCGGGCTGGAGCTGCCGCCACCGCGCTCGCCGACCGTCACCTTCAAGGCCACGCCCTGGTGCAGGATCCGGCCGGGAGCCTCGAGCCGGGACAGGAGGAAGCAGAGTCCGCCCGCCACCCGCGCCTCGCCCAGCGCCGCCGCCAGGTGGCCGGCCGCCTCGACGCCGTTCTCGAGGGGAACGGCCAGGCCGTCGGGGCGGAGGAGCCGGGCCAGCCGCGGCGCCACCTCCGGCACCTGCCAGCCCTTGGTGGCCACCAGCACCACGTCCCCGGGCGGGAGCTCGGCCGGATCGTCGGACGCCTCGACCTGCTGGAGGTGGAAGGTCGCGCGTGGGCTCTCCACGTGGAGGCCGCCCTGGCGCAGCGCCTCGAGCTGTCGCCCCCGCGCCAGGAAGGCCACCTCCTGCCCGCTCCGCTGCAACAGGCCGCCGATCAGGCCTCCCACGCCCCCGGCACCTATCATGATGAAGCGCATCGGTCCGAAAGGGTACCACGTGGTGCGGCAAGGGGCCGCTTGCCACGGCCGATCCCGGTCTTAGGTTGGCGCCATGCGACCCGACCGCTTCACCGTGAAGGCCCAGGAGGTGCTGACCGGCGCCCAGACCGAGGCGCGCCGTCGCGATCACCAGTCGGTCGACGCCGAGCACCTGCTGCTGGCGCTGCTCGACCAGCCGGAGGGGGTGGCCGGTCCGCTGCTGGAGAAGATCGGCGCCCCACCCGACCGGGTCCGCGCCCGCGTCGAGGACGAGCTGCGCACCCGTCCCCGCGTCGAGGGGGGCGAGCAGCACCTGGCCCAGCGGCTCGCCAAGCTGCTCGACCGGGCCGACGACGAGGCCAAGCGGCTCAAGGACGACTACGTCTCGACCGAGCACCTGCTGCTGGCGGCCGCCGGCGAGAAGGGGCCGGTCGGCGAGGCGCTGCGCCAGGCCGGCGCCACCGCCGAGCGGATCCAGGGGGCGGTCAAGGAGCTGCGCGGCGGCGCCCGGGTCAGCAGCCCGGAGGCGGAGAGCCAGTACCGCTCGCTGGAGAAGTACACCAGGGACCTGACCGCGCTGGCCCGGGCCGGCAAGCTCGACCCGGTCATCGGCCGCGACGACGAGATCCGCCGGGTCATCCAGATCCTCTCGCGCCGCACCAAGAACAACCCGGTGCTGGTGGGCGACCCGGGCGTCGGCAAGACCGCCATCGCCGAGGGGCTGGCCCGGCGCATCGTCGACGGCGACGTGCCCGAGGGGCTGAAGGGCAAGAAGCTGCTCTCGCTCGACCTGGCCTCGCTGGTGGCCGGCGCCAAGTTCCGCGGCGAGTTCGAGGAGCGCCTGAAGGCGGTGCTCAAGGAGGTGGTCGACTCGGCCGGCGAGATCATCCTCTTCATCGACGAGCTGCACACCATCGTCGGCGCCGGGGCGGCCGAGGGGGCCATGGACGCCGGCAACATGCTCAAGCCGGCGCTGGCCCGCGGCGAGCTGCACGCCATCGGCGCCACCACCATCGACGAGTACCGCAAGCACGTGGAGAAGGACCCGGCCCTGGAGCGGCGCTTCCAGCCGGTCATGGTGGGCGAGCCCTCGGTGGCCGACACCGTCTCGATCCTGCGCGGCCTGAAGGATCGCTACGAGCTGCACCACAAGGTGCGCATCCAGGACGCCGCCCTGGTCGACGCCGCCCGCTTGAGCCACCGCTACATCGCCGACCGCTTCCTGCCCGACAAGGCGATCGACCTCATCGACGAGGCGGCCAGCCGGCTGCGCATCGAGATCGACTCGATGCCGACCGAGGTGGACGAGGTGCGCCGCCGCGTCGGCCAGCTGGAAATTGAAAAGCAGGGCCTGCTCAAGGAGAAGGACCCGGCCAGCCGCGCCCGGCTCGCCGAGGTGGAGCAGGAGCTGGCGGCCCGCAACGAGGAGTTCGCGCGCCAGAAGAGCCGCTGGGACTCGGAGAAGGCGGCCATCAAGGCGCTCTCCGACGCGAGGAGCGCCATCGACCGGCTCAAGGTGGAGCAGGAGCAGGCCGAGCGGCAGGCCGACTTCCAGCGGGCCGCCCAGCTCAAGTTCGGCCTGCTCCCCGAGGCCCAGCGGGTCGCCGACGCCGCCGCGGCCCGGCTGGCCGAGCAGCAGCGGGCCGGCGCCATGCTGAAGGAGGAGGTCACCCCCGAGGACATCGCCAAGGTGGTCGCCTCCTGGACCCGCATCCCGGTCTCGCGCCTGCTCGAGGGCGAGGTGCAGAAGCTGCTCGACATGGAGCAGCGGCTCGAGGCCCGCGTGGTCGGGCAGCCCGAGGCGCTGGCGGCGGTCGCCTCGGCGGTGCGCCGCTCCCGCTCCGGCCTGCAGGACCCCAACCGGCCCATCGGCTCCTTCATCTTCCTCGGGCCGACCGGGGTGGGGAAGACCGAGACCGCCCGGGCCCTGGCCGAGTTCCTCTTCGACGACGAGGCGGCCATGGTCCGCATCGACATGAGCGAGTACATGGAGAAGCATGCCGTGTCGCGGCTCATCGGCGCGCCCCCCGGCTACGTCGGCTACGACGAGGGCGGGCAGCTCACCGAGGCGGTGCGGCGTCGCCCCTACGCGGTGATCCTGCTCGACGAGATCGAGAAGGCCCACCCCGACGTCTTCAACGTGCTGCTCCAGCTGCTCGACGACGGGCGGCTCACCGACGGCCAGGGGCGCACCGTCGACTTCCGCAACGCCGTGGTGATCATGACCAGCAACCTCGGCTCGGCCGAGATCCAGCGGCTGGGGGCCCAGCCCGACGCCGACCTCGGCGAAGTGCGCGAGGCGGCGCTCGGCCACCTGCGGGCCGCCTTCCGCCCCGAGTTCCTCAACCGGGTCGACGAGGTGGTGGTCTTCCGGCCGCTCGGGCGCGAGGACGTGGGGCGGATCGTCGAGATCCAGCTCGCCCGGCTGCGCGCCCTGCTGGCCGACCGCAAGCTGACGCTCTCGCTCTCCGAGGCGGCGCGCGAGTCGATCGCCGACGCCGGCTACGACCCGGTCTACGGGGCCCGGCCGCTCAAGCGGGCGCTGCAGCGGCTGGTGCAGGACCCGCTGGCGACCCGGCTGCTGCGCGGCGAGTTCGTGGCCGGTGACGAGATCCTGCTCGACGAGGACGACGACGGCGGGATGCGCTTCCACAAGGGGACGGCGAAGCCGGCGTGATAGCGTCACCCTCCGAGGTGGACGCATGCGCTGGCTCCGGAATCTCTTCAACCGCAACGCCGCGGCCGCCCCGGCCGCCCCCTCCGCCGCGCCCGGGCAGCCCCCGGCCCCGCCGTCGGCCGGCTGGGACTCCTGGCGAGCGCTCCTCCCCGAGGGGGCGCTCTCGGTCGCGCTCGACCTCTCGCTCGAGCCGGCCGTGCCCGACCCGGCCCGCCCGCGCCTGCTGCGCGTCGCCTACCGGCTCACCGCCCCGGGCCCCGACGGCCTCCCCTCCCCGGCCGAGGGCGAGGCGCTGGCCCGCGTCGAGGACGGGCTCTCGGCCGCCTTCGAGGCGAGCGGCGCCCGCTACGCCGGGCGCGTCACCCTGGCCGGCACCCGCACCCACCTCTTCTACGCCGCCGAGGAGGTCGAGGCGGCCGGGCCGCTGGTCGCCGCCGCCGCCGCGCTGACCGGCTACCAGCCGGCCACCGAGGTCGAGGAGGACCCGACCTGGTCGGCCTGGCAGCACGAGCTGCTGCCGCCGCCGCGCACCCGGCGCTGGCTGGAGGACCGCCGCGAGGTGGAGGCGCTGGCCCGCCACGGCGTGGCGCTCGAACGGCCCCGGCTCGTCGACCACCAGGCCTCCTTCCCGAGCGACGCCGCCCGGGTCGCCTTCGAGCTCGAGGCGGCCTCGCGCGGCTTCAGCCCGGTGGCCCGCCGCGACGACGCCCCGCCACCGACCGGCTTCGCCGTCGACCTGCGCCGGGCCGACCCGCTCACGCTCGGCGCCATCCACGAGGTGACCTGGTCGCTCTGCCAGCTGGCGGCCACCCACGGCGGCGCCTACGACGGCTGGGAGCCGGCGGGGGAGTAGCGGCGGGGCTCAGCCCGGCGGTTCGCCCCGCCCCGCGTAGAAGACCTCCTCGAGGCAGAGCCCCTGCGGCGGCGCGGTCGGGCCGGCCAGGGTCCGGTCGAGGGTCAGCAGCAGCGCCTTCAACGACTCCGGGGACCGCCGGCCCAGGCCGACCTCGCAGAGCGTCCCGGCGATGTTGCGCACCATGTGCTTGACGAAGGCGGTCGCCTCCAGCACCAGCTCGATGCGGCCGCCGCGCTCGCCCAGCACGTCGCAGCGCCGGATCTCGCGGACGGCGTGCTCGCAGGCGCAGTCGGAGGCCTGGAAGCAGGCGAAGTCGTGGCGCCCCAGCAGGTGGAGGCTGGCGGCGCGCATGGCCTCTGCGTCGAGCGGCCGGAACAGCTCCCAGGCGGTGAGGCGCGAGAGCGGGCTGCGCGTCGGGCCGTTCTCGATCCGGTAGCGGTAGCGCTTGCCCGAGGCGCTGCGGCGGGCGTCGAAGCCGTCCGGCTCGAGCGAGGCGGCCCGCACCGCCACGTCGGGCGGCAGGAGCGCGTTCATCCCCTGCAGGTAGGCCTTCACCGGGAGCGGCTCGGCCTCGAAGAAGCTGGCGACCTGCCCGAGGGCGTGGACCCCGGCGTCGGTGCGGCCGGCGGCGGTGATCCGGCGCGGCGCCTTGTGGAGCGTCTCCAGCGCCCGCTCCACCTCGGCCTGCACCGAGGGTCCGTTCGGCTGCACCTGCCAGCCCACGTACCGGGTCCCGTCGTACTCGAGCGTCAGCTTCACGACCGGCATGGGCGGGCAACCTAGCACGGGCCGGGCCAAGCGCTCCGCACCTGCGCGCCCGCGCCGCTTGTACCGAAGACCCATGTCATGTGAACGCGCGCTTCGACCCACAGCGACGGGAAAAGCGCTCGCCGCAGGTGAAAGGACGTCACGCAGGGGTCTCTCCCCTGTCCATGGTAACGACAAATCCTTGCGCTGGATCAATACAGTGGGCACCGCATCAGGGGGTACCGCCATGAGCACTGTTCGTGAAGAGAACGCGTCGCTGTCACCATCGGTGAACGCCCTCGTCATGCTCGGCCTCGATGCCGTCGCCACCGCCCTCGGTCTCTACGGCGCCTTGCTCGTCGACCTGTGGGGCGACGCCAGCGTGGACATCCACCGGCTCTTCCTGACCGCGGCGCCGCTGCTCCTCGGCGTCCGCCTCGCCACCGCCGCGGTCGCCCGCCTCCAGCACTGGTCGTTCGCGGGGCGCGGCTTCCTCGACGCGGCCCGGCTCTTCCTGACCGCCATGGTCGGCACCGCGCTGTTCGCGGTCCTGCACACCGGCCTCACCCCGGCCATCTACGTGCTCGAGTTCTTCCTCTCCGCCACGGTGATGGCGGCCTGCCGGTTCGCGCTCCCGACCTGGGACGAGTTCGACCACGCCCGGTTCCCCGAGCCGATGGCGAACTTCGTCTGCAGCGAACGGCCCCGGCGTGCCCTCAACGTGGTGGTGGCGCTGGTCGGCCTCGTCGTCACGCTCCCGCTCTGGATCCTCATCGCCGCCGCCATCAAGCTCACCTCGCGTGGCCCGGTCTTCTACCTGCAGGAGCGGGTCGGCCTCGACCTGCGCCAGGGCGGGCCGAACCAGGATGATCCGCGGCGCCGGGTCGACCTCGGTGGCCGCCCCTTCATGATGTACAAGTTCCGCACCATGCGGCTGGACGCGGAGAGCGGCACCGGCGCGGTCTGGTCCGGCCAGGGCGACCCGCGCGTGACCAGTGTGGGACGGTGCTTGCGCCACTGCCGGCTCGACGAGCTCCCGCAGCTGCTCAACGTCCTCAAGGGCGACATGAACGTGGTCGGCCCCCGCCCGGAGCGGGCCAGCATCTTCGCCGAGCTCCGCGAGCAGATCCCCGGCTACCCCCTCCGCCAGAAGACCCGCCCCGGCATCACCGGGTACGCCCAGGTCAACCTCGAGTACGACTCCTCCGTCGAGGACGTCATCGAGAAGCTCAAGTTCGACGCCACCTACGTCCAGCACCAGAGCGTCGCCATGGACCTCCAGATCATGGTGAAAACGCTCCCGGTGATGCTCTTCCGGGAGAAGGTGCTGGCGAGCCGGCTGCGGCCCACGTGCCCGCTGGCCACGGAGAAGGTCCCGAACTAGCGCAGCGGGGCCTTCTGCGCCCGCTTGCCGTCCAGGTAGGCCACCATCCGGGCGATGGTCTCGAAGTTCTCCGGAACCAGCTCCTCCTCGGAGACCTGGATGGCGTACTCCACCTCCAGGAAGGCGACCATCTCGAGCATGCCGGTCGAGTCGATCCAGCCGCCGTTGATGAGGGAGGTCTCGGCGGTGAGCGCGGCCGCGTCGCTCACGTAGAAGTTCTCGACGATGAACTGCTTGATGCGCTCTTCGGTGGTCATGTTGGTCGGTTCTCCGCGTGGTCTTCGATGCCGCCCGGCCCGGGGTGCGGGTCCCGCAGGCGGTCGACAGAGGTCTGGAAGCGCAGGCCGGTGGCGCGCTCCGGGGCGCGGCGGACCAGCTGCTCGTGGAGGAGCCCGGTGGAGAGCACCCCCACCAGCGCCATGTTGTCGGCGTTGGAGAGCGGCCCGCCGCCCGACGCCTGGCACTTGCGCCAGAGCCGGTCGACCCCCTCCACCGCGAAGACCCCCGCCCGCCGCACCGCCTCGGGGCTCACCGCGTCGCCCACCCAGGCCGGCGCGTCGGCCCCCACGAAGGAGAGCGCGTCGGGCGCCCGGTAGGGCTGCTTGGCGCGCCGCACCACCTCGTCGGGGACGATCCCCAGGGCGGCGCGCTTGAGCACGTGCTTCTCGTCGAGCCCCCAGAGCTTGTGGGACGGGGGGAGCGCGTTGGCCAGCTCGACCACGTCGGCGTCGAGGAAGGGGAAGCGCCCCTCGACCGAGTTGGCCATCAGCATCCGGTCCCCCTGGGAGGCGAGCAGGTACCCGGAGAGCAGCGTCCTGCACTCGAGGTACTGGTCCTGGGCCAGCGGGGTCCAGGCCGGGAAGGCGGCCGGCAGGGTGGCCAGGAGGCGGCCCACCACGTCGACCGCCCCGGCCTGGTGCCGCAGGTCGTCGGTGAAGAGCCGCTGCAGCGCCGCGGCCGGGCCCCAGCGCGTCTGGTGGGCGAACCCGGGCGCGGCCCACTGCTCCCGGGAGCGCCCGAAGAACTCCTCCGCCATGCGCCGCTGCGCCACCGGTGAGCGCGCCAGCCAGGGGTAGAGCCGCTTGAGCAGGCCGGCGCGGAGGCTGGAGCCGGGCCGCCGCCCCCAGAAGCGGCGCACCTTCCCCTCCCGGAACAGGTCGTAGCCGGCGAACATCTCGTCCGCCCCCTCGCCGGTCAGCACCACCTTGATGCCGGAGTCCCGCACCAGCCGGGAGAGGAGGAAGAGCGGCGCCGCTGCCGTCCGCAGCAGGGGGCGCTCGGCGTGGGCGACCACCTCCGGGAAGACGGCGGCGATCCCCTGGCGGCCCACCACGACCTCCCGGTGGTCGCTGCCGATGCGGTCCACCACCGCGCGCTGGAACGGGGTCTCGTCGTACTCGGCCTCCTCGAAGCGGATCGAGAAGGTCAGGAAGCGGTCACCCTTGACGCGCCGGCCGAGCGCCGCCACCAGGGAGCTGTCCAGTCCCCCGGAGAGGTAGCTCCCCACCGGCACGTCGGCGCGCAGCATCCGCAGGCTGACGGCCTGCTCCAGGGCGGCGCCGACCCGCTCGGTCGCCTCGTCCAGCGAGCCCTGGAAGCCCTCCCCCGGCGCGGCCGGGTAGCGTGGCGTCCAGTAGGCCCGGTCCTGCCAGGCACCGTTCTCCCAGGTCCTGACGTGGCCGGGCTCGAGCTCGCTGATGCCCCGGAAGATCGACTGCGGCGGGACCACGGTCCAGAAGGTGAAGGTCTCGGCCAGCCCCACCGGGTCGAGCTCGCGGTGGAAGCCGGGCGCCCCGGCGAAGATCGCCTTCACCTCGCTGGCGAACCAGACCCGGCCCTCGTGCTCGGCCAGGTAGAGCGGCCGCACGCCCAGGCGATCGCGGGCCAGCACCAGGCGGCCGCGCAGGGAGTCCCAGAGCGCCACCGCGAACTGGCCGTTGAAGCGCCCGAAGGCCCCCTCGCCCCAGGCCTCCCAGGCGTGGACGATGACCTCGGTGTCGCTCCGCGTCCTGAAGCGGTGCCCCAGGGCGACCAGCTCCTCGCGCAGCTCGAGGTAGTTGAAGATCTCGCCGTTGAAGACGATCCAGAGCGTGCCGTCCTCGTTGGAGAGGGGCTGCTGGCCGGTGGCCAGGTCGATGATGGAGAGCCGGGTGTGGGCCAGGCCGGCCCGGGCGTCGCGGTACAGGCCGAACTCGTCGGGTCCCCGGTGCCGGAGCGCGCCGGCCATCGCCACCAGGTCCTCGATGGCGGGCGGAGCGGCCCCGGCGTGGAGCCCCACGCAGCCGGCGATGCCGCACATCCTCAGCTCACCGGACCTTCCAGCACCATCAGGGGTGGCTGGTGGAGGTAGCGGGCCACCCGGCGCTTGGCCTCGATGTCCCGGTAGACGCGCTCCACCTGGGCCGCCGTCAGGCCGAGCACCGGCGCGGCGGCCGCGGCCGTGACCTGGTGCTGGTGAGCCCAGAGGCAGAGGTCCATCTCCTGGTACGGCAGGGCGAAGTAGAACTCCTCCTGGGTCTGGGGCAGCGAGAAGGTGTCGGTGGTCGGAGGCCGGCGGCGGATCTCCTCCGGCACCCCCAGGTGCTCGGCCAGCGCGAACACCTGGGTCTTGTAGAGGTGGGCGATGGGCTTGAAGTCGGCGGCCCCGTCACCCTGCTTGACGAAGAAGCCCTGGTCGTACTCGAGCAGGTTGGGCGTCCCGGCCACGGCGTACCCGAGCCGATCGCCGTGGTAGTACTCCATCATCTTGCGGGTGCGCTGCTTGAAGTTGGTGGCGGCCACCATCTGCAGGTAGGCGGCGGGGGTCATGCGCACGCTGCGCTGGTTCCCCGCGGGATCGGCCACCGTGAGCGTGGTGATGCTGAGGCGGTCCCCCTCGAGGAGCGAGGGGATGGTCAGCTTGCAGCGCCACCCCCCGCCGTACTCGGGCACCGTGAGGCGGATGGCCTCGAGCTGGCGCCGGTAGCAGCCGAGCCCTTCCAGGGCCGGGGCGATGTCCTCGACGTGGTAGCGGATGCCGAGGTGCTCGGCCAGCTGCCGCCCCAGGCGGGCGGCGTCCCCGGAGGTGTCGCGCTCGGGCATGAGGAGCCCGACCACGCGGTCCTTGCCGAGGGCGCGCGCGCAGAGGGCCGCCACCACCGAGCTGTCGATGCCCCCCGACATGCCGACCACCGCGCCCCGCCGGCGCATGACGGCGAGGACCTGCTCCCGGATGGCAGCCTCGATGCGGGCGGTCGCCTCGACCGGGTCGATGCGGAGGACGTCGCGATGGAACGGCGTGGTCATGGGGCGAAAGCATCGCACCGAAGAAGCCGGCGGTGAAGTGCCCGGCCTCACCGACAGGGCGGCCCGGCCCCGCCCCGCCCCGGGCCTGCCGGCGGCGTGGCGCAGTGCTACCATCCAGCCCGACGGGAGGAACCAGCTCGTGTCATGGACATGCTTTCACCACCGGGTCCTCGAGCAGGCCGAGCTGCGGCCGGGGGCCCTGGCCGTCTCCACGCCGACGCTGCGCCTCACCTACGGCGAGCTGGGGAGGCGCCTGCGGGCCCTGGCGGGCCACCTCGGCGCGCAGGGCGTCGCCCCCGGCGATCGGGTGCTGGTCGCCCTGCCCAACGCGCCGGCCACGGTGGTGGCCAGCCTGGCCATCCAGGCGCTGGGCGCCACCGCGGTGGAGGTGAGCCGCGACTGGGCCCCGGAGGTGCTGGCCGACATCGCCGCGCGGACCCGGGCCCGCCATGCCTTCCTCTGGGGGCGCGACGCCCGGGCCTGGGCCCAGGCCCTGGCCCTGCACCCCTTCGAACGGCTCTGGGTGATGCACGGCGGTCCCCTGCCCGAGGCGCTGCGCTCCCTCCTGGCGTCCGTGCCGACGCACCTGCTCCAGGAGGACGGCCAGGCCGATCCCGCGCTGGGGGAGGCGCCGGCCGCGCCGATCGGAGCCGGCGCACCGCAGGCGCCGGCGCTCATCCTCTACACCTCGGGCAGCACCGGCCGGCCGAGGGGCGTGGTCCAGGGCCATGGCAACGTGGCCGCCAACACCCGCTCCATCGTCGAGTACCTCGAGCTCGGCCCCGAGGACCGGGCCCTGCTGGTCCTGCCGCTCTACTACTGCTACGGGCGGAGCGTGCTGCAGACCCACCTGTCGGTGGGGGGCTCGGTCTTCCTGGAGGGGCGCTCGGCCTTCCCTCGCGTGGTGATGCAGTCGCTGGCGGACGAGGGGTGCACCGGCTTCGCCGGCGTGCCGCTCACCTTCGAGCTGCTCCGCCGGCAGGTCGACGTCGCCGCCCTCTCCTTCCCCAGGCTCCGCTACCTCACCCAGGCGGGCGGGGCCATGGCGCCCGACTGCATCGCCTGGGTCCGCGAGGCCTTCAAGCCGGCGCGCCTCTTCGTGATGTACGGGCAGACCGAGGCGACCGCCCGGCTGAGCTACCTGCCGCCGCAGCGGGCCGAGGAGAAGAAGGGCTCCATCGGCCTCCCCATCCCCGGCGTCCAGCTGGCGGTCGTCGACGACTCGGGGCGCCTCCTCCCCGACGGCGAGACCGGCCACCTCGTCGCCCGTGGCGACAACGTCACGGCCGGCTACTTCGAGGAGCCGGAGGAGACCGCGGCCATCCTCCACGACGGCTGGCTCTGGACGGGTGACCTGGCCGAGCGCGACGGCGACGGCTTCTTCTTCCACCGGGGCCGCTCCAAGGAGATCCTGAAGATCGGGGGGCACCGGGTCGGCCCCGTCGAGATCGAGCAGGCGGTGGCCGAGCACCCGGACGTCAGCGAGGCCGCGGTGGTGGGGGCCCCCGACCCGCTCATGGGCGAGGTCCCGGTCGCCTTCGTGGTGCTGCGTCCGGGGCGCTCCGCCACCGAGGAGGAGCTCCAGCGGTTCTGCCGGCAGCGCATGGCCGCCTACCGCGTCCCGACCCGGATCACCTTCCTCGCCTCGCTGCCGCGCAACGAGTCGGGCAAGCTGCTGCGGGCCCAGCTCAGCGCCGCGACAGCGCCACCCGCACCAGCTGGAGGAACTCCAGCGCCACCGGCCGGAAGATGAGGGCCGCCCCGCCCAGGTAGACCAGCCCGCCCAGCGCCATCTCGGCGCCCACCTGCGCCACCGGCGGCCACCCGGCCAGCCAGGGCCGCGCCGAGACCACGGCGGCCACCATCACCAGGCAGGCGACGATGGGGCGGACCAGCGGCACCAGGAAGCTGGAGACCGGCGTGCCGTCGAGCAGCCTCACCGCCACCATGTAGGCCAGCGTCTGCAGGATGAACACCGCCGCCACGGCCCCGCAGGTCCAGAGGATCCCGAGCCGGCCGACCGTGGCGATGGAGAGGACCAGGGCGGCCAGTCCGCCCCACTGCATCCAGAGCACCACGTCGGGGCGCTCGCAGGCATAGAGGTAGGACTGCAGCACCCCGGCGATGGGCCTTGTCGCCGAGAGGGCCGCCAGGATCACCATCATCAGCCCCACGCCGGCCCACTTCTGGTCGAAGAAGGCCTCGGCGACGGTCGGGGCCACGACGCCCAGGCCGAAGGCCAAGGGCAGCATGACGACCGAGATCATGGTGAGCGCGCGCACCAGCGCGGCGCCGCGGCGCTCCGGCTCGACGTGCGGCATCGAGGCGAAGACGACGTCGCCGATCTGCTCGCCGATGGCGTTGGCCGGCATCTCGGCCAGGTTGTAGGCGTAGTTGTAGGAGCCCATCACCGCCGGACCGAAGAGGCGGCTCACCATCAGGTTGTCCCAGCGGCGCATGCCGAACCCCGCGACGTTGGTCAGCGCCACGTTCACGCCGTAGGCCAGGATGCGGCGCAACGTCGAGAGCCGCAGCCGGTGCGGCTCCAGCCACTCCCGCCAGTCCACCACCGGGACGATGGCGCCCGCCCGCAGCGCCGAGCGGGCCACGTTGCCCCAGGCGACCGCCACCGCCCCGAAGCCATGCGCGGCGAGCACCAGCGAGACGCCGGTGTAGGCGAGCTCGCTGAAGGCCCGCGCCATCGACAGCCAGCCGAACCGGAGCCCGCGGACCAGGACCCGCTCCGGCACGTAGGCGACCCGGTCGAGCGCCATCCCGACCAGCAGGAGCGGCAGGAAGCGCGCCAGGCCCGGGGCCTCGAACCATGCCCCGAGCTGGCCGCCCAGCGCCAGGACGGCGGCCATCGCCAGGAGCCCCGTCCCCAGGAACCAGCAGGTCGCGTGGAAGGCCTCGTCGCGCGTCAGGTCCCGTCGCCCCACCAGGAAGATCCCGATGCCGAAGGTGCTCACGCTGGTCGCCGTCAGGATCACGATGGAGGCCGCCGAGACCTCGCCGTAGTCGGCAGGGGCCACGTACCTCGCCAGGAGCAGGGTGCCGACCAGCCCCACCGCCCGCGAGACGAGGCTGGTGGGCAGCGTCCAGGCGACGCCCCGGAGGGCGCGCTTCGCCAGGTCCGACACCTCCCCCGGCGCCGGCCTGCTCACGCGCGCGGCTCGTCGCCGACGGCCTGGCGGCGGATCCCCTCGAGGACCCCGACGCGCGGCCGCCACCCGAGCAGCTCGCCGGCGCGCGGGGAGCCGAACTCCAGGCGCGCCAGCGCCGACTTGAGCCGGTAGGCCGAGACCGGCGACTTGCGCTTCAGCAGGCCCAGCAGGGGCTCCGAGAGCCGCCCCAAGGCGAAGAGCAGCCAGCGCGGGACCCGCACCACCCGGGCGCCGGGCGAGGCCGCAGCCAGGACCTCGTTCTGGGTCATCGAGCAGGGGTCGACCAGCTGGATGACCTCGCCCTTGCTGAGCGGGCCGTCGAGCGCCTGGACCACGGCGTCGACCACGTCGTCGAGGTGGACCAGCGGCAGGCGGAGGGTCCCGTCCCCCAGCACCAGCCAGCGCGACCCGAGCCGGCGAGCCACCGCCGGCGTGAGCAGCGGCATCCGCCCTCCGAAGATCTGGCCGGGGCGGAGGATGACCGCCGGGAGGCCGTGCTTCGCTGCGGCCTCGCTGACGATCCGCTCCGCCTCGAGCTTGGCGCGGGTGTAGTGGCCGCGATCCTCCGGGCGGGGCTCGAGGCGCGAGTCCTCGGTGAGGGCGCCGCCGTCGTTGCCGGCCCAGTCGACCACCGAGAGGGACGAGACGTGGACCAGCTTCGCCACGCCGTGCCGCCGGCAGGCCTCGACGACGTTCCGGGTGCCCTCGACCGTCCCGCGCTCGTGGTCCTCCCACCAGCCCTTCATGGCGGCGCCCACGTGCACCACGGTGCGCGCCCCGCGCACGGCGCGCTCGACCGCCGCCACGTCGCCGAGGTCCCCGACCACCAGGTCGACGCCGGGCCAGGGCTCGGCCGGGATCCGCCTCACCAGGACCCGCACCTTGCGCCCCGCCGCGAGCCGGCGCAGCACCGCCCCGCCCACCCCTCCGGACGCGCCGGTGACCAGCACGTCGGCCTGCTCGGCGCAGGGGAGCCGGGAGAGCCGGGCGCCGTGCTCGGCCTCGGCCGCCCCGGCCACCTCCTCCACCCAGCGCACCACCTCGGTCGCCTCGGGGATGGTCACCGGCGGCGGACGCCGCCCATCGAGCGCCCCGTAGAAGGCGCCGACCAGGCCGTGCAGCCCCTGGAAGGGCTTGACCACCCCGGTGGCGAACTTGATGACGCCCACCGGGACGTCGACCAGCGGCTGGAGCGAGTCGCTCAGCGCGTTGACGACCCGCTCGATGGGCTTCGGGACCGGCAGCGCGCCGCGCCGGGCGCAGAACATGAGGAACAGGTCGACGCGCAGGACGCCCTTGGTGCCCTGGACGATCAGCTGGCTCTGCATCGGCTTGACGTTCCAGGAGAGCTGGAGCTGGCCCAGCCCCCCGCGGCAGCGGACCTGCGCGCGCCACTCGTCGTAGGCGAGGTTCGGGTCCCCGCCCCTGGACGCCCAGGCGCCGGTGACGCCGACGATCGGCCCCATGAAGGCCTGCAGCAGGTAGAGCGAGTGCACCCCGATGTCGCGGAAGGGGTAGCCGGCCGCGCGGTAGTGCGGCGGCACCGGTCCGCCCCGCCACGGGGGGTAGGCCGAGCTGCGCAGGATGTCGACCGAGACCACCTCGCCGAGCTTCCCGGAGCGCACCAGCTCGAGCGCCCTGGCCACCTGGGGGTCGAAGAGCAGGGAGTGGTTCACCGAGGCCACCAGCCCGCGGCGCGACGCCAGCTCCTCGATGCGCCGGCAGTCCTCCACGCTGGTGGCCAGCGGCTTCTCCACCAGCACGTGGCAGCCGAGCTCGAGGGCCTGGAGCGCGACGGCGGCGTGGCTGTCCGGTGGCGTCAGGACGTGGATCACCTCGGCCCCGGCGCCCCGCAGCGCCTCGATCGACGGGAAGGCGCGGGTCCCCGACCGCTCGGCCAGGGCGCGCGACCGCTCCTCGTCGAGGTCGGTCACGCCGACCAGCTCGACCTGCGGCAGGCCGCGCAGGGCGGCGACGTGATGCTGCGCGATCGCGCCCGCCCCCACCAGCCCGACCCGGTACCTGGCTCCCATGATCACCATCCCATCTTCAGGCCCGTATAGCCGACCAGCGAGACCAGCAACAGTCCGACGATGAGCGCGACGGCCGCGAGGTCGCGGGTGCCGAACTTGACCTCGAAGTCCGGAGCGTGGAGCCGGATGGCCTGGTGGAGGGCCCCGGTCATGCCCACCTGGATCCAGAGCGCGTTCTTGTAAACGAAGGAGAGGAAGAAGGAGCCGACCAGGAGCCCGGACGTCGAGGCGAGCAGCGCCAGGGCCCAGCTGCGCGCCACCGGCGCCACCTCGGAGCGCAGGGCCTGCAGGGAGACCTTGACCGCGAGGTAGAGGATGGAGGCGAAGAGCAGCAGGCCCGGTGCGCCCAGCTCGGCGGCCGCCAGGACCAGGCTGTTGTGGGCGGTGAGGTCGTGGTGCTCGATGAAGCGCCCGGCCCCGACGCCGAAGCCCGGCGACGCCTGGAACATGTGCAGGCCGGTCCACCAGGCCTCGGTGCGCTGCTCGGTCGAGCTCTCGCCGCCGCTCCGTCCGCCGAAGAGCAGGATGGGGAGGGTCAGCGCCAGGCCGGTCACCAGCCCGCGCTTCATCCCGTAGCGCTTCACGAAGTAGACCGCCAGCACCGTGAGGAAGACCAGCTGCCCGCCCCGCGACTGCGTGAAGTAGATGCACGCTCCGATCAGCCCGATGGCCAGCGCGACCAGCAGCAGGCGCGCCAGGGTGGCGCGGCGGTCGAAGAAGGCGAAGGCGAAGGGGAGCGCCATTCCGACCACCAGGGCGAGCTCGTTGGGGTCCTCCAGGGTCCCCTTGTAGCGGACCCGTCCCCGGATGGTGGAGGTGCCGAGGAGACCGATCCGCTCGCACCGGTAGTCCTCGCCCGGCTCGGCGCTGTCGTCCTCGCAGGAGAGGCGCGCCTCCGGCTCGCAGGCGCGCCCGTCGAAGACCTGGCCGGTGTGGCCGCGCTCCTGGATGACCCGGTGGCACCCGTAGGGCGCCGTGGCCTGGTGCACGCCCACCGCCGCCAGCCCCAGGCCGATGGCGAGCAGGAGCCCCGACAGGACCTGCAGCGACTTGAAGTTCTGTACCGCCTGGGCCACCAGCAGGTAGACCGCGAACGGGATGAGCAGGGAGGGCAGCCGCTCGAGGAGCTCCCCCGGCGCACGGACCACCAGGGTGAGCAGCGACCAGGCCACGAAGAGGATGGCCAGCCAGAGGTGCGGGGCCGCCCGGAGCCTGCTGATGCCGAGCCGCAGGTCGAGGACGATCCCGAGCGCCGTCAGCCCGGTCGCCACGTAGAGCAGCGGGACCGCCTGGAGGGCGAGGAAGTACTCCTGTGGACGGACGTAGTCGACGAAGATCAGCAGCAGCAGGCCGGGGAGCGCGTACATGTCAGCGCGCCGCGGCCGGCGGGGGCGGGACCAGGTGGTCGCGGAAGGCCGAGGGGTCCCCGCTCGCCCCCTGCATGGCCGCCATGGCGATGTTGTACATCTCGCGCGCGGTGACGTAGTGGAGCGCCCAGCGACGCCCGTCGTTGTAGCGGGCGGCCAGGTCGGCGTGAAGAGCCTGGCCCTCCGATCCGAGCAGCGACGCGGCGTTCCGTTCCAGCGCGCCGTGCGCATGAAGCTTGACGAAGGTCCACTCCGGCCGCCCCTCGACGTGGACATCCTGCGCCACCCAGGTGTCGAGGCGCGCCGGCGTGGGTGGATCGCCGGCCTGCAGCGCCGACGACTCGATGCGGAGCCCCGGCCGGCCGGGCCGCCGCGACAGGGCGATGGCCCCCTGGATCATGAGGAGCCGGTCGTCGAAGACCTGGCCGACCCGGGCGCGGGTGCCCTGGTGGTGGGCGCGCCGCCGGGAGAGGTCGCCGGTCGGCCAGTAGACCTGGTTGACGATGCCGGGCTGGGACTCGTCGGGCGCCGACGGGAAGGTGAGGTCGGCGTAGCAGCCGGCCTCGAACAGCAGGGGCAGCTCCTCGTCCACGCCGCACCAGCGCCCATCCCGGCGGGAGTTGGCCAGGCACCAGTTGCCGTGGATGAACGCCCAGCGCGGCCGGCCGGTCGCGTCCCTGGAGACCAGGCCGTGCCGCTCCAGGTCGGCCAGCGCCAGCTCCAGCTTCTGCCGGAGCGTGGCGGCGGTGTCGCCGTCGTGGTGCAGGTGGACCTCGACCTCGCCCAGCCCGGCCCGGGCCAGCGCACCGAGCGGCTCCACCAGCTCGGGCGCATACTGCTCCCCCGGGAAGAACCAGGTGTGGCGCGGCGGGCGCCCGTCGGCGTCCCGGAACCTCCCCAGCGCCCTCTCGTACCCCTCGGACCAGGCCCGGACCCGCTCCAGGCCCTGGACCGGCCCGGCGCCGGCCACCAGCGGCTCGTAGTGGTCGCAGACCGCGAAGAGCAGGTGGCGCAGCCCCCGGGGCGGCGGGCGCAGCGCCCTCCCGGCGGCGTCGACGAGCCAGGCCCCGAGCCAGGTGTGCAGGTTCTTCGACCGGATGCGCTCGAGCACGGGAAGGACCTTAGCAGACGTCAGGTACCGGTCAGCAGGACACCGAGCGCCCGTCCAGCCGGCGCCGCTTCGAGCCAGCGCCGGACCTGTCGCCGGGTGGTGCGGCCGCTGCGCGCCACCAGCAGTGAACCGTCGAGGAGCCGCATGGCGGCGGGCAGCAGCCCGAGCTCTTCGAACCCGGTGAGGTCGACGACGAGGTGGGCGAAGTCGGCGGGGGCCCGGGCCAGCGCGGACTGGAGCGGGGCCAGCGCCACGCCGGGATCGAAGGCGAGCGGCTGGAGGACGGCCAGCCCCTCGCGGATCCAGCTGGTGTCGAGGAGCGGCCCGCCGGTGGTCGCCGGGGCGCGGGAGCCCGGGGCCCCGGGCCAGTTCCCGGCCGCGTCGACGAGGCCGACCGGCCGCCCGCTGACGTTGGCCAGGACGCCGCCGAGCAGGATGGCGAGCGCGGGCACCGCCACCCCGTCGTCCGCCGGGACCAGCCCGACCGCGCGCTGGCCGCCCTCGCGCAGCAGGCGAGCCACCCGCGCCCCCTCCATCCGCTCGGGCGCGGCGTCGGTCCCATCGGCCACCACGAGGCCGGCGGCTTGGAGCGCCTCCAGGACGCGGGCCGACGAGGACGGAGCCACGGCTCAAGGCCCCAGCAGCACGAAGCCGAGCAGGCCCCTCTGGCCGAGCTGCTCGACGCCGCGCCGCACCGAGCGGGCCCGCGCGCGGCCGGCCCGCAGCGCCACCAGGAAGCCGGCGGTCTCCTCGGCGATGACGTTGACGTCCGAGCTCTCCAGGATGGACGGGCTGTCGACCACCACGTAGTCGTAGCCCGCGCCCTCGAGCTCGTTCAGGCACTGCGCCAGCACCGGGCCATCGAGGATGGGGCGCGGCGCCACGTCCGGCGACACGGCGGCGGTGTGCAGCCAGGGCGTGAGGTTCTCCACCACCAGCCACGGCCGCTGCTCCGCGTGGAGCCGGCGCTCCAGCTGCTGACTGACGCAGGCCGGAGGCCGGAAGCCGAGCAGCCGGGCCAGGGAGGGGCGGCGGAGGTTGACCTCGAGGAGCAGGACCCGCGACCAGCCGGACTCGCCCAGGGCGAGCGCCAGGTTGGCGGCGCAGAAGGACTTGCCCTCCCCGGCCTCGGGGCTGGTGACCAGGATGGTGCGGAGGTCACCCCGCTCCTTGAGGCGGTGGCGAAGCACCCGGAAGGCGGCGGCCGCCGCCGAGTCGGGCGACGCCACCATGAAGAGCCGCGGGTCGATGGGGTCGACCGGGGCGAGCCGCCGCACCTCGACGCCCGAGCCGGGCCCCGGCAACGGCGCCTTGCCGCCCGCCTCCGGCAGAGTCCCCCCGGGCTGGCCCGGCGCCTCGAGGAGCAGGGCGCCGATCCCCGGGACCTCGGCGAGGATCGGCCCGAGGCCGAGCCGCTCGACGTCGGCGCGCTCGAGGACCCGGTCGTCGACCAGGGCGGCCACCAGCGCCGCCACGACGCCGACGACGCTGGCGATGAGCAGGGCCAGCACCAGGAGCCTGCTCCGCGTCGGCCCGAGGGGAGCGGCTGGCAGGTAGGCCGGATCGATCACCACGATCTGGGCGGCCTGGCCGGCCGCCGCCATGTTGGCCGTCATGGTGGCCATGAACTGCCGCCCCTGGAGCTCGCGGTAGCGCTCCCGGGACTCGGCCACGTCGCGGCTCAGGCGCGCCCACTCCGCCTCCTGGGCGACCACCCGCTGGGCGGTCTGGCTGGTGGCGGGGGCGGCCACGTAGCCCCGGCCCCTCACCTGGGTCCGGCGGAAAGCGGCGATCTCGCGCTGGACCTCGGCGAGCCGCTCCCTCATGACGGCCGGCTCGGCCGCGTCGACCGCGGCGGCGGCGCGCTTGAAAGCCTCCATGGTCGCCTTGACCTTGGCCTCGGCCACCACGACGTCCGGGTGAAGCTCGGTGAAGGCGGCGCGCTTCTCCGCCAGCTCCCGCTGCGCCGTCCTCAGGTTGGTGTCGGCGTCGTTCCTGGCGGCGACCAGCGCCGGATCCTGGGGCGCCCGCGGGAGCGGCGTGGGCGAGGCGAGCTGCCGCCGGAGCCGCTCCTCCTCGCGCGCCAGGGCGGCCAGGCCCGGATCATCGGGCTCCGAGTACCGCACCTCGGCGTCGAGCGGCCTCCAGGCCTGCGAGCGCGCCGCCCCGCTCCGCGCCGCCTCGTCATGGGCGAACTCGGGGTGCGCGGCCAGGAAGCGGAGCTGCGCGGCCTCCTGGTCGCTGACCCGGGTCTCGGTGCGTTTCCGCTCGGCGTCGAGGAAGGCCCGGGCGGTCTCGGCCTGCTCGGAGCGCAGCCGCTGGTTCTCCGCGGCCAGCAGCTCCGTCAGCCTCGCGGTCACGCGCTGCGCCTCCTCCGGCGAGTCGCCGCTGAAGGAGATGACGAAGACGTCGCCCTCGGCGACCCGGAAGCCGGTCGCCAGGCGCATCTCCTCGACGGCCTCCGCCAGCCGGCCCGCCTTGACCAGCCCGGGGAAGAGCCCCAGCTCCTCGACGACCTTGGTCAGCTGCCCGCGCGCCAGCAGCACGTCCTTGAGCCGCTGGCCGACGCGCCGGCCGCTGCCGCCCTCGCTCGCCGTCCACTGCATCCCCTCCTGGTAGTAGACGACCGCCTCCGACCGGTAGACCCTGGGCCAGGCCGCGTAGCCGACCACCGCCAGGGCCAGCGCCACCGCCGCGGACTGCGCCGCGACCCGCCAGCGCCGGGCGGTGCGCCGGGCCAGCCGGTAGACCGGCTGCAGCTCCTCGTTGGCGATCAGCGGTGGGTTGGTGTGGGCGTCCATTCGGCCAATCATGCGCGTTCACCCGGTGGCAGGCAATTTCCGCCGCGCGAGCGCCCGGCGCAGGCCTCGTCGCCCGGGAAGCGGGGGAAGGCGCCGACCAGCCCCAGGCCGTGCTCCGCGAGGTCATCCACGCCGTAGAGGTGGTCGTCGAAGGCCCCCACCACCGGCGCCACCAGCAGCAGCGCCACCAGGAAGGCGCCGAGGCCGAGGAGCGCCAGCTCGGAGGGGCCGAGCGGGGGGGTGGTCGCGACCAGCCGCTCGTCGACGAGCTTGAGGTTCAGGCCGAGCTGCTCCGCCTCGACGGCGCCGCTGAAGTCGATCGACGCCAGGCGCCGCTCCAGCTGGAGGACCTGGTCGATGGCGCTCCTCGCCTCGGTCTCCTGCACCGCGATGCTCGCCTGCAGCGCGGCCAGCTCCTTTCCCTTGGCCTTGATCGCCTTGGCCGCCTGCCGCTCCAGCTCCTCCTCGACCGTCCGTGAGCGACCGCGGGCCGCGGCGAGCTCGGCCGCCACCAGCTCGTGCGCCCTGGCGAGGCGCCCGCTGCGCTGCGCGACCTGGCCCACCAGGATGACCTGGCCGATCTCGTGCAGCATGGCCTCGGTCAGCGTGGGGTCGCTGCCCGACAGCGCGACCGTGACCTGGGCCGAGCGCGGCTCGTCGCGCCCTCCGCGATCGTAGAGGAAGTAGTTGCGGCTGACCTCGATGGAGATCTCGTCACGGAAGTCCTCGATGGCCGCGACCGGATCCCTCGCCAGCCAGGCGGTGGCCTGGCCGTGGTTGGCCATGACCTGCTTGAGCTGGTGCCTGGAGGTCGCGATGTTGGCGATGTACTGGCGGATGTCCCGGGGCGGGCGCGGGGCGGCGCCCGGATCGGCCAGGTCCCCCTCGGCGAGGCGGAAGTGGAGCGAGGCCTCGTACCGGGGCGGCTGGAGGGCGCGGAAGGTGACGAAGGCGCCGGCCAGCAGCACCGCCACCGCCAGCACCCGCAGGGGCCGCCGCCGGGCCCGCGCCAGGGCCCCGCGGGCCGCCCGCACCAGGCGCCACTCGTCGGAGATCCAGCGGTCCGAGGACCCGGTGGCCGGGCGGTATCTCACGTCACCGCCTCCCGCAGCGCCCGCTCCAGGCGCCGGGCGCTCTCGTCCCAGCCGTGCCGTGCGCCGGCTCGTGCCACCGTGGCCGGGTCGTAGACCGCGTCGGCGGCCCGGGCCAGCGCCTCGGCCAGGAGGTCGGGGCGCCGGGGCGGGACCAGCTCGCCCAGCTCCGGGCCGGTCACCACGTCGGGCGTCCCGCCGACCGCCGTCGCCACGACGCGCCGGCCGCAGGCCAGCGCCTCCAGCACCACGTTGGGCGTCCCCTCGGCCCAGCTGGGCAGGACCAGCGCGTCGCACGCGCCGAGCCATCCCGGCACCTGCTCCAGGGGCCGGGGGCCGACCACCAGGATGGCATCGCCGGGCCAGGTGGCCGCCGCCCGCTGGCAGGCCGCCCGCGCGCTCCCGTCGCCGAGCATCACCAGCCGCAGGTCGGTCCGGTGGCGCGCCAGCCTGGTGAAGGCCTCGATCAGGTCGAGGACGCCCTTGGGCTCCTCGAGCCGCCCCACGTAGAGGAGCCAGCGCCGCGCGTCTCCGGCGTGGCCCAGCTCGGCCCTGGCGGCGGTGCGGTCGCGGGGCTGGAACAGCCCAGGGTCGACGCCGTTCGGCAGGACGTCGATCCGCTCCCGGGGCACGCCGAAGGCGGCCACCGAGTCGGCCAGCGGTCGCGAGACCGCCACCACGCGCCGGGCCCGCGGCAGCGCCCAGCGCAGGTTGAGCGCCACCGCCGGCAGCTTGGCGAGCACGTTCATGTCCGAGCCGTGCACCTTGATGACCGCCGGGACACCGAGGAGCCGGGCCAGGGCCACGCCTCCCACGCCGTCCGGGAAGGCCCATGAGGCGAGGAGCACGTCGTACCGGCCACGGCGCCGCAGCACCTCCCGGGCCAGCGAGGCGGCGTAGAGCAGGCCGCCCAGCAGCCGCCCGAAGCGAGGAAGGTAGAGGTACCGCGGGTGCGCGACCTCGAGGCCGTCGATCTCCTCCCGCCCCGGCACCTCGCCGAGCCGGCCCGCCGCCGACCAGCGCGACAGCAGCCGCGCGCCCGGGAACCAGGGGATGGTGGCCAGCACCTCCACGTCACAGCGCCTTCCCAGCGCGGCGAACTGCTGGCGATTGAAGGCCGACGCGAACGGGTTGACGGCGTTGGGGAACTCCCTCGTGACGATGAGCACCCGCAGCCGACCGGCCCCGGCCTGGGAGGAGATCCCTGGGGAGACCCCTGGCGCCGCCGCCGTCCCCATCGGGTGGCTCACGGCGCGCCATTCCCGGCTGCGCCGGCGCCTGGTGCGGCCGACGGCGCGGCGCTCGGGGCCGATGGCCGGGGCGAGCGCCACCAGGCGACCGTCCACTGCTCGTCGCCGAAGGAGATGGTGGTCCGCTCGACCCCTGGCCGGGCCGCCACGAAGCGCCCGATGCGGCGCTCGGCGGGGCTGAAGTAGGTCACCAGGCACCCGAGCCGGGCCAGCTGGTCCATGCGGTCGAGCGTCCGCGGCACGTCGGACATGTAGTAGAGCACCTCGCAGGCCACCACCACGTCGAAGCGCGGCTGATCGACCGGCCAGGGCTGCGCGAGGAGGTCGCCCACCGCGAACTCGACCCCGGGCAGCCGGCGCCTGGCCCGGCCCACGGCGGTCGGCGACACGTCGATGCCGGTGACGCTCCGGCTCACCCCGGTGAGCACCTCGGTCTGGAGCCCCTCCCCGCAGCCGAGCTCGAGGAGGCTCCCGATCTCGTCCCCGAAGACACGCCGGACCTGGGCGTTGGTCTCGGCGAAGCGGAAGCGCTCCGGCTCGGAGTCGAGCTTCCAGGGGTCGGGGAGCAGGTAGGCGCGCTCCAGCTTGTCGTGGGCGTCGCTCTGGGCGACGCCGTGAAGCGCGTACTTCATCCAGGTGCGCCGCACCAGCGTGCCGAGCCACCCACGCAGCCCTTCGCCACCACCGTCCCTGGGGCTCGCCATGGTCTTCAGCTCCCCGCCGCCGTGGGCGGCTTCGCCGGGTAGGCCAGCCGCGGCAGCACCAGCTCGCCGAGCAGCATGGCCTCGGACATCTCGCGGTCCACGGCGACCCGGCGCAGGTCGAACCGATCCAGGGCAGGCCCGACCAGGTTGGGGCCGGCGACGTTGGAGAACCCGACCTGGTAGCCGGCCGCCTCGACGGCGGCGCGGATGGCCGGCAGGTGGGCCACGCGCCGCCCCACCGGGTAGGCGATGGCCCGGACCTTCCGGCCCAGCTCGCGCTCCAGGTCGGCGCGGGATCCGGCCAGCTCGTCCACCAGCTCACCCGGGGCGAGCGTCTGCAGGACCCGGTGGCTGCGGGTGTGCGACTCGACGTCCATCCCGGCGTCGCGCAGCCCGCGGACCTGGTCCCAGGTCATGATCAGCTCGTCCGCCAGCCGTCGCTCGAGGCCGCCGTCCCACTCGACGCCGGCGGCGGCGGCGACGTGCAGCAGGAACCGCTCCACGTCGAGCCCGGAGGTCTTCTTGACGACGCGGTTCAGCACCTCGGCGGCGCCCGGCGCATCCAGGTCGAGCGTCAACGGCGCGGGGTAGGTCAGCTCGAGCCGCCGCGCCCGGGCCCGCGCCACCGTCCAGGCGATCCGCTCCCACCAGTAGAGCCGGCGCTCCTCGACGTAGGAGGTGGCCACGAAGAAGACCGCCCGCAGCCCGACCTGGCGCAGCACCGGGACGGCCACCTCGAGGCAGGACCGGTAGCCGTCGTCGAAGGTGATGAGCGCCGGGTTGGGCGGGAGCGGCGCGCCGTCGAGCGCTCGGCAGAGCTCCTCGATCCCGATCACGTCGAAGCGGCTGGCCACGGCCTCGAGGCGCCGGCGGAACTGGTCCGGGGTGGCGTCCGCGACCGCCAGGTCGAAGGGGTAGCCCGGATGCGGCTCCAGGACGTGGTGGTGGGTGAAGACCGCGAGGCGGGGCGCCCCGCCGCGAGCCTGCAGCCAGAGTGCGGCGTCGAGCGCCCCCGTCCGCAGCAGCAGGCGAGCGGCGCCTTCGCGAACTCCCATGCCGGCAGGATATCAGGAAGCCCGCCCCGGCAGGAGGCGCCGCGCCCTCACCACGGCTCCCTTCACCAGGGCCACGTACAGGCTCCAGATCACCGCCGCGTCCTGCGTGGAGCGGACGCGCGCCGTCCCCCTGGCCGCGCAGCGAAGCGCCTCGCGGGCCTCCCCGGCGTGGAACAGGCCACGGGCGTTGCGGGCGTACGCCATCAGCAGCGCCGCGTCGCGGTCCCGCGGCCTCACCTGGTCGGCGTGGCGCTCCACGAACCCCTCGACCACGGCCAGGTAGTCCCGGTAGGTCTGGGCGCTCGCGGAGAGCCCGTCGTGCCCGCGCATGGCCCGGGTGAGCGGCTGCTCGACCACGCCCACCTTCCAGCGCAGGGCGACCCGCAGGTGGAAGTCGAGGTCCTCGGCGGTACGGAGCGTCTCGTCGAAGCCGCCGACGTCCTCGTAGACGGCGCGCCGGAAGGCTGCCGAGGCCGGGGCCAGCGAGGGATTGCGCAGCACCCAGGGCAGGATCTTCCCGTCCACGGGGAGGAACTCCCGGCGGCGGTAGAGCTCGTAGTCGCGGCGCTCCGCGTCCATCCGCATCACGTCGGTGAGGACCATCCCGAAGTCGGGGTGGCTCTCCAGGAACGCCACCTGGGCCTCGACGTGGGTCGGCAGCCACTCGTCATCGGAGTCGAGCAGCGCCAGGTACTCACCCCGGGCCGCCGCGAGGCCGGCGTTGCGCGCCGACGAGACGCCACCGTTCGGCTTGGCCAGGTAGCGGAGGCGATCCCCGAACTCCTGCCGCAGGGCCTCGGCCGTCCCGTCGGTCGAGCCGTCGTCGACCACGATCACCTCGATGGGCCGGTAGGTCTGGGCCAGCGCCGTGGCCACCGCGATGCGGACGTCGCGCGCCCGGTTGTAGGTCGGGATGATGGCGCTGACGAGGGACGGCACCGGGGCATTATGGCGCCGGGCGCCGGTTGGTCAACGGCGAGGCCGTGCTAGCCATGTGCTAGCCTCGGCGCGTGCTCGACCCACGCGGGATGCTCAAGTCGGCCGCCAAGCGCGCGCTCTACGCGTCCGGCGCGCTCGACGCCTGGCACCGGCGCCGGAACCGCGAACGGCTCACGGTGATCATGTTCCACCGGGTGCTGTCGCCGGCCGATCCGCGATGGGCGGAGGCCGATCCCGAGTACACCATCTCCGACCAGCTCTTCGGCCAGGTGCTCGGCTTCTTCAAGCGCCACTACCACCCGGTCTCGCTCGAGCAGCTGCTGGCCGCCCGGGCCGGCCAGGGCGCGCTCCCGGAGCGGGCACTGCTCCTCACCTTCGACGACGGCTGGTCCGACAACGAGGAGTTCGCGCTGCCGCACCTGCTGCGGGCCGGCCTCCCGGGGGTGCTGTTCGTGGCCGGAGCGGCCATAGACCGCCGCGCGCCGTTCTGGCAGGAGCAGCTCATCCACGCCTGGCGGGCCGGCCGCCTCGACGCCGACCGCGTCGGGGCGCTCTGGCGCGCCGCCGGCCCGGGAGACCCGCCACCCCTGCGCGGGCGCGATGACCTGTCCGCCCTCCGGGCGCTGGTGGCGCGCCTCGAGGCGCTCGAGCCGGCGCGGCGCCAGCCCCTGCTGCTGTCGGTGGAGGAGGCCCTGGCCGAGCCGCTGCGCCACATGGTGACCCCCGGGCAGCTCCAGGCGCTGGCGGCGCGGGGGGTGGCCCTCGGCGCGCATGGCATGACCCACGAGCCGCTGGTCCTCGTCGACGCCGCCGCCGAGCTGGCCGCGGTCCGCGAGCGGCTGGCCCGCCACGTCACCGTCGCCCCGGCGCTCTCCTTCCCACACGGCCGCTTCGACGCTCGCACCGTCGACCTGGCGCGCGCCGCCGGGTTCCCGCTCCTCTTCACCAGCGTGCCGGAGCTCCCCTCGGCGCGGGGGCGCGGCCCGGGCCTGCTGGGCCGCGTCGGCTTCACCACCGACACCATCACCGAGCAGGGCCGCTTCGCGCCCGAGTTGCTGGCCCTGCACCTGTTCCGGCGCCCGCACGCTGCGGCCTAGAGCACGACTGGCGGGAGCGGAGTGACCGGACATACGACGCTGGCCTCCTCCGTGCCGTGCTGGCTGCGCTTGCCGAGGGCCGTCGGTTCGGCGCGCCTTTCCGCCCGGCGGCGCCGGCGGTCGGCTGGCTGTCCCGCTCCGGCTGCAGGGCTCGGCGTCGGGCCCTTCGGGCGCCAGCCCCGCCCCCCGGGCGCCGGGGCATTCGTACGCCGACCCGAGGGCGCGCCGTGCCGAGAGGGCCCGGCGGTTCGGCGTTGAAGAGCGCAGGCGCCGCTGCCGCTTGGGCCCGGCGGTCGGGCCGCGAGGCCGCCTGCGAGCAGCGCCATGGAGCAACTGACCGCCCGGCGCGCCGTCGATCCCCTGGCGGCGCAGCCAAGCCGCCCACCTTCGTACCCTGGCCGCGCGACGCAGGCCGATCAGGACCTCGTGGCGCGGCGCAGCACAGCGGCCGAAGCGGACCCG
>JANMRY010000206.1:0-16045 GCA_031388695.1 Anaeromyxobacter sp. | reverse complement strand
CCGGACGGCGGGGAGAAGGCCGCCCGGGCGATGCAGCTCTTCGGGAAGCAGGGGGCGATGCTCATCCCCATGCTGAACGAGGGGTCGGCGGGGCTCGACCGGTGGACCTCGAAGGCCCGACTGATGGGCCTGGTGCTGGGGGAGGACGGGGTCAAGGCGGGCGCGGAGCTGAAGGACGCGATCGAGGACCTCCAGGGCTTCCTGAAGGGGCTGGCCTACACCATCGCCGGGCCGCTGATGAAGCCGGTGCGGGCGTGGCTGGAGTCGGTCGCCAAGTGGATCGGCGCGAACCGGGCGGTCATCGCCCAGCGGATCGACAAGGTGATCGGCGGGGTGGCGGTGGCGCTGAAGAGCGCCTGGCAGATGCTGAAGCCGGTCGCCGAGCTGCTGGTGGGCCTCGCCTCCAATGTCTGGGTGCTGAGGGGTGCGGCCGCGGCGCTCGCGTTCACGCTGCTCTCCAGCCTGGGTTCGGCTGCGATGGCTGCCGGCGCGGCGGTGCTGGGGCTGGCCAAGGGCTTCAGCGCCATGACGCTCGCGGGGGTCGGAGCGATGGTCGTCCCGATGCTCATCGGGGCCGCGCTCTTCGCGCTCGCCCTGGTGGCGGAGGACGTCTACCAGTTCCTCCAGGGCAACGACTCCCTGATGGGCACGCTGGGGGTGAAGTACGTCCAGTGGCTCGACAAGGTCCTGGCGATCGACCCCAAGGACAGCGCGCTGGTGCGGGGGCTGAAGTACGTCGGCCAGGTCATCATGGACATCCAGGGCTCGCTGCAGGCGCTCGACACCTGGATCCGGGCGGACAGCTTCCTGAAGAATGTCCTGAACACGGCGGGGCACGGCGCCGGGTACATGCTCTCCGGGGCAGCGGGGATGCTCCCCGGCCAGCTCGGGACGGACGCCGCCGGCCGCCAGCGGCAGCACGCCGGCGCGATGGGCTTCTACGCCGGCCGCGCGGGCGAGAACGTGTCCGACTTCGCGGGTCGCAACCTGCCGGCCTACACGGCCCCGTCGGCCTTCGCGCCCTACGCTGCCCAGGCGGGCGGGCCGACTATCTCCTTCAACGGCGTGGTCATCCACGCCGGGCCCGGGGTCGACGGAGCCGTGGTGGCCGACGACTTCGTGGCGCGCGTGAAGGCGGTCATCGGCGTGGAGCTGCGCTCGGAGTACGTGACGGCCCTTCCGGCAGCGAGGGGCCCATGAGCGCCCCGGTGAAGCTCCAGCTCTCCTGGGTCGACGGCGGGGGCATCCTCGGCGTCCTCGAGCTCGACGCGATCCTCCGCGAGAACCACCAGTTCGCGGCGAAGGCGACGCAGTTCCCCGTGGAGACGGGTGCGGTCGTCTCTGACCACGTCATCCATGAGCCGGAGGTGGTGCGGCTGGAGGTCATCGTCAGCGATACCCCGCTGCCAGCGGGGATGGGGGTCGACCCCGAGACCTTCCGGGAGAACGCGAAGGCGGGGATGTACGTCGGCCGGGCGGCCGAGACCATCCGCCGGGTCCGCTGGCTGATGGAGGAAGCCTACACGGTCCGGCTGACCTCGACGATCGGGGAGTACGACAACATGGTGATCGAGACGGTCGATCTGCCGGTCGACTCCAGCGGCGTGGCTCGCTTCTCGATCTCGCTGCGCAGGGTGGTCCAGGTCGGGCTGCGCACGGTGGCGGCGCCCAAGATCGAGAAGGCCGAGCCCATCGTCCACAAGGGGAAGCAGGGCACCGTCGAGGCCGACCCTCCCCTGAAGTCCCTCGCCGCCAAGGCGCTGGACCGCATCAAGGGCGGCAGCGCCTGGCGGATACCGAAGGTGGGACCATGAACCCGGCCGACGACGGCATGGCCACCGCGCTGTGAAGGAGACGACGATGCGAGTAGTGCGCCACGGGGATGGTCTACCGGTTCGAATGGACTCCGCCGTCACGACAGACGCCGGCGACGCGGCCTTCCGCGCCAAGTGCGCCGCCGAGGGACGGCGCGCCTGGGCGACTTCCGACGCGCTGGCGGCGGCGTTGGCGGCGCCCGCTCCTAGGGCCACCCCTCGCCTCGACTCGAAGTCCGCCCGGGCCGCCTTCGTGAAGTCGACCGAGGCCGCCTGGAAGACCCCGACCGCCGGCGCCACCCGGCGCCAGTAGGAGACCGCATGCAGACCCCAGCCGCCTCCCCCAGGCCTCCGCCGCAGCGCCGCTTCGCCACCCTCTCTAGCGTGCGCCTGGCGCTCGCCGAGACCGTCCGGCGCATCGAGCGGGAGGAGATTCCGCCGGAGCAGGGCCGCGTCCTCCTCGACGGCTACCAGGCCCTCGCCAGCATCATCCGCGAGACCCGGGGGAAGGCCCCGTGAAGGTCCCCGCCGCCATGCTGCGCAGGGTGGAGGCGCTCGAGGCGAAGGCGGAGCCTCGAGAGGCCGACCGACGCGGGCGGCTGCGCTTCATGACCGACGCTGAGTTGGACGAGTTCATGTCGATCCTGGAGGAGCACACACCGCGCTGCCCCAGCTGTGGCGGCGGCTTGGTCTCGTGCCATCACGCCCGGCCTGACGTGACGTGGTCTGACTTGGGGCCAGGCCCGGGAAGGCGTGCCGAGGAGATGTACCGCCTCGCCGCCGCCAGGCGCCGCGCCGCGGCCGAGGGCCGCCTGGCCGAGCTCCCCGACGACGTCCGGCGCCACCTCGAGGACGACCAAGAGATGCGCGCGCCATGAGACTGTCCAGGGCCCTGCTACGCCGCGTGGAGGTGCTCGAAGCCTCGGCTGAGGCTCAGGCCCCTGGGGAATTCGGGCGCCTCCCTCTCAAGATCGCCCTGTGGGGCCAGTTCGCTGCCTACTTGGTGGAGTGGCTCACGCCCTCGGAGACCGCCGAGTGGTCCGCCCTCCTCGCTTCGGTGGGGTCCGGCGAAAAGACCCGCGAGGAAATGCACGACCAGGTCACCCGGATCTTCGCCAAGGTCGAGGCCCGGCGCGCCACCGCGGCCGGCGACGATTTCGTCCCCACCTTCTTCCGCGAGCTCGAGCGGGCGCAACTCGGGCAGGGGGCCTGACCATGGGCGGAGGACGCTACACCGTCGACTTCCGCTCCGCCCCGCTGCGGAGCCGCTACACGCCCCGTGAGCCGCGCTCCGCCGCCGGCCGCTGCCCTCGCTGCGGCGAGCGCCTGGTCAACGTCGCTGGCCGCCCGGCCTGCATCGTCGCCGCCTGCCGCCTGAAGAACCCCTCACCCACCACCAAGGAGCACCAGCCATGAGCAAGTTCCGCCGAGACGACGTCCCCACCATCGCCACCACCGCGTCGGCCGCGGCCGAGGCCCGTACCGCCGGCGCCGTCCCGACCGTCAGCGCCGACAAGAACGCGGCCGCCGAGCTGGCCCGCCTGGTGCCCGGCCTCGACGTCAGCGCCCGCGACCCGGTCTTCATCCGGGCCGCGCTGCGGACGGCGACGAACGAGCCGTATTTGCGCAGCCAGCCGCTGCAGCTCGAGGCGCGGACGCTCGACAACCTCAGGACCGAGTCGGCCTACCTCGCCGGCGCCCAGGGCGTCGGGGGGCAGTCGGCGCCGAGCCGGTAGCGGTCCAAGTCTTCGGACGTGCTGGTCGCTCGTCCGAGGCCCCGGGGCTTCTCCTCTCCGGGGCGCTCCTCCCCCGCCCGTGTAATTGATCTTCCACGGGCGGGGAGAGGCGCGGTTTCTCGACGACCAGGTGGACGGGCTGGCCCGCCACGGCGTCAGCGCAGGAACGCAGCGAGGCGGCAGTCGGCGCGGTGGCCCTCGATCAGGGTCTGGCTGCAAGTGGGGCACTCCATCCCGTCCGTGCTCAGGCCGCACCACTCGAGCTCCCGGAGGAGGGCCACCAGTTCGACCCGATCGGCAAGAAGAGCAGGGACGGCTTCGGGCGATGGGAGCGCCTTCCACTTGGCGATCAGCTTGGGGTCGATGGGCATGAGCCGAACCCTACCCTCCGGGTCTGGCACTCGAGGCCTCAGGCGGCGCGGCGCCGGGCCCGCCACCGCGGCTCCGGCGGGTAGACCGGGGCACCGAGGACGCCGGCGAGCTGCTGCTGCCCCTGGCGCTCCGCCCGGGCGCTCGCCTCCCGGAGCTGCCGCGTGACCTCCCCCAGCAGCTCCACGGCCGCGGTGCGGCGCCTGGCCGGCCCCGAGCTGGTGAGCCTCAGGAGGAGCGGCAAGAGCCAGCGCACGGGGAGCGGACCGACCTGGTGGTCGACGGTCGACGCCGGCGCCGGAGGGCACTTGGTCAAGGCGAGGGGGCCGGGTGCAGGCTGGGCGCGAAGCGGATCCCGCCGTCGCCGTCGTGCGCGAACTCATGGTCGAAGGAGCCGTCCTGCACGTCCTCAGGGATCCCGCCGGGGAAGGCTGTGCAAGCCGGCTCGACGGCGGCCTCGCCCCGCTGACCCTCGGCTGCGTCAACGGCAACGAGGCCGCGGAGGTAGCGGCAGCTTGAGCACTGCAGGGGGATCGGGGGTGCGCTCATCGAGGGCTCTTCGCGCCGAGGATGTAACTCTCGTCCGGCGTCTGCAATGCCCCCGGCTGGTCGGCTGGTGGCCGCGCCACGGGCTACCTCTTGGACAGCAGCCAGGCGTCGATGGCTTCCCGGATCAGCTCGCTGGCGTCCGGCCGCATGGTGCCGCGCTCGGTCGCTCGACGCATCGCCTCCGCCCTCAGGGCGTCGAGGTGCCGCGGCTCGAGCCGGGCCAGGAAGGACTTGTAGCCCTTGAACAGGGGCGAGCGCCCGGGGGCCGGCGGGGTGGGGGGTCTCTTGGTGGGCTTCGCCATCGGACCACCATCCTACCACGACCAGGCCGCCACGCTATCCAGTCGCCATCCTTGACTAGCGTTAATGGTGACTGTATATCAAGTCAGCAACGCAGGCAGCAGCTCAACCCGCAGCACCAGGAGAAGAGACCATGAAGACCCCGAAGACGACCCCGAAGGCGACGAAGACCTCAGAGGCCGCCCAGCAGCTCAAGGACCTTCCCCGCCAGCTCAAGGCCTCGGAGCAGCTCGAGGAGCTGGAGCACAGGCTCCGGCTGATGGTCAGGACGTGGCAGGGAGACGCCTCTCGCCACGAGCTGCACGGCGCGGCCGCCACCGACGGCCTGGTCTGCGGCCTGCACAACTGCGCCATGGACCTCGACGGCCTGCTCACCAAGAGGGCCTGACCATGGCCACCACCAAGAAGCAGAGCATCCTCTTCCGCGGCATCAAGACGCCCCTCGACGGACTGGAGTATCTCCGGCTCCTCGCCCTCGGGGACTCTGACATCCAGACCATCTACCGGGAGGCCGTCGAGGGCATCGCCACCGTGCTCCGCCCGCGCTTCGAGTCGGGCGAGCTGCGCGGCTGGCTGGACGAAGACACCGGGGGACGGAAGAAGGACAACCCGCCGATCTGGCGCGTGGAGAGCGCCTGCGAGCGGTACTTCATCCGGTCGGCCGAGGCCGCGGTCATGGTCGTGCGAGCGGCCTCGCGCGTGGCCAGGGCCAACGCGGTCCCGTGGAAGTGGAACGACGACGGCGGCGGCTTCGGCCTCCGCACGGGCGCGTCGTCGCTGATGGCGATCGACGTGCTCCTCGAGGCGCGTCGCCAGGGCTGGTCCAAGCCTCGGCCAGGCGAGACGCCGGTTCAGAAGGCCCGCCGGAGCGCCGCATGACCAGCATCGCGAAGCGCGCTCCGCGCCTATCCCGCCGTGCTCTGGCGGCCCGCCTCACCCCGGTCGTGAACTACGCGAGCCAGGCGGTGGAGCGTCCTCAAGACGCGCTCGCCTGCCTTCTGGGCGCGCGGGCCGCCATCACCGAGGCGATCAACCGCCTCTCCATTGCATTCAATCCCGACTGCGATACGTGCGAACCATGACGAAGACCAAGCCCGATCCTGTCCCCTCCAAGATCCGCGCGGCCCGGTTGGCCGCTGGTCTCACCATCCCGCAGCTCGCCGTGAAGGCCGACGTTGCCATCAACACCCTCTACTTCGCGGAGCGGGCGCCCCACCTGGCCTCCGAGCGGACCCTCGGCGCCGTCGCCAGGGTGCTCCGCATGCCGGTGAAGGAGCTGCAGTGACCACCCCCGGCGGTCTCACCCCGACCTCCGCCGGCGCGCGGCGCGCCTGGCCCTGGCTCCCCGAGCTGGTGCGCACCGAGCGGATCTACGTCGGGCCCCTCGGTGAGGTGCTCCGGGCGCGCGAGGACGGCGCCATGGACGAGCTGGTCCAGGGCGGCACCCCGTGGGCGCGCTCGGTGGCGGCCGACCCCACGCCCGGCCGGAGGGCCCCGTGAGCCAGCCCGCCGAGGCACAGCAGCAGCTGGCGGCCCCGCGGTCGGACGCTCGCGCCGCGCCGGCCCGGCGGCTCCCCAGCAAGCCCAGGCTCCGCGGCTCGCGGAAGGGGTAGGCGGACGGGGCGGAATCTTTCACACGGCGTTTCACACGGGGACGATCTGTGGCCCTCCGGTGCAGCAGGACCAAGTGTGAAAGGGCATGAAAAAGCCCCGCGACTCTTGAGGAATCGCGAGGCCGGTACTGTCGGGGCGACTGGATTTGAACCAGCGACCACTTGCACCCCAAGGTCATCCCGAGCCGTTGCGCGCCGTCGCATCCGGCTCGGGAACCTGCCGCCGCGCCACCAGAAAGTGCTGTCAGAGGCCCGTTCTAGGGTAGGCTGCAACGGGGCGCAACGAGGCGCACCGGTAGAGCAGGATTTCACACGGGACGCTTCCCCGTGTGAAAGTCGGGGGGAGGGCAACTTCCCCGTGTGAAAGTGAAGCGGGCCTCAAAGGCGGCTGGAACCGCCCCGAGGCCCTCGCCGCAGAGCTGGAAGGAGCTCCGCATGGCTGACATCGAGACTACCACTGCAACCCCACGCCGGCGGCGCCGCGCCGCCAACCTCCCGCGCAGCGACGCCGGGATCGAGAAGCTCCCGAACCCCGACCTCGAGCGCGCCGAGTACGGCGACGGCAGCGGCCTACGCCTGCGCGTCAACCCGACCGGCAAGAGCGGCCGCGGCAGCGCGAAGACCTGGTGCTGGTTCGTCGTCCTCGACGGGAAGCGGATCAACGCGACGCTCGGGACCTGGTCGAAGGACGGGGAGGGCGGAGGCCTCACCCTGTCGAAGGCCCGCCAGCGGCTCGACGACCTGAAGAAGGCCCACCAGCTCGGCCACCTGCGCGAGGAGCTGGCGAAGCTCGGGGCGGGCCGCGCGCCAGCCCCAGCGCCTGGCGCCGCCGGCGAGCTGCTGGTCAAGGACCTGGCCAAGGACTTCCGCGCCTTCATCGGCCGGCGCCGCAAGCAGCCCGGCGAGGTCGACCGCACCCTCGACAAGGACATCCTACCGATGCTCGGCGAGCGGCCGGTCCGGTCCGTCACCACGAAGGACGTGCGCCAGCTCGTTGAGGCGGTGGTGAACGGCACCTGCGGCGAGCGGGGCGGAAAGGGCGCGCCGACTCAGGCGGGGAGGGTGCTGGCCCACGTGAAGCAGCTCTTCCGCTTCGCGCAGGGGCGCGACGACGTCCAGTCGAACCCGGCCGACCCGCTCGACCCCGAGGCGCTCGGCGTCGTCAGCCGGATCTGCGAGCGGCACCTCACAGCGACGGAGATCGCCGCCTTCTGGCAGGCCATCGACAAGGGCGGCGCGACGCCCCAGGTGCGGATCGCTCTCCGGCTCTTGCTCCTCCTCGGCGTCCGCTCCGGCGAGCTGCTCCGCGCGACCTGGTCGGAGCTCGACCTCGAGGCGGCCACCTGGACGATCCCGGTCGCGCACCAGAAGCTCACGAAGCGCCAGGAGGCGAAGGCGCGCCCGTGGGTGGTGCCGCTGCCGGCGGCGGCCGTCGAGCTGCTTAAGGAGCTGCAGGCCATCGCCAAGAGCCTCATGCCGACGTCGGCGAAGGAGAAGGGGCTCGGCCCGCGCGCCGTCGTGGCCAGTGTCGCCGCCGGGGGCGGGGCGCTCAGTGAGAAGGCGCTCAACCACGCCATGCGCCGGCTCTTCGAGGCCCCGAAGGGCAAGACCCCGCTCCTCAAGTTCGACGGCGAGCGGCCGACCCCCCACGACCTCCGCCGCACCGTCCGCACCCACCTCGGCGACACGCTCGGCGTCGAGTTCCACATCGCCGAGCGCTGCCTCAACCACTCGCTCGGTCGCATCGCCGCCACCTACGACCGCGGGGACTACCTGAAGCAGCGGCGCGAGGCGCTCGACCTCTGGGCCGCCTACGTCGACCGCCTGGTCACCGGGAAGCCGGCCAAGGTGGTGCCTCTGACCAAGAAGGTCGGGGGGGCGTGATGGCCAGGGGCAGGGGCGGCCTCACCCACGGGTCGGACGGCCTGTCGCGGATGGCGGCGGTGGTAGCCAGCGTTGCCGCGGGCGAGCTGGCCCTCTCTGGCGGCGAGCTGCCCGTGCCGACGTCCACCCGGCTGGCCTACGCCGCAGGTCAGGCGGACGCCCTCGGCCTGCCGGAGGAGAGGCGCCCCAGGGAGCGGCTCTGGAAGCTGCCGAAGACCCTGGACGCTCCGCCGGGTCGGGTGGCGGCCGTCCGCCGGGCGGTCGCACTGTCGGAGCGGCTGGCGGTGGCTGCGCAGCTCCTCTGCGACTCGACGGCGTCGGAGCAGGTTCACAAGGAGCAGGCCGACCTGGTCGACGCTCTTTGGGCTCAGGCCTTGGGGAGGAAGGACGCGGCCCACACGGCGCGCATGGAGCTCGTCGAGGCGATCTCTCTCGCCGCCAAGGGGACCTGTTCCGCCGAGACTGCACTCCAGGTGTACGCGTGGTTCTGGCCGGAGTACGCGGAGGCCTTGAGCCAGCCGGGCTTCGGCGAGGCCGTCGCGGGGTGGAGGAAGTCCCGGAACGCCAAGTCGGCCATGACCTCGGCGTGCCTCTTCCTGCGGTCCGCGGGCCTATCCCCGCCGGCGCCCGAGAGTCTCGCGCAGGACTGGAGCCGGTGGCATGGCCCGGCAACACCCGACGGCTCAGGGGAATCGGCTTGATTCTCTGATTCAACCAAAGGGCTACGCCTGGGGCGTATTTCTTTGGAATGACTAACGCCAACACTACACCAAGCGTGAGCCCCCTCCGCGCCGCCCGAGAGGCCGCGGGGATGAGCATGGAGAAGCTCGCGGTCCTGGCCGGGATCAGCCGCTCGATCCTCTACTGGGCCGAAAAGGCGCCCGAGCGCATGAGCGAGCGAACGCTCCTCGCCTGCGCCAAGGTTCTCAAGCTCGACCCCAAGGAGCTGCGGCCGTGAGCGCCACCACCGACGACCGCCGGATCGGCACCGTCGAGCTCGAAAAGCGGACCGCCACCAACCGCTCGACGCTCTGGCGCTGGTACACCTCCGAGCCCCCCAGGTTCCCGCGCCCGCACTACCTCGGCACCCGCCGCCTCTGGTGGCTGTCCGAGATCCTCGCCTGGGAGGCGGAGCGGCTGGAGCGGCCGGCCCCGCCGTCGCTCGAGCGACTCCGCCCTACCGCCGGCGCAGCGCAGGCGCCCGCCACCGAGGCGACGCCGTGATCATCCTCGGCATCGACTCCGGCCTCGCCTCTTGCGGCGTCGCCCACGTCCGGCTGCTGCCCGGCGCCGAGGAGCTGGTCCGCGTCCAGGTCTTCCGTTCCAAGCCGAGCGACAAGAAGCTGGCGGTCAGGTCGGCCGACGATACCGGCCGGCGCGCCCGCGAGCTGGCCGCCTTCCTCGAGCTGCAGATCGCCGGGTCCCGGCCGGTCGCTCTCGCGCTCGAGGCGCCGAGCTGGCCGCGCAACGCCGGCTGCGCGGCGAAGCTGGGCGTCGCCTTCGGGACGGTCTTCGCCCTGGCCGAGCTGCACCGGCTCCCCCTCGTCATGGCCACGCCCCAGGACGTGAAGCAGGCGACCGCGGGATCGAGGTCGGCGAGCAAGGACGAGGTGATCCAGGCCGTCGAGACCCGCTTCCCGAGCATCCTGTGGCCGCCCCAGGCGACGCTCTGGGAGCACGCCGCGGACGCGGTGGGCGTGGTGCTTGCCTGCCTCGACGCCGAGGTGGTGCGCCTCGCGCGCCGCTTCACGGAGGGCCTGTGATGGCCACCGACCAGGCGCCCGTCGACCCGCTCGAGGAGCGGCTGCTGGCCCACCTCCGGGCCTCCCGGGAAGGGGCGATCGTCATCACCACCAGCAGGAAGCTCGGCGCGGAGCCTCGCGCCGTCGAGGGCCTCCTCCGCGCGCTCCGCGGCCGCGGCCTCGCCGTCTGCGCTCAGGAGGGCACCCCGCCCGTCACCACCTGGCGCGCCGCCCCGACGCCCATGTGCCCCCGCTGCGGCGCTCCCTCGAGGACGCTCGCCGAGATCGTCGACCAGGTCGTCCAGCTCTCCGGCCGCGCCGCCTCCGGCCGCGACGCGCTCGCCAACATGCGGATGGTGGTGCCCAGCGTCGTCCCCGCGACCCTGGTCCGGCTCGAGCTCGACCTCCTCCGCGTCGCCGGCGCCATCCGCTGCCACGCCGGGACGTGCGGGACCCCCGAGGCCACCCGATGACCCCAGGCAGGAGCCCAGCCGTCGCGGAGGCGCCGGCCGCCGCCTCACCCACCGCCGCCCGCTTCCCACGCTGGGTCGCGGCCGGCTTCGGCGCCGAGCTGGTGCGCGTCGAGCCGGGCGGCAAGAAGCCGACCGAGTCGGGGTGGCAGGCCATTAAGGTCACGCGGCCGATGGTCGACCAGTGGAGCGCGGCGGCCGCCAACGTCGGGCTGCGGACGCGGGTCTACCCGGCCGTCGACCTCGACGTGGACGACCAGGAGGTGGCTGCAGAGCTGCAGGCGCTCACCTTCCGACTCCTCGGCGAGTCGGCGGTGCGGACCCGCTCCAACAGCCCGCGCTGCGCCATCCTCTACCGGCTCGACGGCGAGTCCTTCGAAAAGAAGTCGGTCAAGTTCACGCGGAACGGTCGGCCGGGCAAGGTCGAGGTCCTGGCCAACGGGCAGCAGATCGTCGTCGACGGCCTCCACCCGACCGGCGTCGAGCTGGAGTGGACGCCGGGCCGGCCCGCGGCGGCCACGCTCCCAACCATGAGCGTCGAGGGCCGGGACCGGCTCCTCGAGGCCGTGCGGGTGAGGCTCGCGGAGCTGGGGTGCGAGGTCGTCGGCGACCGGCCGCCGGCAGTGGCCCCAGCTCGGCCGCCCCGGCCGCCTCAACGCCAGGCCATCGTCGAGCGGGCCAGGCGCTACCTGGTGAAGGTGCCCGGCGCCATCTCCGGCAGCGGCGGCCACGCGCAGACCCTGACCGCCGCGGCGCACCTGGTGAGGGGCTTCGACCTCGACCCGGAGACCGCCCTCGAGCTGCTCACCGACGACTTCAACCCCCGCTGCGAGCCGCCCTGGTCCGAGAAGGAGCTGCGCCACAAGGTGAAGGAGGCCGAGAAGTTCCAGGGCATCCGGCAGGGCCAGCACATCGAGGAGCGGCCGACTGCGGGCGGGGCTGCTCCGGCATACCCGACCGAGCGGCCGGCGCCCGTCGCGCCCAGGGACGTCGAGGCGGCCGAGGGCACCCTCGCGCGCCACTCCATCGTCCCGATCTCGACCATCCCGAGGGAGAAGATTGACTGGGCCTGGCCGGGCCGCTTCGCCTTCGGCAAACACACCGACGTCTCCGGCGACCCGGGCGACGGCAAGTCGCTCTTCAACCTCGCCCTGGCAGCCCAACTCACCCGCGGCCTGGCTCTCCCCTTCGGCTCCAACCAGGTGCGCGAGCCGCGTAACGTGCTCTTCCTCTCCACCGAGGACGACGCCGCCGACACCATCCGGCCCCGCCTCGAGGCCGCCGGCGGCGACGTGTCGAGGCTCTACGTCCAGAAGGACGACAAGCACCTGGAGCTGCCCCGCTGCGCCGACGAGCTGCTGGCCATCATCCGCGAGCTTCACGCCGCCATGGTCGTCATCGACCCCCTCTTCAGCTACATCGGGGACCTCGACCCGAACGACTACGCGGCGGCCGTGGCCGTCTGCGACCCGCTCAAGAGGATCGCCGCCGAGACCCACTGCATCATCTCCACCGTCCGGCACCTCAACAAGGCGAACGGCCAGGCCGCCCGGTACCGCGCCGGCGGCTCCATCGGCTGGCAGGCCAAGCCCAGGGTGGCCCTGAGCCTCGGCAAGGACCCCAACGACAAAGCCGAGCGGGTCATCACCCTGATCAAGGGCAACGTGGGCGCCGAGCCCCTCGCTGCCACCTTCCGCCTGGGACATGCCTCGGTCGACGGCGAGGACGTGGTCCGCGTCCTCTGGGGGGAGGAGCGGGACATCTCGGCTGACGAGGTCCACGGCGCCGAGGGGCGCCAAGCCGGCCGGCCCCACCAAGGCCCAGGCCGCGGCCGACTACATCCGCGAGCGCCTGGCCTCCGCCGGCGAGGACGGACTGCCCCTCCAGGAGCTGCGCGACGACGTCGCGAAGGTCGGCCTCGGCAAGAGCGCGGCCACCTTCTATAGGGCCAAGCAGCTCCTCGGGTCCGCCGTGGTCGAGTTCAAGGCCGACCCCGACGGGTCCCGGGAACCCCTCCGCCTGCGCCTCCGGGAGCCCTGAAATGCCCCCCTTGAAATCATTGGTGTTGTCGCTTGTCCGCTTGTCCGCCCCCCTAGACAAAAGGACGGACAACGGACAACGGACAAGTCCCAAGCACGGCTGGGAGCCGCTCCCGGCGGCCCCAGCGAGCCGTGCAAAGGCGATGGACAAGCGACGGACAAGCCGAAACTGCCGCAACTACTCCAGTTGTCCGTGGAGCAGCCAAGTCACGGACAAGCGGACAAGCCGACGGACAGACGAGACGAGTAGCGGCGCGGGTGGATCTCCTGCTGAAAGGGTCGATACGTGAGCCCTATGGCAGGGGACAGCGAAGCAGCCAGCGCGCCGAACCTCACGACGACTCGACGTCGAGGGCCGGGTCGGCCGTTCCAGGCTGGGCAGTCGGGTAACCCGAGCGGCTTCCCGCGCGGCGTGGCGGGCAAGATCATGCGCTGCCGCAAGCTCGCGCTGGGGCACGCCCCGAAGGCGATCGAGACGCTGGCCCAGCTCCTCGACAACGAGGACTCCCGCGTGCGCGTGGCGGCCGCCGAGGGCCTCCTCGACCGCGCTGGCCTGCGGCCCTTCAGCCTCGAGCCGGAGCGCGTCCAGGTGACGGCCGCGGTGGTTGACGTCGACGCCCTACGCGCGGAGCTGGCGCGCCGCCTGGTCAGCCTCGCCGGCCTGGCCGAGGGGCGCGACCTCAACGCGCCCGCCGACCCTGCGCCTGCTGTCGGGGGCCGTGGCTTTGCTTCGCTTGCAAGTGCCCTCCCTTGCGCCCCAGCGAAATCCGAAGGCGAAGAGGCCCCGTGTGACGACCCCGTGTGAAACACCGGCCTTCCGCGACCTCCTCCGCGCCCTGAGCCGCGACCAGGTCACGGCCCTGCTCTCCGGCCTGGACCCGGCGCAGCTCGAGGCGCTCCGCTTCGACTGGGGCACGTGGGCCCGCCCTGAGCAGCTCGCGCCGGAGGGCGACTGGGTCACGTGGCTCTACCTGGCAGGCCGCGGCGCCGGCAAGACGCGCTCCGCTGCCGAGTGGGTGCGCCAGGTGGCCCGCGACCATGCCGGCTGTCGCATCGCCCTGGTCGCCAGGACCGCAGCGGACGTGCGCGACGTCGTCGTCGAGGGCGAGTCGGGTCTGCTGGCCATCCACCCCCCGGCCGAGCGGCCGCTCTACGAACCGAGCAAGCGGCGGGTGGTCTGGGCGAACGGGAGCCAGGCGGGCTGCTACTCCGCAGACGAGCCCGACCTGCTGCGCGGCCCGCAGCACCACTTCGCCCACGCGGACGAGCTCGCCACCTGGCAGCGCGCCAACGAGACATGGTCGAACCTGCGGCTCGGCCTCCGCCTCGGCGCTCACCCGCGGGTCGTCGTCACCACCACGCCCAAGCCGACCCGGCTCCTCCAGGAGCTGCTCTCCGCGCCCACCACGGTCGTCACCAGGGGCAGCACCTACAGCAACGCCGCCAACCTGGCCCCCTCTGCGCTGGAGGAGTTCCGGCGCCTCTACGAGGGCACGCGGATCGGCAGGCAAGAGCTGCACGGGGAGATGCTCACCGACACGCCGGGGGCCCTCTGGACCCGCGCCACGCTGGACGAGCATCGCGTGAAGGAGGCGCCGGAGCTGGTGCGGGTGGTGGTGGGCGTCGACCCTGCGGTCACCAGCGGCGAGGCGTCCGACCAGACGGGGATCGTCGTCGCCGGCAGGTCGAAGACGGGCCACTGGTACGTCCTCGCAGACCGCACGTGCAGGCTGAGCCCCGACGGTTGGGCGCGCCGTGCGGTGGCTGCCTTCGACGAGTTCAAAGCCGACCGCCTGGTGGCCGAGGTGAACAACGGCGGTGAGCTGGTGGAGAGCGTGCTGCGGACGGTCCGGCGCACGCTGCCCGTGACCAAGGTTCACGCGAGCCGTGGCAAGCGCACCAGGGCCGAGCCGATCGCCGCGCTCTACGAGCAAGGAAAGGTGCATCACGTGGGCGCCTTCCACGCGCTCGAGGACGAGATGACGGCCTTCACCCCGGACAACGTGGCGCGGGTGTCGCCGGACCGAGTCGACGCGCTGGTGTGGGCGATGACGGCGCTGGGGCGTGGCGGCTCCGGGGCGCAGCACACCATCGCGCTGTCGGCGCCATGAGCCGCTTGAACTTAAACGCGGCTTCGATACATGGGAACCACGGCCCAAGGAGAGCCGGAGAATGACGAAGATCGAGAAGCCCGAGGCAGTGACCGCAGCAGAGCAGGCCCTCACCAAGGCGCAGGACGAGCTGGCGAAGGAGCGAGCCCGCCTGAAGGGGGCCGACGACCAGGTGGCCACCACCACGGCCGAGCTGGAGAAGGCGGACCCCGACGACGCGGCCGCCTTCTCGAAGCTGACCACGGCGCTCAACGGACACGTGGCGCGGAGCGGGGCGATCGACGCGCGGGTGTCGGCCGCGGTCGCTGCCGTAGCAGCCGCGGAGAAGGCGCTCAAGGGGGCGAAGCTGGCGGTCCAGGAGGAGGCGCTCGCCGACCTGGCCGCCAAGATCAAGCTCGAGGACGAGGCGTGCATGGCCGAGGCGGTGGCGGCCGAAGAGCGCCTCGTTGCCCGGGTGCGCGGCCTGAAGGCGCTGCTGACCGAGTGGCGCGAGCTGGAGATGGCGCGGCGGCAGGCTGCCGGGACGGACGGGCCGGGGATCATGAGCCTCTCGTGCGGCAGCGAATGGTCCAAGGTCGGCGACCTCTACCTGACCCCTCCGGCGCTCGCGGGGATCCGCTCCTCCAGGGCGCACATGGCGATCTACGCGAGGTAGGCCATGGCGGAGACGGACATCAACAACCTGGTGACCAGGCTGGCGGCCGAGCCGCCCAGCTACCGCAAGAAGGTCGAGCGGACGCTGCGCAACGTGCAGGCCGTCCTGGCTGGCCCCAGGCTGATGCGGCGGCTCGCTGGTGACCAGGCGAAGGCCCGGCAGGGCGAGCGGGCCCTGCGCCTCGAGCTGGCGCTCCTGGACGGCCTCCGCGAGGGCCAGGTGAAGCAGGTGGAGGGCCCGGCCGGCGAGCGGGTCTGGTGGCTCGACCCCGCGATCGTGCAGCGGTGGTTCACCGAGAAGGAGCTGGAGTCATGAGCCTGATCGTCGAGGAGCTGGTCGCAAAGCTGGGACTCGAAGTCGACGGGTCGGCCTTCGCCACCGCGGACAAGTTGCTGGCGGCCCTGCACGGCGGGATGACGGCGATTGCCGCCGTCGCCACCGCGGCGGCGGGTGGTCTTGCGCTGGCCATCTCGAAGACCGCCCAGCACGCCGACGCGATCGAGAAGGCCGCCCAGCGGACGGGCATTGGCGTCGAGGCGCTCCAGGCGCTGCAGTACGCGGCGGAGCGCGCGGACGTGGGGGCGGAGGGGCTGCAGGCCTCGCTCAACTTCATGGCCAAGCGGGGCGTGAAGGACTTCGAGGCGGAGCTGCGGCGGGCGGCGGACGAGCTGTCGGCCATGCCGGACGGCGGGGAGAAGGCCGCCCGGGCGATGCAGCTCTTCGGGAAGCAGGGGGCGATGCTCATCCCCATGCTGAACGAGGG
>JANMRY010000203.1:0-4101 GCA_031388695.1 Anaeromyxobacter sp. | reverse complement strand
TCCACCGTGTAGACCACCAGCGAGGCCCAGATGCAGCCGAAGGCCAGGGCGTGCCACCGGCTGAACGGCTCGCCGAAGAGCCAGACCGCCAGGGCGAACTGCACGGTTGGGTTGAGGTACTGCAGCAGGCCGACGGTGGAGAGCCGCAGCCGCCGCACGCCGATGGCGAAGAGGATGAGCGGCACGGCGGTGACCACGCCGCTGGCGGAGAGCAGCGCCGTGGTGCCGGCCTCGACGCCGAAGCGGAGCGTCCCCCGCCAGGCCTGCCAGCCGAGCCAGGCGGCGGCCAGGGGCAGGAGCAGCACCACCTCGGCCAGCAGGCCGGTGGTGGAGTCGACCTGGGCCCGCTTCCGCAGCAGGCCGTAGAGGCCGAAGGTCGAGGCCAGCGTCAGCGCCACCCAGGGCGGCCGGCCCACGTGGACCATGAGCGCCACCACGCCGGCCATGGCCAGGCCGATGGCCACCTTCTGCGGGCCCGAGAGCGGCTCGCGCAGGAAGAACACGCCCAGCAGCACCGACACCAGCGGGTTGACGAAGTAGCCGAGGCTGGCCTCGAGCACGCGGCCGCTGCCCACGGCCCAGATGTAGACCAGCCAGTTGGTGGAGATGAGCACCGCGCTGGCCGCCAGCGTGGGGAGCGTGCCGGGGACGCCGAGCTGCCGGGCCACGTCGCCCCAGCGGCGCAACACGGTGATCAGCACGGTCATGAAGAGGACCGACCAGACGATCCGGTGGGCGAGCACCTCGGGCGGCGGGACCTCGCGGAGGGCCTTGAAGTAGAGGGGGAAGATCCCCCAGGACAGGTAGGCGGCGGCGGCGGCCAGGACCCCGGTGGTCCGGCGGCGCTGCTCGACCGGGTTCACGCGCCGGCCCGTTCGGCGTCGAGGCCCGCGCCGGAGGCGGCCGAGTTCCGGGTCAGGTCGGCCCGCGCCAGGAGCAGCACCGCGCCGAGGATGAGCGCGCCGCCGCCGAGCCGCAGCAGCGTCACCGGCTCGCCCAGCAGCGCCGCCGCCAGCGCCAGGGTGAAGGCCGGCTCCAGCGTGGAGTAAACCGAGGCCTTGACCGCGCCGAGCCGCTCCAGCCCGGCCAGGAAGAAGACGATGGCCATGACCGTGCCGACCACCGCCACCGCCACCACCGCCAGCCAGCCGTCCGGCGTGACCGGCAGCCGGACGCCGCTCGACAGCGCCACGAGCCCGTAGACCACCGCCGCGGAGCTGGTCACCACCGCGGTCGATGCGGTGGGGGTCACCTGCGCGGGAAGCCGCGCGCCCACCAGGATGTAGACCGAGTAGATGAGCGCCGCCCCCACGCCCAGCGCGATGCCGAGCGGGGCGCCGTCGCCGGCCCGGCCGATGGTGAGCAAGCTGCCGGCCAGCGCCAGCGCCAGCGCCAGGAGCTGCAGGCGCGAGAGCGGGTGGCGCAGCACCAGCCAGGAGAGCAGGGCCACAAGCGCCGGGAAGAGGTAGAGCAGCAGCGCCACCAGGCCGGCCGAGGCCAGGGTGAGGGCGGTGAAGTAGCAGTAGGCCTGGCCGGCGTAGCCGATCGCTCCCATCCCGACCAGCATGGCCAGGCCTCGGCCGCGCGGAAGCGTGGCGCGCTTCACCGCGAAGATGAGCCAGGTGGTGGCCGCGGCGATGGAGAAGCGGAGCAGCAGCAGCGTCTGCGGGTCGACCCCGTCGGCGTAGGCGCGGCGGGCGAAGACCGGCAGAGCGCCGAAGCAGAGGGCCGAGGCGGCCACGTAGGCCACTCCGAGCGCGGAGCGCCGGCGCCGCACGGCGGGGGCGCCCGGGGATGTCGCGGTCTGCGGCACGGGACCCGAGGTGATATCAGCCTAGCCGCCGGGGCAGCAACGTGGCCGCGTCGAGACCGAAGGCGGCCAGGTCCGCCGGCACGCCCTCGCCAAGCGCCAGCGCCCGGCAGAGCCGCGCCAGCGCCGGCGCCGTCTGGATCCCGTAGCCGCCCTGCGCCGCCAGCCAGACCAGCCCCTCCACCTCCGGGTCCGGCCCGACCACCGGGGTCCGGTCCTTCACGAAGGAGCGCAGCCCGGCCCAGCGGTGCGACACGCTGGCCACCCGCAGCGTGGTGGCCCGCTCCAGCTCGTCGACCGCCACCGCCACGTCGTAGTCGTCGGGCGCGGCGTTGCAGGGCTCGGAGGGGGTCTCGTCGCAGGGGGAGACCAGCAGGCGGCGGGCGTCCGGCTTGAAGTAGAACCGCTCCTCGACGTCCGAGACCCACGGCCAGCCCGACGGGTCGCCCGGGACGTCGATGGTGATGGCGGTGCGTCGCAGCGGCGTCAGGCCGATGGGGCGGGCGCCGGCCAGCCGGCCCACCTGGTCGGCCCAGGCCCCGGCGGCGTTGACCAGCACCGGCGCGCTGAACCGCCCGGCCGGCGTGGTGGCGGTCCAGGCGCCCCCCTCGCGGTGCAGCTCCAGCACCTCGGCGTTCAGCACCACGGTGCCGCCGCGCCCCTTCAGGCAGCGGGCGAACCCCTGCAGGATCTCGTGGACGTCGAGGTCGACCGCCCCCGGCTCATAGTGGCCGGCCACCCAGCGCCCCGGCGCCAGGCAGGGGACCAGCGCCCCCAGCTCGGAGCCTGCCACCCACTGCACGGTGGGGACCAGGGCCCGGACCGAGGCATGGAGCTGGCGCAGCTCCTCCAGGTGCGCCGCGTCGGCCAGGAAGAGCGCGCCACGCCGGGCGGTGAGCGGCTCCTCGGTGAAGCAGTCCGGCGGCGCCTCGTAGAAGCCGCGCGAGCCGCTGGTGAGCGCCCGCACCGCCGCGTTGCCGTAACTCTCCATGAAGATGGCGGCCGAGCGGCCGGTGGCGTGGACCGACAGGGCCTCCTCGCGCTCCAGCACCGCCACCGTGCCGTGGCGGGACAGCTCGAACCCGGCCGAGACGCCGCCCATGCCACCGCCCACCACAATGAAGTCGAAGCTCCGTGCCATGCGTCTCCTCGCGCCGCGGGCTGGTCGGCCGGCCGCTCAGCCGGGCAAGAGGGCCTGCAGCGCCCAGAGCGCCGCCATCCCCGAGGCGATGGTCCAGGCCACGCTGCGGGTCTTGAGCGCCACCACCACCGCCAGCGCCCCGGCCAGCAGGCGTGGGTTGCCGAGCGAGAGGTAGACGGCGCCGTCCCGCACCAGCAGCTCCGGGAAGATGATGGCCGAGAGGACCGAGGCCGGCACGAAGCGGAGGGCCCGGGTCAGCAGCGGCGGGACCTCGACCTTGCCGAGCATGGCGATGAAGGAGAGCCGGGTGGCGAAGGTGACCAGGCCGGCCGCCAGGAAGACCGGGAGCCAGCTCACGCGCGGGCCTCGGTGATCAGGCCGGCCACGATGCCCACCAGCGCCGCCACCACCAGCCCGAGCTTGTAGGGCAGGCCGATGGCGAAGATGGCCAGTCCACCGGCGGAGAGCGCCGCCACCAGGGCGGCCCGGTCCTTCAAGGCCGGGAAGACCAGCGCGATGAAGGTGAGCGCCAGGGTGAAGTCGAGCGACCAGCTGGCCGGCACCTGCGCTCCGAGGAAGACGCCGGCGGCGGTGCTCACCTGCCAGGCGGCCCAGAGCGTGAACCCGGCGCCGAAGAAGTACCAGTGGCGGTGGGGTGAGGCAGGCCCGGCGCCGTCGCGGGCCAGCCGCGCGGCGATGACCGCGTAGGCCTCGTCGGTGAGCAGGTAGGAGAGCAGCGCCTTCCAGCGGGCGCCCAGGTGGGCCAGGTGCGGCGCCAGCGAGGCGCTGTAGAGCGCGTGGCGCAGGTTGACCACGAAGACCGTCAGCACCAGCACGGCGGGTGGGGCGGCCAGGCGGATGAGCTGGGTCGAGATGAGCTGGGCCGAGCCGGCGAAGATCACCGACGACATGGCCTGGGCGGGGAAGGCCTCGAGGCCGGCCGAGAGCGCCAGCACGCCGTAGATCATCCCGAACGGCGCCACCCCGAGCAGGATGGGGGCCTCGTCGCGGCAGCCGTCCAGGAACTCGCGGCGCGGCGTGGCCACCGGAGCGGATGCGGCGGCGGCGATGGGGAGCTTGGTCACCCGCCTACTCGCCCAGGTAGGCCTTGCGGACCTCGGGCGAGGCCAGCAGCTCCTGGCCGGTGCCG
>JANMRY010000181.1:0-8112 GCA_031388695.1 Anaeromyxobacter sp. | reverse complement strand
GAGCGCGGCGGCGGCGTGGGCCTCGAAGGCGGCGCGGAACGGCTCGACGCTGGCGGCGGCGATGGTGACGCCGGCGGCGTGGCGGTGGCCGCCGAAGCGGAGCAGGTGGCCGCTGCAGGCCGCCAGCGCGTCGTAGAGGTGGAACCCCTCGATGGAGCGGCCGCTCCCCTTCCCCTCGGCGCCGTCGAGGCCGATCAGCACCGCGGGCCGGTGGAACCGCTCGGCCACCCGCGCCGCCACGATGCCGACCACGCCGGCGTGCCAGCCCTGCCGCGCCAGCACCAGCCCGATCGCCCCGCGCCGCACCGCCGCCGCCCCGTCCTCGAGCGCCTCGGCCAGCATGCGCCGCTCGATCTCCTGGCGGGCCTGGTTCTCGCGGTCGAGCTCGTCGGCCAGCGCGCTCGCCTCGGCCTCGACGAGCGTGGAGAGCAGCCGCACGCCACGGCCGGCGTCGTCGAGCCGCCCGGCGGCGTTGATGCGCGGGCCGAGCCGGAAGCCGATCTGGCCGGCCGTGACCGCCCCCTCGGCGACCCCGGCCACCCGCTTGAGCGCTCGCAGGCCGGGGCGGCGGGTGGTGGCGATCTCGACGAGGCCGTGGCGGACCAGGATGCGGTTGGCGCCGGTGAGCGGCACCACGTCGGCCACGGTGCCGAGCGCCACCAGGTCGAGCAGGGCGCGCAGGTTCGGCTCGGGGCGCGCCGGCGTGAAGCGGCCGGCCTCGCGCAGCGTCTTGCGGAGCGCCATCAGCAGCGTGAAGGTGACGCCGACCGCCGAGAGCTCCTTGCTCGGGTAACCGCAGCCGGGCTGGTGCGGGTTGAGGATGGCGACGGCGGCGGGGAGCTCGACCGGGACGGTGTGGTGGTCGACCACCACCGTCTCGACGCCGAGCGCCGAGGCGGCCCGCACCTCCTCGACGCTGGTGATGCCGCAGTCGAGGCTGACCAGCAGCTTCACACCCTGGGCCGCCAGGCGCCCCACGGCGGCGCTGTTGAGGCCGTAGCCCTCCACCAGCCGGTGTGGGGTGTAGGTGACCACGTCCCCCCCGGCGGCACGCAGGAAGGTGGAGAGCAGCACCGTGGAGGTGACGCCGTCGACGTCGTAGTCGCCGTAGGTGGCGATCCGCTCGCCCCGCTCCAGGGCGGCGCAGAGGCGGGCCACCGCCGCCGGCATCCCCTTCATGGTGAATGGGTCGGGGAGGTCGGAGAGCGGGGCGTCGAGGTAGCGCTGGGCCTCGGCCGGGTCGGCGTGACCGCGAGAGGCCAGCACCCGGGCGGCCAGCGGGTGGAGATCGAGGGCCCTGGCCAGCTCGGCCGCCCCGGCGCCTTCACCGCCCACCTCGATCCAGCGCTTCCCCGGCCGCTCGTCCACGGGCTGGTTGGTAGCAGCCTCGTCTGACACCCCGGGAAGGAGAAACGCCCCGCCACCCGGGGAGGTGACGGGGCGCAAGGGCCTTCTCGAGCTGCTCGAGGCCTACCGCGCCACCACCGCAGGCGACCCCGGCCCGGCCTTCTTCCTGGCCGCCCGCTCCTCGAACCAGATGGTCATGGGGGCGGCGATGAACCAGGTCGAGTAGGTGCCGGAGATGATGCCGAGCACCATGGCGAAGGCGAAGTCGAAGATGGTGCCGACGCCGAAGATGAGCAGGCCGACCAGCGAGAGCGCGGTGGCGAACGAGGTCAGGAAGGTCCGGCCCAGGGTCTCGTTGATGGCGAGGTTGACGAGATCGCCGAGGCCACGCCCCTGGTACTTCGCCTTGTTCTCGCGGATCCGGTCGTAGACCACCACGGTGTCGTTCACCGAGTAGCCGACCACCGTCAGGATCACCGCGATCGAGGTGAGGTTGAACTCGCGCCCACTGAAGGCGAAGTAGCCGAGGGTGACGATGGCGTCGTGGATGATGGCGATGATGACGCCGGGGCTGAAGCGGAAGTCGAAGCGCAGGCCGACGTAGACCACGATCAGGGCGATGGCGTAGAGCACCGCCTTGAAGCCCTGGTTGCGCAGCTCGCGCCCCACCGCCGGGCCGACGTACTCGACGCGCCGCACCTCGGGCTTCGCCTCGGCGAAGCGGGTGGCCAGGTCGTGCTCCACCTTCTCGCGGATGCCCTGGGTGATGACCGCGAAGGAGCGGGTCCCGGCGGTCAGGCCGGCCTCCTCGCGCACCTCGCGGACCTTGACGCCGGCCGCCTCGACGGCCGCCTGCAGCTCGGCCGTGGCCACCGGCTTCTCGAACTGGAAGTCGATCTTGTCGCCGATCTCCGGGTTGAAGGAGACCGACTTGACGGCGAACTTCGCCTTGACGGCGTCCTCCACCCGCTTGACATCCTCGGGGCCCATCAGCGCGATGCGGCCGACGCGGATCAGGAAGGCGTTGTCGGACTCCGGGCCGTAGGTCTGGACCGAGGCGTCCCTGAACCCCTGCTCGTCGAGGCTCTTGCGGATGGCGCCCGGGTCGACCGTGGAGGCGAACTTCACCTCCATCTCGGTGCCGCCGGCGAAGTCGACGCCGAAGTTGAGGCCGTGGCCGAAGGACCAGCCCAGCACCGCCAGGTTGACGATCAGCGAGAGCACCACGGCGATGCGCCGCTTGCCGACGAAGTCGAACTTGGTCCCGTGGGGGAGGATGTCGAAGGTCTTGAATTGCATCGCGCTACACCGAGAGGCGCGCCGTGTCGTGGCGCGTCAGGTATTCCATGATGGCGCGGGTGACCACGATGGAGGTGAACAGCGAGGCGACGAGGCCGATGGTGAGGGTCACCGCGAAGCCGCGGACCGGGCCCGAGCCGTACTGCATGAGCACGACCGCCGCGACCAGCGCGGTGACGTGGGAGTCGACGATGGTCCAGAAGACCCGGTCGTAGCCCTGCTGGACCGACTGCTTGACGGTCCGGCCGGCCCGCATCTCCTCGCGGATGCGCTCGTTGATGAGGACGTTGGCGTCGACGGCCATGCCGAGCGTCAGCACGAAGCCGGCGATGCCGGGCAGCGTCAGGGTGGTGCCGATCATCGACATGATGGCGAGCACCAGCAGGCCGTTGAGCACCAGCGCCACGTCGGCCACCAGGCCGGAGACCCGGTAGTAGATGGCCATGAACACCAGCACCAGCCCCAGGCCGACCAGGGCCGCCAGCGTGCCCTTCCTGACCAGCTCGGGCCCGAGCGTGGCGCCCACGGTCCGCTCCTCGGAGATGGTGACCGGCGCCGGGAGCGCGCCCGCCTTCAAGACCAGCGCGATGGCGTTGGCCTCCTCGAACTGCTCCTGGTAGTTGCGCCCCGAGCCGAGCGTGATCTGCCCGTTGGTGGAGATCTGCCCCTGGATGTAGGGCGCCGTCTCCACCTTGTCGTCGAGCACCGTGGCCATGCGGCGGCGCAGGTTGTCGGTGGTGAGCTTCTCCATGAGCCGCGCGCCGTCGGGCGACATCGTGAAGGTGACCACCGGCTTGCCGCCGCCGGGCGCGCTGCTGTCGACCGAGGCCCGGGCGTCGGCGATGTAGTCGCCGGTCAGCTCGGTCTTGGAGCGCAGCAGGTAGGAGCGGTAGTAGGTGGTGCGGACCACCTCCTGCCCAACCACCACCTCGCCGATGCCGATCGAGTTGCGACCCTGCTCGAGCAGCGGGGTGAGCTTGGCGGTGATGATGGCCTCCAGCTCGGTCCGCTTGTTGGTGACCACCATGGTGGCCTGGCGCTGCCCACCGCTGGGCAGCTCGACGCTCTCCACCGTCCAGCAGCCGCCGTCGGGGAGCGGGAAGGTCATGCCGTCGCGGTTGGCCGGGCAGGTCGGCAGCTGGGTGCGGACCGCGTCGAGCGCCGGGTTCTCGTCGTCGCAGATCTTGAACTCGAGCTGCGCGGTGCGCCCCAGCAGGTCCTTGGCCTTGGCCGGGTCCTTGAAGCCGGGGAGCTGCACCTGGATCTGGTTGTTCGCCTTGCGCTTGATGTCGGGCTCGCTGACGCCCCACTTGTCGACGCGGTTGCGGATGGTCTTCTCGGCCTGCTCGACCGCCTTGCCCTTGAACTCGCGCAGCACCTGGTCCTTGAAGGCGAAGAGCACCTGGCCGTCGGGGGCGCCGCCCGGCGCGTAGAGCTCGGCGTCGTAGAAGTCGAGCGTCGACTTCTCCACGGCGGCGGCGTCGCTGGTGGCGACCGCGATGCGCAGGCCGGTGGCGTCGGGGGCGACCCCGGTGAAGGGGATGGCCTTCTCCTTCAGGTGCTCGGCCACCTCGTCGGCGCGGCGCGCCACCTTGGCCTTGACGGCCCGGTCGACGTCCACGCCCATGGCGAGGTGGATGCCGCCCTGAAGGTCGAGGCCGAGGTTGAGGTGCTTCCTGGCGTCGGGCGCCCAGCCCGGCACCGACTTGTCATAGGCCTCGCCGTTGCGATCGTCGGGCGAGAGCTTGAAGTAGTGGTAGCTGGGGACCAGCTGCCAGACCGACCAGATCGCGACCGCGCAGACCAGCGCGACCCGGGTGAGCCAGGAGCGTTCCATCTACTTCTTCTCCGGCTTGGCCGCCTCGGTGACCGGCTTCTCGACCCACCCGCCGACGATGTTGGCCTTGAGCACGCGCACCTTGGTGCCGCTCCCGACGTCGAGCGTCACGGTCCGGTCCTCGACCTGCACCACCGAGCCGAGCAGGCCACCCTGGGTGACCACCTCGTCCCCCTTCTTGAGGCCGGTGAGCAGCTTCTGGTGCTCCTTGGCCTGCTTCTGCTGGGGGCGGATGAGGAGGAAGTAGAAGACCGCGCCCATGAGGGCGAGCGGGATCAGCATGTTGGTGAGGCTCTGGGGCTGCGACTCGGCGGTCTGCGCGAGGAGGGCCTGGAAGACGGAAGGCATGGATGCTCCGGGAGGTGCGTGAAAAGGCGCCGATTTCTAACAGCAATCTCCCACCGAGGGCAACCGCTAAGGGGTCAGGCTCCCGGAGGGGAAGCCGGCCCGGCCCGGCCCGGCCTCGGCTCGTCAGCCGTCGAGCCCGTCCCGCCAGGCCTCGAGCCGCGCGCGCCGGAAGGCAACGAAGCGCCCCGCCTCGATCGCCTCCCGGGCCTGCGCCATCAGCGCCAGGAAGTAGTGGACGTTGTGGATGGTGTTGAGCCGCAGCCCGAGCAGCTCATCGGCCTTGGCGAGGTGGCGCAGGTAGGCTCGGGTGTACGTGGCGCAGGTGAAGCACTTGCAGGTCGGGTCGACCGGGCGCCGGTCTTCGGCGAAGCGGGCGTTGCCGATGTTGAGCCGACCCTGGCTGGTGAAGAGCAGGCCATTGCGGGCGCAGCGGGTCGGCAGGACGCAGTCAAACATGTCGATGCCGGCGGCGATCCCGGCCAGCAGGTCCTGGGGCGTTCCCACCCCCATCAGGTAGCGGGGCTTGGCGGCCGGGAGTTGCGGGGCGTCGCGCGCCACCCCCTCCCACATGGTCTCGGGGGCCTCGCCGACGGCGTAGCCGCCCAGGGCGTAGCCGGGCAGGTCGAGCGCCGCCGCCTCCTCGATGGCGCGGGCGCGCAGGTCGGGAAAGAGCCCGCCCTGGGCGATGCCGAAGAGGGCGCTCGGGGTGAGGCCCGCCTCGGCGCGCCGCCGCGAGCCGCTCGCCCAGGCCTCGGCGCAGCGGACCAGCCAGCGCTGCGTCCTGGCCAGGGAACGCTCGTGGTAGGCCCGGTCGGCCAGCGACGGCGGGCACTCGTCGAAGGCCATGATGACGTCGGCCCCGAGCGCCAGCTGGATCTCGATAGCCCGCTCGGGGGAGAGAAACTGCTTCGAGCCGTCGAGGTGGGAGCGGAAGGTGACCCCCTCTTCGGCGATGGTGACCAGCCCCGGCCCGCGCGTTGCACCCCCACTGGGGCCGCCCTTAGGGGTCGTTTCACGGACCGAGGGTCCTGGGATGTCCGGCACCACCGTACTCTGAGTACGCTCTCCGAGGCTGAAGACCTGGAAGCCGCCCGAGTCGGTGAGGGTCAGCCCCTCCCAGGCCATGAAGCGGTGGAGCCCGCCGAGCCGCTCGATCAGCTCGTGCCCCGGCCTGAGGAACAGGTGGTAGGTGTTGCCGAGGACGATGCGGGCCCCGGCCGCCACGAGGTCGCGCGGCTCGAGCGTCTTGACGGTCGCCGCCGTCCCGACCGGCATGAAGACCGGCGTCTCCACCGTGCCCCGCGCCGAGTGGAGGCGGCCTCGGCGGGCGGCGCCGTCGGTGGCGAGCAGCTCGTACCTGATCACGCCCGCGGTTTCCCCCGGGGAGGGGGTGGCCGTCAAGCCGGGCGGGCGCCGGCCCGGGCCACTTCGCTCACCAGGCTCTTCCAGGCCTTCCCGGCCCGCCCCTCGGCGTGCAGCCGCAGGCCGACGGTCCGCTCCTGCTCTGCCACCTGGTTCCAGCAGACCACCGCCTCGGCCCTGGGGGCGAAGAAGCCGTCACCGACCCGCACCAGCATCACCTCGCCGACGGCCGGGACCTCGGCTGGCCAGCGGACCGAGCAGCCACCCTCGGCGACGTTGAGCGTCGCCACCGGCACCGCGGCACCGCCACGGAGCACCTTGAGCGGCTTCTCCGCGCTGAAGCGCGGCGCCCGCTCGCGGAAGTTGACCGGCTCACCGCGGGCCGCCATGGCGAGGAAGCCGGCGGCCGGGATGCTGCTGGCGTCGAGCCGCAGCTCGATGCCTGGCGGCAGCGTGGGACGGCCGACCCGCCGCACCCCGGCGATCTTCCCGAAGATGGTGGCGCGGATGGTCTGGCCCAGCACGCCGACGCGGGCCGCCACCTCGTCCCCGACGCGTGCGTCGGAGAGGATGGGCAGGAAGAGCGCGCTGTTCTCTGGCCTCCAGCCGGCGAGGAACTGGCTCGGCTCGAGGTTGACCGAAACGCTGTGCATGCCCTTCCTCCCTCCCTTGAGCCGAATTCCTAACGGGCCGGCACGCTCCCCGCCGCCCTCTCCACCAGCAGGGCGTCTCCATAGCTGAAGAACCGGTACTTCTCGTCCACCGCCTGGCGGTAGGCCGAGAGGACCCGCTCCGTTCCGCCCAGCGCGCAGACGAGAACCAGCAGTGTAGTCCTCGGGAGGTGGAAGTTTGTGACCAGCCAATCTGTCGCAGCGAACCGGTAGCCGGGCCGGACGAAGAGCGAGGTCCGCCCCGGCCCCGCCGCCAACTGCCCGTCATGACAGGCGCTCTCCAGCGTCCGCAGGGCCGTGGTCCCGACCGCCACCACCCGTCCGCCCCGGGCCCGGCAGTCGGCGAAGGCCCGGGCCGTCGCCTCCGGCACCAGGTAGCGCTCCTCGTGCATCCGGTGCGCCTCGAGCGACTCCCCGCGGAAGGGCAGGAAGGTGCCGGGGCCGACGTGGAGGGTCACCGCCGCCCGCTCCACCCCGCGAGCCGCCAGCGCCGCCAGCACCTCGGGCGTGAAGTGGAGCCCGGCCGTGGGGGCCGCGGCGCTCCCCGGGCTCCTCGCGAAGATGGTCTGGTAGCGCTCGGCGTCCTCCGGCCCAGGCTCCCGGCGGATGTACGGGGGGAGCGGGATCCTCCCTGCCTGCGCCAGGGCCGCCTCCAGCGCCGCCCCCTCGCGGTCGAGCCTGACGTCGTAGAACCCCTCTCCCAGCGCCTCCTCGACCAGCGCCGAGAGCGGCCCGAACTCCAGCCGGGCCCCGGCCCGCAGGGCCTTGGAGGCCTGCCCCATGGCGCGCCAGCGCGCCCCCAGCTCCTCCTCGAGCGGCTCGAGCAGCAAGAGCTCGGCCCGGCCGCCGGTGTCGGCCTTGTGCCCCACCAGCCGCGCCGGGATCACCCGGGTGTCGTTGAAGACCAGCAGGTCCCCGGCGCGCAGCAGCCCGGGCAGGTCGGTGAAGCGGCGGTGCTCGACCGGCCCGCCCCCCGGCAGCAGCAGCAGCCGCGAGGCGTCGCGCGGGGTCACCGGGGCCTGGGCGATGAGCGCCTCGGGCAGCGCGTAGTCGAAGTCGGAGACCTTCATCGCCAGCGGGGTGTAGCACGATCCTTCGGCAGCGCCTCCTAGGGGGTGTCCCTGATTTCCAGATCCGCGACGTTCGGAAGTGCGCGGTATCTGGGTGGTACTACGGAATTTCTGATCGGGTTTGCGATGCGACGCTGAGTGTGATCAACACTTACCGTGCGCCGACATGAACTGAGCG
>JANMRY010000072.1:0-5350 GCA_031388695.1 Anaeromyxobacter sp. | reverse complement strand
CGCAGATCGCGGGCTCACCGTGCAGGTGCTCTGCCTCCCCAGGCTCCACCGCCGGCTGGCGCTGCTGGCCCTGGGCAGGTGGCTCAAGCGTGGCGGGCCGGGGAGGGGCGGGGGCGGGGGCGGGGGCGGGGGCGCGTCACTGGGGCCGTGAGGTCGACCCGGGCCCGGCCTTCACCTACAATCCCCTCCCCATGAAGGCCGTCATCCTCTGCGGTGGTCAGGGCACGCGCATCCGCGACGCCAACGAGTCGCTGCCGAAGCCCATGCTCCCCATCGGCGGCAAGCCGATGGTCTGGCACATCATGAAGATGTACGCCCGGCACGGCGTTCGCGAGTTCGTGCTCTGCCTCGGCTACAAGGGCTGGGCCTTGAAGGAGTTCTTCCTCAACTACAAGGCGATGACCTCCGACCTGACCGTCACCCTGGGGCGTCACGGCGCCGTCGAGGTGCTCGGGGTGCACGACGAAGAGGACTGGAAGGTGACCCTGGCCGAGACCGGAGAGGAGACCATGACCGGCGGTCGGGTCGCCGCGGTGCGGCGCTACGTCGAAGGGGACGAGCCCTTCCTGCTCACCTACGGCGACGGCGTCTCCGACGTCGACATCGGTGCAACCATCGCCTTCCACGGGAAGCACGGGAAGGCGGCGACGGTCACCGCGGTCCGGCCGCCGGGGCGCTTCGGCGAGATGGTGATCGCCGACGGACGGGTCAGCGAGTTCAACGAGAAGCCGCAGACCTCCGAGGGGTTCATCAACGGCGGGTTCTTCGTGCTCGACGGCCGCCGCACCTGGGACTACCTGGGCACCAGCCCGGCGATGGTGCTGGAGCGCGAGCCGCTGCGGAGGCTGGCGGCCGACGGCGAGCTGGTGGCCTTCCCCCACACCGGCTTCTGGCAGCCCATGGACACGCTGCGCGAGTACCAGCTGCTCAACGATCTCTGGGCGCGCGGCAAGGCCCCCTGGAAGTCCTGGTGACGAACGGCGCCTTCGCGGCCGAGCTGCGCACCGCCTACGCCGGCCGTCGCGTCTTGCTGACCGGCCACACCGGCTTCAAGGGCTCCTGGCTCACCCTCTGGCTCTCCGGGCTGGGGGCCCAGGTGACCGGCTACGCGCTCGCCCCCGACACCGCCCCGGCCCTCTTCGAGCGGGTCGGCGCGGCGCAGCACTGCCGCAGCATCATCGCCGACGTCCGCGACCTGCCCCGGCTCACCGAGGTGGTCAAGGAGGCGAGGCCGGAGGTGATCCTCCACCTGGCCGCCCAGCCGCTGGTGAGGCTCAGCTACCAGCAGCCGCTCGAGACGCTGCAGGTGAACGTGCTCGGCACCGCCCACCTGCTGGAGGCGGTCCGCGCCGAAGGCCGCCCCTGCGCGGTGGTCGTGGTGACCAGCGACAAGTGCTACGAGAACCGCGAGCGCCACGAGGGCTACCGCGAGGACGAGGCCATGGGCGGCCACGACGTCTACTCGATGTCGAAGGGGGCCGCCGAGCTGGTGACCGCCTCCTGGCGCCGCTCCTTCTTCCACCCGGCCCGGCTGGCCCAGCACGGCGTGGCGCTGGCCACCGCCCGCGCCGGCAACGTGGTCGGCGGCGGCGACTGGGCGAGGGACCGGATCGTCCCCGACGCCATCGCCGCCCTGGCGGCCGGCCGCCCCATCCCGGTGCGCAACCCGGCCGGCGTCCGCCCCTGGCAGCATGTCCTCGAGCCGCTCGGCGGTTACCTGCTGCTCGGCGCCCGGCTGCTCGGCCCCGACGCCGCCACCTACGCCGAGCCCTGGAACTTCGGCCCGCGCCTCGAGGACGCCCGCCCGGTGCGCGAGGTGGTCGAGGCGCTGATCGCCGCCTGGGGCTCCGGCAGCTGGGACGACCAGCACGACCCCCACGCGCCCCACGAGGCCGGCCTGCTCCGGCTCGACGTCGCCAAGGCGGCGGCCCGGCTCGGCTGGGGGCCGCGCTGGCACTTCGACGAGACCTTCAAGCGCACCGTCGACTGGTACCGGGCCTTCCACGCCGGGGCCGGCGCCGATGCGCTGGCCGCCCTCTGCCGCACGCAGATCAACCACTACCTGGAGTCGTGACCGAGATGGACATCAAGGCCGAGGAGCGGCGCCTCACCGCCGAGATCGTCGAGCGGGCCCGCCAGCTGGCGCGGCTGCGGCTGCAGGCGGAAGGCGCCGCCGAGTTCGTCCCGGGCCGGTCGCCGGTCCGCTACGCCGGCCGCGTCTACGGCGAGGAGGAGCTGGCCAACCTCGCCGAGAGCGCCATGGAGTTCTGGCTCACCGGCGGCCGCTGGCACACCCGGCTCGAGGCCGGCCTGGCCGAGTGGTACGGCGTCAGCCACGCCCGGCTGGTCAACTCCGGCTCCTCGGCCAACCTGCTGGCGGTGGCCACGCTCACCTCCCACCTGCTCGGCGACCGGAGGCTCCAGCCCGGCGACGAGGTGATCACCGTGGCGGCCGGCTTCCCCACCACCGTGGCGCCGGTGGTGCAGCTCGGCCTGGTGCCGGTCTTCGTCGACGTCACGCTCCCCGGCTACAACCTCGACGTCGCCCAGCTCGAGGCGGCCCGCTCGCCGCGCACCCGCGCCGTGATGGTGGCCCACACGCTCGGCAACCCCTTCGACCTCGCCGGGGTGAGCGCCTTCTGCAAGCGCCACGGCCTCTGGCTGGTCGAAGACAACTGCGACGCCGCCGGCTCCACCTTCCAGGGGCGCAAGACCGGCACCTTCGGCGATCTCGCCACGCTCTCCTTCTACCCGCCGCACCACATGACCATGGGCGAGGGGGGCGCGGTGCTGACCAGCGACGACACGCTGGAGAAGGCGATGACCTCGCTGCGCGACTGGGGGCGCGACTGCTGGTGCCCGTCGGGCGTCGACAACACCTGCAAGCGGCGCTTCGAGTGGCAGCTCGGCGACCTGCCGCTCGGCTACGACCACAAGTACGTCTACAGCCACCTCGGCTACAACCTCAAGGTGACCGACCTGCAGGCCTCGGTCGGGGCGGCCCAGCTCGAGCGGCTCGACGGCTTCGTGCAGGCCCGCCGCGCCAACTGGGCCTTCTTCCGCGAGGCGCTGGCCGACCTCTCCGACCAGCTGGTGCTCCCCGAGCCGACCCCCGGCTCGGAGCCCTCCTGGTTCGGCTTCATGGTGACGGCGCGCCCGGGCGGGTCGCTCACCCGCGACGCGCTGGTCAAGGCGCTCGAGGGGCAGAAGATCCAGACCCGCATGCTCTTCGCCGGCAACCTGGTGCGCCAGCCGGCCATGACCGAGCTGAAGCGGGCCGCCGCCGCGGCCGGCCGCCCCGCCCCCTACCGCGTGGTCGGGGAGCTGCCCAACACCGACGTCATCATGAACCGGACCCTCTGGTGGGGCGTCTACCCGGGGCTGACCGAGCCGATGCGCCAGCACGTGGTCGACGTCGTCAAGAAGGTGGCGCGGAAAGACTGAGACGTGGATTCTATGCCCCTCAGGCTCATTGTCACCGGAGGATCAGGGTTCCTCGGCGCCCGGGTTTCCATGCGTGCGGCCGTGGGAGGTCACGAGGTCCTGGCGATCGCTCGACATGCGGACCCGGAACGACTTTCCGGCCACCAAGCCGGGATCAGCTTCCTTGCCGCAGATATCACCCAGGAAGGGAAGTTGCTCGAGGTGGCTACGCACTGGCGACCTGATGTGGTGATTCACTGCGCCGCTCCTGGAGTGCTTCGTTCCGCGATGCTCCCTGAAGAGACCTTGAGGGGAGCCAATGTCGCAATGGCTGCCGAAGTGGCCCGTGCGGTCAACGGGACGCGGGCCGCAGTGGTCTGGATCGGGTCGTGTTTCGAGTACGCGCCGTCCGACGCTCCGGTGGACGAAGCGTGGCCCATCGAACCCCGGTCCCCTTATGGCCTGGCCAAGGAGGCTGGGTTGCGGGCGTTCGAGCGCCTGGCGCGAGATGAGATCTCCCGGTTGACTCTCAGGCCGTTCCATCTCTACGGGCCGGGGGAGGATCGGCGGCGCCTCGTCCCGACGGCGTTGCTCGCCCCCAACGGCCAAGCCCATAACAGCTTCGGAGACCCAGAACTGATACGTGATCTGGTATTCGTGGATGACGCGGCGGGCGGTGTCGTCATCGCCGCGCAGGCACTTGCAGAGGGAGCGGTGGCGTCTCGGCGGACCTTCAATTTGAGCTCGGGAGTCGCGGTCAGCGTTGGGGAGGTCGCCAGAGCGGCCGCGGGAGTCGCAGGCGTACCCGGCTTCGCCTTCGACTTCACGGGCAAACCACCGCTGGCCAGCTACGACCCGCCATACTTGGTCGGGGATCCGGGACTGATCCGGCGAACCCTTGGTTGGACGGCCGGCACCAGCCTCCTCGCCGGGCTGGCACGCACGCGGGCGGCGATAGAAGGTGCGGCATGAGACCCCTGCTGGCGATCGCCATCCCGACCAACAACCGATTCGCCATCTTGAGGGAAAACCTCCTGGAGATGCTTCCCGAGCTGGTCGAGACCGGTGTCACGGTTCACGTGTCCGATGGCAGCACGGACGACCTCACCAGGGACGGTATCGTGGAAATCCAGCGAACCCATCCGGGGGTCTTTTACCACCGCAGCGTGCGCGGCTTGGCCTACGATGGGAACTGCCAATCTGCATTGGGCCTGCCGTCGGCCGACTACGTCTGGTATCTGGCGGACGGGTATCGAATTCTTCCGGGTGGGCTGAAGCGGGTGCTGGCGGTTCTCATGGAGACACCTTGTGACTTCCTGGTGGTCAACTCGAGCCAGAGAGGGGCCATCGACCTGCCCGCCGGCCTGTACCGCGACGCCACGGTGGTGCTGGAGCGGCTCGCCTGGCATATGACGCTGGCCGGCTCGACGATCTTTGCACGGGAGCACCTCACAGACATCGGTGGCAGGTACCAGCACTTCCTTGGAACCAACTTTTCCCACCTCGGGATCGCCTTGGAGAATCTTCCCCGGTGCCGGTTCGGGCTGCGCTGGCTTGATGAAAAGTGGCTGACCTTCAGTCACCGCAAGCGGTCTTACTGGGCGGCACGAACCATCGAGGTCTTTGCCCGGGACTGGTCCGAGTTCGTCCTTGCTCTGGCCGACAGCTACCCGCTCGAAAGCAAGATGCTCGCTATTCGGGAGCACTCGATACGGACCGGGATCCTTGAGTTGAAGTCACTGGCGCGCTTGCGTCGTCTGGGTCAGTTGGACCACGCCGAGGTGCTCAGGTATGAGCGTCACCTGCGAATGGCTTCGGGGGTTCCATTCCTTTTCATCGAGCTCCTCGCTCGCGCGCCGCGATGGATGGCCAGGCCGTTGGCCAAGCTGGGACGATTTGCAATGTTGGTCGGCCAGCGACAACTCGC
>JANMRY010000061.1:0-17266 GCA_031388695.1 Anaeromyxobacter sp. | reverse complement strand
GCCAGCAGCAGGCCGAGCGCGGCGGTGACGAGCGGTGCGGTGATCACTTGACCAGCTCCTCGTAGTAGCGCTGCACCTCGCCGCGGTAGCGCTCCGGCGAGCCCTGCTTCATCGCCTCGAGCAGGTCGCGGCGGAACTCCTCGGGGAGCCGGTGGGCCTCGGACCCGGGGATGACCACCTTCTGCTGGGTCGGGTCGGTGCCGTCCCCCTCCTGCTGGCCGGCGCCGGTCTCGCCGAAGGGGAAGGGGAAGCCGCCGCCCTTGCCGCCCTGCCCCTGCTTGGCCACCTGCTCCAGCCCCTTCTTGAACTGGCCGAGCCGCTCCAGCGCCGCCTGCTGCTCGCCGAGGCCGCGCTGCGGGTTGCGCCCCTGCAGCTCGCCGGCGGCGCTCCCCATGTGGCCGCGGCTCTCGCCGAGCAGCCCCTGGGCCTGGGGCGGGAAGATGGGGGCCTTCTCGGAGAGCTGCGAGAGCTTCTGCTGCAGCTCGCCGGCCTGCCGCTCCAGCGCCTGCTGCTTGCCGGCCAGCTCGCCGAGCTGCTGCCGGTCGCCGGGGGTCATGGCCTGGCCGGCGTCGGGCGTGAGCTTGCCGAGCCGGTCGCGGATCCGGGCGATGCGCTGCGCCGCCTCCTTGACCTGCTCGGCGGCCGGGCTCGACTGGGTTGCCTGCTGCAGCCGCTGCGTCGGCCCCTGGGCGCGGGCCGCCTGCTCGGCCGAGGCCTCGAGGTCGCGCAGCGAGAGGGCCCGCTGCAGGTCGGCCAGCGCCTCGCGGGCGGCGTCGAGGTCGGGCTCGCCGTGCGGCGGCACCCCGGGCTGGGCCCGGTCGAGCGACTGGCGGGCCTCCCTGGCCAGCTGCTCCAGCGCCGCCGCGCCCTGCTTCGCCTCCTCCAGCTTCGGCCCGAGCCGCTGCCGCACCTGGTTGCGCAGCTGCTCGGTCTGGGCCGCGGTCTCGCGCTGCTGCCGCTCGACGCGGTCGAGCTGGTCCTTGAAGGCGAGCATCTCCTTCATGAGCGCCTGCTGGCCGGCGTCGGGGCTCTCGGCGGTCCGCTCCAGGCCGGCCGCCAGCTTGTCGAGCTGGGCCGAGAGCTGGTCGAGCGCCTTCATGGCGGCGGCCATGTCGCCCCGCTGGATCGCCTGCTCGATGGCGTCGAGCGGCGAGTCGAGCGCCTTCTGCTTCTGCAGCTCGGCCATCGCCTCGGCGTTGAGGTGCTGGTCGTTGAAGCCGCGGGCGGTCTCGGCCAAGCGGGCCTGCAGCTCGGCCATGCGGGCCCTGAGCCGCTTCAGCTGGGCCAGCGCCTCCTGCCTGGCGGCGTCGCCCGGCTGGTCGCGGAGCCGCTCCAGCACCGCCTGCAGCTCGCGCTTGCGGGCCCCGAGCTCGCGCGCCAGCCGCACCAGCTCGCCGGCGCGGGTCTTGTCGAAGAGCTGCTCCAGGTAGAGGACGTCCTTCTCCAGCTCGGCGACCAGGAGGCCGTCGGCCCAGGTCACCTGGCTCGCCATGGCGGCGAGCGGCTGCCCGGCGGCGGCGGTGCGGGCGGCCGACTGGCGCACCGCGGTGGCGCGCTGCTCGGCGGTGCGGAGCGAGGCGGCCACGTTGGCGAGCGCCTGGGCCACCTGGCGCGGCGCCACCGGGTCCTTCTTGAGCGCGGCGGCGGTGGTGCCGAGCGACTGGTGGAGGGAACGCAGCGTCTTGTCGAGCGCGGCCCCGGCGGCCCCGGCCCCGGCCGGCAGCTCGAGCCGGTCGGCCAGGTGGGCCACCAGCTGCTCCCAGGCGGCGCGGGCCTGCTCCATGGCGGCGCGGCGGTGCTCGGCCTCGCTGTAGATCTTGATCGCCTGCGTGGCCGAGGCCCCCTTCTTGGGGCCGGAGACGGCGTCGTTGTCCTCGACCTCGAGCCAGTAGAGGAGCCGCTCCCCTTCTCCGAGCCGAAAGGGGGCGAGCGGCAGCTCGAAGCCGCCGGCGTCGCGCCGAAGGCCGGTGAGGGCCCGCAGGGGGCGGCGGGTCTCGGTGCCGGCCGGGCCGCGCAGCACCAGCGAGAGGCCGGAGAGGCCGTGGTCGTCCTCGGCCGACCACTCGACGTGGACGGTGGCGTCGCCGGGCAGCTCGAGCTCGGCGGCCGGGGCGCCGATGCGGACGGTCGGGAAGGCGTCGGGCTCGACCACCAGCGGGATGGGCGGCCCCTCGGCCACGGTGGCGCCGCGGGCGGTGGCGAAGCGGAAGCGGTAGCTGCCCGGCTCGTCGAGCAGCAGCCGGCCGGAGAGCTCGCGGCCGCCGGAGACGGCCAGCGCCACGCGGCCGGCCGGGCTGCCGTCGGCCTTCTGCAGCAGCAGCTCGGCCGCCTCGACGGGGCGGTCGGCGCGGGTGCGCAGGTCGACCTCGGTGCCGCGCGGGGCGCGGATCTCGCCGCTGGTGCCGGAGAGGCGGAGCGGGGGGCGGTTGGTGTGGGCCGGGAAGCGGAAGGAGAGCTCGAGGTCGCCGGTGATCGACTCGAGGCTCTGGCCGAGCGCCGAGGGGGGGTCGCCGCCGAGGAGCCGGCCGGCGGCCCGCCAGGCGGCGCCGTGGGTGAAGGCGAGCGCCAGGGCCCAGGCGAGCGTGACGGCGCCGAGGGCGGCGGCGGCGCGGCGGGCGCGGCGCGGCGGGAGGACGGCGGCGAGGTCGACGGCGGCGGCGGCGGTGCCGGTGCGGAGGAGGTGGGCGTCGAGCAGCTCGAGCGAGGCGGCGCCGGAGACGGCCAGGCCGGCGCGGGCCCGGCTGAGCTCGACCGCCGAGACCAGGTCGGAGCGGAGGGCCGGATCGGCCGGGGCGAGCTGGCGGGCGATCGCCTCGTCGGCGGCGCTGGCGCGGTGGGCGAGGAGGAGGCGGCGGATGGTGAAGGCGAGCAGGGCCAGCGAGCCGGTCAACGTCAACCACCTGGTCCAGCTGGCTTTAATGCCTACCGAGAGTAATCCCGCGGAGGCCAGGATGACGGCCAATACCCCCGCCAAAAGCAGCAACCCCGCCTGGGTATACGCCAGCCGCCGGGCCCGGGACCTGGTCCGGGCGAGCAGCGCAGCGATATCGGGTGAGGCGGTCACGGCGGGGGAAGCGGTCACGGGAAAGGGACGATCCTACGGGCAGATGGGCATGGCAAGGAGCGGTATGCTGGGTCCCCCTCGATTGCACTGAATTTTGGCACCTCTTGCCCGTCTGGAACTCGGAAGTGGACGATCTCGCGCTGGTGGACGCAGCCAGGGCCGGTGATGCCAGCGCCTTCACGGCGCTGGTGGTCCGCTACCAGAGGAAGGTCTACGCCGTGGCGCTCGGCATCGTCAGAGATCCGGATCTCGCCTGGGATGTCTCCCAGGAGGCCTTCGTGCGGGTCCACGGCCACCTCGAGGGCTTCAAGGGGGAGTCGAGCTTCCAGACCTGGGTGATGCGCATCGTCAGCCACCTGGCCATCGACTCGCTCCGGCGCGAGCGCAAGAACCGGCGCGACCAGCTCGAGGACATCGCCGAAGAGGTGATCGGCGAGGCCGGCGAAGGGATCCTCTCCACCCCGCTCGGCAACGACCCTGCCGCCACGCTGCTGCGCCGCGAGCTCTCCGGCCAGATGCAGGCCGCCCTCGAGGGGCTGCCGGAGATCCACCGGACCGTCCTGGTGCTCCGCGAGCTGGAGGGGCTCACCTACGAAGAGCTTGCCGAGAGGCTCGGCGTGCAGAAGGGTACAGTGATGAGCCGGCTCTTCCACGCCCGCAGGAAGATGCAGGCCGCGTTGCAGGGGTACCACCATGGCTGAGTGCACCGACTACCGCCCGCTGATCGGCTCCCGCGAGGGCGAGCTCACCGCCGAGGAGGCGGCCGGGCTGGCCACCCACCTGGCCGGCTGCGAGGGCTGCACCCGCTGGGCCGCGTCGCTGGCGGTCACCGAGGGGCTGGTCTCCGAGGCCCTGCTGGCGGTGGCGGCGCGCCGCGACTTCACCGACTTCGCCACCCAGGTGCAGGACCGCATCGAGCAGCGCCGGCTCGGCCCGCTGGGCCGCCTGCGCCGGGCCGTGGTCCGCCACCCCTGGTTCACGGCCGCCGGCGCGCTCGCCCCGGTGGCCGCGGCGCTGCTGGTCGGCTTCTACTTGCAGGGGAACAGCTTCCGTGACAGCGCCACCGCCTCGCTGGAGGTCAACTCCGAGGGGGCCACCACCATCATCCAGTCGAGCGACGGGCCGCTGGTCCTGATCGACGACGAGGACGAGGAGTCCTGATGCGCCTGGCCACCGCCACCCTGACGCTGCTCCTCGCGGGCTCCATCACGCTCGCCGGCACCACCGCCTCCACCGCCCTGGCCGCCGAGCCGGCAGAGGCGCCGGTGCCGGTGCGGGTCCGGCTCATCAAGGGCTCGCGCCAGGGGCCGGCCTCGCTGCCGCCCGCCATGGCGCCGCTCAAGCAGCAGCTCTCCAAGCTGGCCTACCAGCGCTGGGAGCAGCTGAGCGAGCGCGACTTCACGATGACGGTCGGGAAGACCGAGTTCGTCGACCTGCCGAGCGGCGAGCACGTGGCGCTCACCGTGCAGGAGACCAACGGCAGGAACGTGACCATCGAGGTGGCGCTGGCGCAGCGCAACACGCAGTCGCGCCTCACCATCGAGAAGGGGCAGCGGATCGTCCACCAGGTGAGCGGCGAGAAGGGCGGCGTGGCCTACTTCGTCACCGTCCACGCCTGGCCGTCCGGGCCCTGAGATAGCCTCCCGTCTGGCCTGTTGACCGCACCCCGATTGTCGGGCTTTCTAGCCCCTTGGGGGAGCGGACATGAACGAACCGATGCCGGAGGGCGAGGAGGCTGCGCCGCCGGGGACCCGGACCATGGCGGGGGTGCGCTGGGCGCTGGTCGGCCTGATGGCGCTGGCCGCGGCCGGGGCCTGGGGCTACCACGTGGCCACCCGCACCTCGTCGGCGGCGGTGCAGGGGCAGAAGTTCATCTGCCCGATGCACCCGCAGATCCTGACCGACCAGAAGGGCGAGTGCCCCATCTGCGGCATGGATCTCGTCCCGGCCGGAACCTCGGCTACTCCAGCCGCCGGCAACGCCATGGCCCCGCCGCCGCCCAACGCCGCCGGCCTCCCCGAGTTCACCTGCCCCATGGACCCGGAGGTGGTGACCACCGACCCGAAGCTGCGCTGCCCCAAGTGCAAGATGAAGCTGGTGCCGCGCGTTGCCGCCGCCGCGGCAGCCGGCGTCCCCGGCCTGGTGCCGGTGGAGCTGAGCGCCGACCGGATCCAGCTGATGGGGATGCGCACCTCGGTGGCCACGCAGGAGAAGTTCGGCGCCTCGGTGCGCGCCGTCGGCTTCGTGACCCCGACCGAGGACGGGCTGGTGAGCATCAACATCCGCTACTCGGGCTGGGTCGACAGCCTGCAGGTGGTCCAGACCGGGCAGCTGGTGCAGAAGGGCGACGTGCTGGCGACGCTCTACAGCCCGGAGATCCTCAACGCCCAGACCGTCTTCCTCAACACCATCAAGTGGTCGGACAAGCGCCCGCAGGGCGGCAACGCGCCGGCGGTGACCACCGACTACGAGCGCGAACCGCGGCTGCGGCTGGAGCTGATCGGCGTGGCCCCGCAGGACATCGACGCCATCATCGCCAGCGGCCAGCCGCTCAAGACCATGCCGGTGCGGGCGCCGAGCCGCGGCTACGTGGCCCGCAAGAGCGTGCTCAAGGGCTACTTCGTGCAGGCCGGCACCGAGATGTTCCAGCTGGCCGACCTCTCCACCGTCTGGGTGCTGCTCGACGTCCAGGAGTCGGACCTGGCCCGGGTGCGGGTCGGGCAGAAGGCGACCTTCAGCTCCTCCTCGACGCCGGGCAAGAGGTACAGCGGCCGGGTCTCCTTCATCTACCCGGCGCTCAACACCGGGAGCCGGACGCTGCAGGCCCGCGTCGAGCTGCAGAACCCGCGGCTCGAGCTGCGCCCCGGCATGTTCGGCGACGTGGCGCTGGAGACCAGCGCCGACGACGCGGTGGTGATCCCGGCCGAGGCGCTGGTCGACACCGGCGAGCACCGCTACGTCTTCGTCGACCGCGGCAGCGGCCGCTTCGAGCCCAGGGCCGTCAAGACCGGCTCCAGCGGCGAGGGCAAGGTGGTGATCCTGGAGGGGCTGGCGGCCGGCGAGAAGGTGGTCACCAAGGCCAACTTCCTGCTCGACTCGGAGAGCCGGCTGCGGGCGGCGGTGGAAGGGCACGGGCGGTAGGCGATGGTCTCCAGGATCATCGAGTTCTGCGCCCGGAACCGGCTGCTGGTCCTCTTCGGGGTGGCGGTGGCCTGCGCCGCCTCGATCTGGTCGATCCGGCACGTCAAGCTCGACGCCGTCCCCGACCTCTCCGACCCGCAGGTGATCGTCTTCACCGAGTGGATGGGCCGCTCGCCGACGCTGGTGGAGGACCAGGTCACCTACCCGATCGTCTCGGGGCTGGTCTCGGCGCCGCGGGTGGCCGACGTGCGCGGCTACTCGATGTTCGGGATGAGCTTCGTCTACGTGATCTTCCAGGAGGGGACCGACGTCTACTGGGCGCGCAGCCGCGTGCTCGAGTACCTCTCCTCGATCGAGGCGCGGCTCCCCGAAGGCGCCGACCCCCGGCTCGGCCCGGACGCCAGCGGGGTGGGCTGGGTCTTCCAGTACGCGCTGGTCGACAAGAGCGGCCAGCACGGGCTCGACGAGCTGCGCACCTTCCAGGACTTCACGCTCCGTTATGCGCTGGGGAGCGTGCCGGGCGTGGCCGAGGTGGCCAGCGTGGGCGGCTACCAGAAGCAGTACCAGGTGACGGTCGACCCGGCCCGGCTGCGGGCCTACGGCGTCACCCTCGACGAGGTGATCGCCCGCATCCGCGACTCGAACGACGACGTGGGCGGGCGGGTCATCGAGCTCTCCGAGCGCGAGTACTACGTGCGCGGCCGCGGCTACGTGCAGGCGCTGGGCGACCTCGAGAAGGTGGCGATCCGGGCCACCGGCCCCAACGGCGTGCCGGTGCTGCTGCGCGACGTGGGGCAGGTGCGCTTCGGCCCGGAGATCCGGCGCGGCCTGCTGGAGTGGAACGGCGACGGCGAGGCGGTGGGCGGCATCGTGGTGATGCGCTACGGCGAGAACGCCCTCGACGTCATCGACCGGGTCAAGGCCAGGATCGAGGAGCTGAAGCCGGGGCTGCCGAAGGGGGTGTCCTTCGAGGTGGCCTACGACCGCTCCGATCTCATCCACCGCTCGATCGGCACGCTGCAGAAGGCGCTGATCGAGGAGGCGATCGTGGTGGCGCTGGTGATCATCCTCTTCCTGCTCCACGTCCGCTCGGCGCTGCTGCCCATCCTCTCGATCCCGGTGGCGGTGGCGGTGGCCTTCATCCCCATGTACCTGCTCGACATCCCGGCCACCATCATGAGCCTGGGCGGGATCGCCATCGCCATCGGCGCCACCGTGGACGCCGAGATCGTGATGATCGAGGCGAGCCACAAGAAGCTGGAGCACGCCCCGCCCGGCGCCGACCGCCACCAGCTGCTGGCCGAGGCGGCCCGCGAGGTGACCCCGGCGCTCTTCTTCTCGCTCCTGATCATCGCGGTCGCCTTCCTGCCGGTCTTCACGCTGACCGGGCAGGCCGGCCGGCTCTTCACGCCGCTGGCCTGGACCAAGACCTTCGTCATGCTCTCGGCGGCGGTGCTCTCGATCACCTTCGCCCCGGCGCTGCGCGACCTGCTGATCCGCGGCAAGATCAAGCCGGAGTCGGAGCACCCGGTCTCGCGCTTCATCATCCGGCTCTACAGGCCGTTCGTCTTCGTGGCGCTGCGCCGCCCCAAGTCGACCGTGGCCATGGGGTTGCTGGCGCTGCTCTCGGCCATCCCGCTGGCCTGGCGGCTCGGCTCGGAGTTCATGCCGCCGCTCAACGAGGGCGACCTGCTCTACATGCCGACCACCTTCCCCGGGCTCTCGATCGAGGAGGCCAAGCGGCAGCTGCAGCTGCAGGACCGGGTGCTGCGGAGCGTGCCGGAGGTCGACACCGTCTTCGGCAAGGTGGGGCGGGCCGAGACCGCCACCGACCCGGCGCCGCTCACCATGGTCGAGACCACGGTGCGGTTGAAGCCGAAGGCGCAGTGGCGCAAGGGGCTGACCTGGGAGGCGCTGGTCGAGGAGCTGAACGCCAAGATGCAGTTCCCCGGCTGGACCAACGCCTACACCATGCCGATCAAGGGGCGCGTCGACATGCTCTCCACCGGGGTGCGGACGCCGGTGGGCGTCAAGGTGATGGGGACCAGCCTGGCCGAGATCGAGAAGATCGGCATCGAGCTGGAGCGGCTGCTGCGCCCCATCGCCGGAACCCGCAGCGTCTTCTACGAGCGGAACACCGGCGGCCTCTACCTCGACATCATCCCCGACCGCGACGCCATGGCCCGCTACGGCCTCACCGTGGGCGACCTGAACCGGGTGGTCGAGGCGGCCATCGGCGGCGCGCCCATTGGCATCACCGTGGACGGCCGCAACCGCTTCTCGATCAACGTCCGCTACCCGCAGGACCTGCGCAACGACGTGGAGAAGCTGCGGCGGCTGATGGTCCCGGTTGGCGGGGGCGGCGGCGGGGGCGGTGGTGGTGGCCGGGGCGGCGGCATGGGGACCTCCGGCTCGCTGGCGCCGGAACGGGAGCTGGCGCCGGAGCGGGAGCCGGAGCGGGAGCCGCGCCTGCTGCTGGCGCAGATGGGGATGGGCGGGCAGGCGGCGGGCGGGGCCGGGGCCGGCAGGCCGCCGTCGAGCGGCGGGACCGCCACCGACGCGCCGACGCTGGGCTTGGGCTGGGGTGGCGCCGGCACGCCCGAGGGGCAGGGGCAGGGCGGCTTCGTGCCGCTCGGGCAGCTGGCCGAGGTGCGGATCGCCGGCGGGCCGCCCATGATCCGCGACGACGGCGGCATGCTGGTCGGCTTCGTCTACGTCGACATCGAGTCCGGGCAGCGCGACGTGGGCGGCTACGTCGACGAGGCCAAGGAGATCGTGCGCCGGGCCCAGGCCGACGGCCGGCTGGTGATGCCGACCGGCTACCTGCTCAAGTGGACCGGCCAGTACGAGCTGATGGAGCAGATGGCGGAGCGGATGCGGATCGTCCTCCCGCTGACGCTGCTCTTGATCGTGCTGCTGCTCTACCTGCACTTCCGCAACTTCACCGAGGTGCTGATCGTGCTGCTGTCGATCCCGTTCGCGCTGACCGGGAGCGTCTGGCTGATGTGGGCGCTCGACTACCACCTCTCGACGGCGGTCTGGATCGGCATCATCGCGCTCACCGGCCTGGCGGCGCAGACCGGCATCGTGATGATCGTCTACATCGACAACGCCTACGAGCGGCGGCGCAAGGCCGGGAAGATCCGCGACCTCTCCGACATCATCTGGGCCCACATGGAGGGGACCGTGCAGCGGGTGCGGCCGAAGCTGATGACGGTGGCGACCATGCTGGCGGGGCTGATCCCGCTGCTCTGGGCCACCGGCTCCGGCGCCGACGTGATGAAGCGGATCGCCGCCCCCATGGTGGGCGGGCTCTTGACCAGCGCCTTCCTGACGCTGGAGATCATCCCGGTCATCTACACCTACTGGCGGCAGGAGCAGGTGCTCTGGGAGCGGCTGGCCCCGCTCGACGCCCCGCTGCTGGCCCGGCTCACGCTGCTGGCGCTGGTGCAGAAGACGGCCTGGTTCGCGCTGGCCGGGGTCGGCGTGGGGGCCTTCTACGTGTCGGTGCCGGGCTGGCTCATCGGGCTGCTGGCGGCCGCGGCCCTGGCGGTGGCGCTGGGCGGAGCGGCGGCTTACCTGAAGGCGCGGCCGGTGGCGCGTGGACTGGTCTGGCCGGAGGCTGCCGCGGCGCGCTGAGCGGCCGGCCCGCGGCTACCCCCTCAACACCTGCCGCTCGACCAGCCGGGCGTAGGCGCCGCCCTTGCCGACCAGCAGGGCGTGGCGCCCCTGCTCCACCACCCGGCCGCCGTCGATCACCACCACCCGGTCGGCGCCGACCACGGTGGAGAGCCGGTGGGCGATGACGATGGAGGTGCGCCCCTTCATGAGCCGGCCGAGCGCCTCCTGCACCAGCGCCTCCGACTCGGCGTCGAGCGCGCTGGTCGCCTCGTCGAGCAGGAGCAGGCGCGGGTCCTTCAAGATGGCCCGGGCGATCGCCACCCGCTGCTTCTGGCCGCCGGAGAGCTGCTGGCCGCGCTCGCCGACCTTGGTGGCGAGGCCGTCGGGGAAGGCCTCGACGAAGGCGAGGGCGTTGGCGTTGCGCAGGGCGTCGCGCACCTCGGCGTCGGTGGCGCCGGGGCGGCCGTAGCGGACGTTCTCGGCGATGGTGGTGGAGAAGAGGACCGGCTCCTGCGAGACCACGCCGACCTGGGCGCGCAGCCAGGAGGGGTCGAGCTCGCGCAGGTCGACGCCGTCGAGCGTGAGCCGGCCGGTGGAGGGGTCGTAGAGCCGGACCAGCAGGGCCCCGAGCGTCGACTTGCCGGAGCCGGAGGGGCCGACCAGCGCCACCACCTCGCCCGGCTCGACCAGCAGGTCGACGCCGTGGAGCACCTCGGTGTCGGCGCGGGCCGGGTAGCTGAAGGTGACCGCCTCGTAGGCGAGCCGGCCGGCCACCCGGGGCAGGGTGCGGCCGCCGCGCAGCTGCATGGCCGGGGCGCGGTCGATCAGCTCGAAGACCCGCTCGGCGGCGCCGAGGCCGCGCATCGACTCGGCCCAGATGTCGGCGAGCGTGCCGAGCCCCATGGCGATGAGCAGCGTGTAGACGAGGAAGGCGGTCAGGGCGCCGGCCGTCAGCTCGCCGGCGGCCACCAGCGAGCCGCCGTAGCCGAGCACCAGGGCGATGGCGGCGTAGATGCCGGTGTAGGTGGCCCCCATGAAGATCGAGCCGGCCAGCGAGCGGGTGCGGGCGAAGCCGAAGGCGGTGGTGACGGCCCCGGTGTAGCGCTTCTCCTCGGCGTCCTCGGCGGCGAAGGCGCGGACCGTGCGGATGGAGCCGAGCGACTCCTCGGCGACGTGGCCGGCGTCGGCGAGCGCGTCTTGCGACTTGCGCGCCAGGCCGCGGATCTTGCGGCCGTAGTAGACGGCGCCGAAGGCGACGGCCGGGACCACGGCGAGCATGACGCCGGTGAGCCGGACCGAGGTGTAGAAGAGCAGCGCCAGGGCGCCGATCACCTGCACCACGTTGCGCAGCGCCATGGAGAGCTGCGAGGAGAGGAGCCCCTGGAGCGAGGCGGTGTCGGAGGCGAGGCGCGACTGCAGGTCGCCGGTGCGCTGGCCGTCGAAGAAGGCGATCTCCTGGCTGACCAGCGAGTGGAAGAGCTGCTCGCGGACCCGCTTCACGCCGCGCTCGCCGGCCAGGCTGAAGAGCCAGGCGCGGCCGGCCACGGCGAGCCCCTGCAGGACGGCGAGGCCGCCCATGACCAGGGCGGCGTTGCGGACCGTGAGGCCCTCGTGGGCGGCGGCGGTGCCGACGGCGCCGTCGACGATGATGCGGATCCCCTGCGGGTAGGCGAGCGCCGCCAGCGAGCCGAGCAGCAGCAGCGCGGTGGCGCCGGCCAGCGTGCCGAGCTCCTCCTTGAAGAGCGGAGAGAGGCGCCGGAGAGAGGCGCGGGGGGCGACCGCAGGTTCGCGTGAGGGGTGGTCGGACAAGGTCCCTCTACTTAGCGCGGGACGGCGACCGGCGCCCGGGGCCCGTCAGGGGTGCCTCCCTTCCTGGCGCACCTCCTGGCTCCCGAACCACGGCCCCCCGCCCGGGCGGAACCGCCAGCGGAGCTGATCCGGCGCCCGGCCGGTGACGCGCAGGTAACCGGCGTGGATGCCGTGGAGGTGGTGGGCGGCGCAGAGGCTGACGAGGTTCTGCGCCTCGGTGGGCCCGAGCTGGGAGCGGAACCGGACGTGGTGGACCTGCTGGGCGGCGCGGCTGCAGCCGGGCACCTGGCAGCAGCCCTGGTCGCGGTCGAGGACGCGCCGCTGGATGGTGTTGCGCTGCTTCGCCGCCTCCTTCCAGGTGCGCAGGTAGTGGTCGCAGACGATGCCGAGCGCCTCCTCGGCGCGGATCCAGCGGCCGGCAGACTGCCGGGCGGCGCGGAGGGCCTCGTGGAGCAGGATGGCGACCCGGACGGGGAGGCGCAGGTCGTAGGCACCGGCCGCGCACAGCTGCGCGTCGGTCTGCGCCGCGGCCTCCCGGGAGAGGGCGATGCAGGTGAGCCGGTCGGCACGGTCGAGCCAGGCGGCGAGCGTCGCCTCGGTGGCGCAGTTGGCGATGATGCGGGCCTTCTCGTAGCTGACGCGGCCGCCGCGCATGGCGTCGCGCAGGTCGGGGAGCCAGTAGAAGCGCTGCTCCAGGGCGACGCGCTGCTCGACGGCGCGCCCGGACATGCCGAGCCGCTCCTCGCAGTAGTGGCCGAAGGAGAGGAACTGCATGTCGCGCCAGAGGCCGTGCATGCGCAGCAGCATGGCGAGGTGGCCGAGCAGCTCGTCCCAGCGGGCGCGCAGGTCGCGCAGCCGGCGCAGGTCGGCGTCGAGCCGGACGAGGTCGACGGCCGGCGCGGGTGGGGCCGGGCTGTCAACGCCGCCACCGCCGCCGCCACCGCCGCCGCCACCGCCGCCGCCACCGCCGCCGCCGCCGCTCTCCCCGCCCTCACCCCCCGGAATCGGCACCTCTTGCGGCGGAGGATCGAACCGGGTGAGGAACGCCCAGCGCTGGTGCTCCTGCTCGAGCCAGCCCTTGAGCCGGTCGAGCTGGCCGCCGCTGCGGGCGTGGTCGAAGAGCTGCTCGGAGGCGCCGCCGAATGGGCCGCCGGCCGCGCTGCCAGCCGCGCCGCCCGACCCGGCCTCGGCGGCCTCGACCGGATGGTCGCCCAGGTACTCCTGGCAGATCGCCTCGACCCGCTGCCACCGGGGCGAGGTGGCGCCGAGCAGCGTGCCGGCGACGGTGAGCGCCTCGTCGAAGGACTGGCGGGGTGTGCGCGCCACCGCGACCGCCATGGCTGCCCCGCCTTCCGCGCCGTCGGCTGCGGGCGCCTTGGCGAGCTGAGCCTCCTCCCCTCTGCTCCCCGAGAAGACGACCCGCTCCCACTGCTCCTCATCCTCACCGACGTCGCCGAGCGCCGCCCGGACCTCGGCGGCGAGCGCGCGGACCGTCTCGACGCGGGCCCGCTCCACCCAGCCGGCCTCGTCGGCCCCGCGGGCGAGGGGTGCGATGGTCTCGGCCTTGCGCAGGCTGACGGCGCCGCTGCGGACCGCCGCCTGCAAAAGGGGCCGGTCGCCGAGCAGGCGGGCGAGGCGGGCCAGCTTCTCGGCGGTGGAGCCGGGCAGCCCGAGCCGCTCGCGCGAGTAGTCACCGAGACGGGAGAAGCCGAGCCGCAGCAGCCGGTCGCCGACGGTGAGCGCCGCCAACCCGCTGCCGATGGCCAGGTCGAGCGCGCCGTGGCCGCGCGCCACCCGGACCAGCAGGCCGTCGAGCAGGAAGCCGGCCTCGTCGCGCAGCAGCGACCCGCGCCGGCCCGACTGGTCCGGCTGGAGCGTGCGGGCGACGCCGGCGAGCGCCTCGAGGTCGATGACCTGGGCCTGGTGGGCCTGGGCAGGATCGGCCTCGGCGTGGCGGGCCGGTGCGTGAATGGCCGTGTGTTGGACTTCGCCGCTCATGTCCTGAGCCAATATCACCGAACGGAGAGGCTGAACAGATGTATAGTATACACGCCCCAAGAGGGCGCGGGGCTGCGCTTTGAGGACGTCAGCCGAAGAGTTCGGAGTGCGACCCGAGGCGAACGAGCTGGAGCGTCTCCTCGTCGACCTTGCGGTAGATGAGCACCAGGTCCGGCCTCAGGTGGCAGTCCCGCCTGAAGACCTTGGTGTACTCAATCTTCCGCATCCAGGTCCGCCATCAGGACAGGAACGGTGGCGTGGGACTTGAGACGCCCACGGCGAGCCTCCTTCATCGCCGCGCGCGTCTTGGCGTTGGGGACGCGCACCTCGAAGGGGAGCGCCTGGTCGGCCGCCACCCGCGTGAGGAGCACGCGGACGGCATCCGAGACGGAGAGCCCCATCGCCGCCAGGGCCTTCTCTGCCCGAGCCTTCATCTTCTCGTCCACTCTGACGTGGACCATCGCCGTCGTCGCCATGCGATACATTGTATCTCCGCGGTCCCGTGGGTCAAGGTCGGCCAGCCGCAAATACTCCGCCGGCGCCGTGTGAGACGGTGGCCTCGCTGGTACAATGCCGCCATGGCCGTAGGTTCCGCCACCCTGATGCCGCTGGCTCGAAAGTACCTCTGGTGGAAGTCACCCGAGGAGGCGTTGGCCTTCCCCGACCGCGTCGTCGCCCAGGTGATGAACATCGGCGACTTCGCCGACGTCGCGGCGCTCGCCGAGCAGGTCGGAGACGACGCCCTGCGTGCCGTGCTGGTGCGCGGTGAGGCCGGCCAGTTCAGCGCCCGCTCATGGGCCTACTGGCACTACCGGCTCGGCCTGGCCAAGGTGGACGAGGTTCCACCGCTCCCGGTGCGGCGCTTCGCGTGACCGGCACCTTCAGTCCACGCCTGGAGATCCTCCCCCCGGAGCAGCGCCGGCTCTGGCCTTCGCTCGGGCCCGTCGCCGGGCTCGGCCTGGTCCTGTACGGCGGGACGGCCATCGCCCTCCGGCTCGGGCACCGGCCCTCGGTCGACTTCGACTTCTTCACCGAGGCGTCGCTCGACCGCGGCGCCATCAACGCGGCGCTGCCGTTCCTGGCCCGGGCGACGGTGGTCCAGGACCAGCCGGAGGCCTGGAGCCTGCTGGTGCCGAGCACCGGCGGGGAGCACTCGCACGTCAAGGTCTCCTTCTTCGGGACCTTCGGCTTCGGCCGCGTGGGCCAGCCCGAGAGGACCGACGACGGTGCGCTGCTGGTCGCCTCCCTCGCCGACCTGATGGCGACCAAGGTGAAGGTGGTGCTGCAGCGCGCCGAGGCGAAGGACTACCGGGACATCGCGAGCATGGTCGGCGCCGGCCTGAGCCTGGCCGACGGGCTCGGTGCGGCTCGCGCGCTGTTCGGCGAGAGCTTCCAGCCGAGCGAGAGCCTGAAGGCGCTGGCCTTCTTTGGCGACGGCGACCTCAGCACGCTGTCGCGCGCCGAGAGGGCGACGCTGGTGGAGGCGGTGGCGGCGGTGCGCTCGCTCCCCGAGGTCCCTGTCGTGTCGCGCCGGCTCGGACCGACCTGACCAAACCGCCAGGTGAGCACGCAGTACATGCTGACCACCGAGCAGGCCAAGGTGCTGGTCGGCGAGAAGCTCTGCGTGTTCAAGGAGTAGGGGGGAGGTCGGAGCAGTCGGCCGCCCGTGCGCTGCCTTTTCGGCTGCTGCGCCTTACCTTCACACGCCACGGAGCTTGATCACTTTTCCATCAATGCGGGCGACGACCTCGAGCTCGCCACCGAGCGCTTCGACGTAGAGACGGAGGGTCGATAGCAGGTGGTCGTCGCGGCGCTCGATACGAGAGAGCTCGGGCTGGCGCATCCTGGTGGCCTGCGCGACGTCTTGCTGGGTAAGTCCGGTGAGCTGCCGGAGATCGCGCAAGTTCATTTCAATGATCTCGGCTTCGACGGACGCCTTCACCTCCTCGACCTCCTCGGGGGTGAAGTATTTCGCCTCCAGCTCTTTCAAGGTCTTCGTACGAGTCTTCTTCATGACTGCCTGCCCTTCACGTGCCTCTCCCAGATGGCCTCGGCCAACGGGATGATGCGGTCATACATCGCCTTGTCGGCTCCCTTGTCGCCGCCAATGATCAGTACGGCCCTTCTTCGAGGATCGAAAGCGTAGATTGGGCGAAGCGGACTGTCGCCCCTTCTCGGTCGGAGTTCGCGAAGCGCGTAGCGGGACCCCTTGATGGCGCTGCTGTACGGATAGGCCAACTGCAGGCCAACCTCCTGGAGAAGGTGCATGGAATGAAGCACCTCCTTTCGCTCCCGCTGGGTCAGTGCTGCCAGCCACTCATCGAATTCCTCGGTGGCGATCACTTCGACGGTCATGTGGCGCCCTCCCCGTGGCTCGCCACCGCAAGCAGCATACGCTGCGCCGCATATGGTGTCTAGCGCATAACTTACGCGCCACCCCTGACACCCCCCCCTCACTTCCCGGTCAGCACGTGCCAGAGCGCGCCGACGGGGCGCCAGAGGTAGGCGAGCGTGACCAGCACCGGGCGGCCCTGCAGCCGGTAGCGCTGGGCCATGAAGGCCCGGCTGGGGAAGAGCGGCGCCAGGCCGACCCGGCCGAGCAGCCTGATGCGCCCCCCCAGCGCCGCCCCCACGGCATGGAGCGCGGCGCCGAGGCGGGTGCCGAGCATCCACCAGGGGGCGAAGGCGAGCTCGGCCCCGCGGGCGCGCAGCAGGCCGGGGGCTGCCACGGCGAGCCGCGTCTGCTCCACCAGCGCCAGCGACGCGGCCACGGTCGGGCCGTAGCGCTCGGCGGCGGCCTCCGCTGAGGCGCCGATCCTGAGCAGGGTCTGCACGTCGGCGACGTGGCGCGGCAGGATGCCGGCGTCGCCGTGGTGGTTGACGAGCACGTGGTCGCAGATGATGCCGAGCTGATCGTCGAGGGCCGGGGCGACGAGCGGGCCCTGGCCGAAGGTGCGGGCGCCGGCCCAGAGCGGCCCGGTGGCGCCGGTGGCGCCCGTGGCGCCCGGCTGGCGGCTGCCGGGGAGCTGGAAGTGGAGCTCGATGGTGACGCCCTCCGGCGAGGTGAGGGGCGGCAGGTGGTGCAGGAGCGCGGCCGCGGCGGTGGCGGCGTCGATGGCCTCCCCGGTGAAGGTGACGGTCCCCTCATCGGCGCGGTAGCCGGCAGCCAGCAGCAGGCGGCAGGCGTCGTCGGCCCGGCCCTCCTGCACCAGCAGGTCGACGTCGCTCTGGTGGCGGAGCGACTGGTAGGCCGGGGCGCAGGCGGCGAAGGCGGAGCCCTTGAGCGCCAGCGAGCCGATGCCGGCGGCGGCGAGGCGGCGCTGGGTGCGCTCGGCGACGGCGACGAAGAAGGCGTTCTGCACGGCGTTGCGGGCGGCCTCGGCGGCGAGGCGGGCGAGCGCCTCGGGCGGGACCGCGTCGGCGAGGCCGGCCTCGTGGAGGGCGTCGTGGAGCATGGCGCCGAGGCCGTAGCGATCTGCGTGGGCCTGCAGCGCGGGCCAGTCGAGGCCGCGGGCGGTGAGGGCGCGGAGCCGGCCGGCGTCGAGGGCGCCGTGGAAGAGGGCGCCGAGCAGGAGGGCGCGCTCCGGGGCGCGCAGGGCAGTAGGAGGTGGGCGGGGCACCGGGGCGGATGAT
>JANMRY010000059.1:0-81455 GCA_031388695.1 Anaeromyxobacter sp. | reverse complement strand
ATCGACGTGGTGGCGCTCCCGTTCCTGGAGCCCATCGCCCTCGGCTGGCTCGGCCTGCCGGTCACGCTGCTCTGGATCGCCGGCGTCATCAACGCCGTCAACCTCATCGACGGGCTCGACGGGCTGGCGGCCGGCGTGGCATTGGTGGCCGCCACCGCCACCGCCCTCCTGGCGGCGGTGGGCGGCAACCCGCTGGTGGTGCTCCTCGCCGCGGCCCTGGCCGGCGCGGCGCTGGGGTTCCTGCGCTACAACTTCAACCCCGCCTCCATCTTCATGGGCGACACGGGCAGCCTGTTCCTCGGCCTGGTGCTGGCCGCCACCTCGCTCCGGACGCAGCACGAGTCCTCCACCGCGGTGGGGCTGCTGGCCTCGGCGCTGGTGCTGGGACTGCCCATCGCCGACACCGCGCTGGCCATCGGCCGCCGGGCGCTGCGCGGCGTCCCGCTCTTCCGGGCCGACCGGGACCACATCCACCACCGGCTCCTCGACTGCGGGCTCGGCCACCGCGCCGCGGTGCTGGTGCTCTACGGCGCGTCGCTCGCGCTGTCCGCGGCGGCGGTGCTCCTGGCCATCGGCGGCGGGGCCATCGACGCGGCGGTCCTGGCCACGCTGGCGGTGGCCTGCCCCGCAGCGCTGTGGCGGCTCGGCGTGCGCGGCACGCGGCCCGCCTCCGTGCTCTTCGAGCGCCGCCGCAACCTGGCGCTGCACGCGGACCTGCGCCGCATCCGGACCCGGCTGCGCCGTGCCGACGACTGGAGCCAGGTCTGGCCGGTGGTGAACCACGCGGCCGACCTGCTCGGCGCGGGCGGCGTGGAGCTGCGCATCGCCACCACGTCGGCTGGCGTGCCCGAGGCCCGCTACGCGGCCGGCGCCACCGGCGAAGGCTTCCTGTGCGCACGCTCGTCCCTGGCCCCTGGCGCACCTGCCGGCAGCCTGGTGCTGCGCTGGAGCGAGCGGACCGCCCTCGACCGCGACACCGAGATCGCGGTCGAGATCTTGTGTGGCGAGGTCGGCAGCGCGATCGGCCGGATCCAGCGCCGGCGCCAACGCGGGAGTCCGGCGGAGTCGTCGCTCGCAATGCCCGAGGTCTTGATGGCCGAGCGGTCGCCGAGGGCCTGAGCCGCGCGGCCCCATCGGGAGCCTGGACGCCTGCTCATCCGAGCAGCATCTCCAGCCCACCCACTCGCAGCCCCCGAGGCCCCCATGCCCGTCAGCCCCATCCCCGCCGGCTACCGCACCCTCACCCCCGGCTGCACCCTGCGCGGCGCGGCCAAGGCCATCGAGCTCTACCAGCGCATCTTCGGCGCGAAGGTGAAGGTCCGCATGGACGCCCCGGACGGCTCCGTGGCCCACGCCGAGCTCGAGTTCGGCGACTCGCTCCTCATGCTCGGCGAGGCCTCGGCGGAGTACCCGGCCTACGGCGCGCGGCTCATGATGTACGTTCCCGAGGTGGACTCGGTCTTCCAGCGGGCGGTGGCCGCTGGCTTCACCGTGAAGGAGCCGGTGAAGGTGCAGTTCTGGGGCGACCGGACCGGCCGCGTCGTCGATCCCTTCGGCAACGAGTGGTTCATCGCCACCCACGTCGAGGACGTGTCGGAGGAGGAGATGAAGCGGCGGATGGCCAAGCTGTACGGGGGGTGAGGCCCCCGGGTTGACCAAAGCCCCCGCACCGGCTAGATCACCCCGTCTTCAAGGTCTTACAGGTTCCGGAAGGACCCCCACATGGCTCGCGTCACCGTCGAAGACTGCCTCCCGCTCGTGGACAACCGTTTCGCGCTGGTGCTGCTCGCCACCAAGCGGACCCGCCAGCTCATGGCCGGCGCGCGCCCGCTCCTGCAGAACAACAAGAACAAGGCCCCGGTCCTCTCGCTGCGCGAGATCGCCACCGGCAAGGTCCGCTTCGACCGCGCGGTGCGCGACGCCCTCTCCGGCAAGTTCGACAAGGAGAAGACCAACCTCCCGTCCGGCCAGACCCGCACGCTGCGCTGAGTGTGCTCGGCAGGCGGCGCCACGCGCCGGCCCGCCCAACCTCACTGCAGCGCCCGCGCCCCCAGATACCCCAGCTTCTCCCCGGCGCCGAGCCGGTAGCTCTGGCGGAGCTCCCGCAGCAGCCCCTCCACGTCGGCCCCATCGACGAAGCGTCCCTCCAGCCAGCGGGCGTAGCCGGCGCCGAGCCGGTTGGCCTCCTGGTAGCGCGTCAGCTCGTCCGCCGCGAGGTGGGCGTGGTAGCGGACCCGCTCGTAGAGCCGGTGGCGCAGCGCTCGCGAGCGGCGCCCCCGATCCCGCCGCCAGAGCGCCAGCAGGAGCACGGCGAACTTGTCCACCTCGGCCTGCACCTCCAGCTCCAGCAGCGAGACCGGGCGCCCGCGCGCCGCGCGGGTGGCCAGGTAGACGAAGTGGCTCACCCCCTCGGCCAGGTGGGCCATGGGGCCGAGCTCGCCGCGCGCCGCGCCCGCCGTCACCGCCTCGTCGAGGTAGAGGCCGAGGAAGAGCCCGTCCTCCTCCTCGAGCACCAGCAGCTCCTCGGGGGCGCGCAGCGCATGGCCGGCGGCGGCCGCCACGTCGCGCCCGACCAGGAACCCCCCGACCTCGGGCGCCTCCACGCCGTAGATGGCCTGCAGGCGCGCCTGCAGCTCGGCCACGGTGAGCCCCAGCGTCCCGGCGCCGCTCATGGCGCCGCCCTCGGCGACCGCGCCCGGCGCGCCCGCGCCTCCCCCGCCCACCTCCGAGGGCGGGCGGCCATCAGTGCCTCATCCCCTTCGCCGCCGGCCCTGGCCCGCCGAAGAGCGCCACGCCGCGCGCCCTCAGCTTCTCGGCCACCCGCTCGGAGCGGGTGAGCTGCCAGCGCTCGAAGAGCCGCAGCAGCCCGCGGTTCGACTCGAGATCGGAGAGCTCGGCGATCTCGGCGAAGCAGTCCGCGAAGGCCTCGAACCGCCGGGACAGCTCGCCGTAGAGCCCGGCCAGCGCCGCGCTCCGCTCCGCGTCGGCCAGCGCCCCGTAGGCGCGCTCCCCCATGGCCCGGTAGTAGCCGGCGTCCACCGTCGAGCGGGAGAGCGAGTCCCCGAAGAAGCCGGAGACGAAGAGCGAGGTGTCGCCCAGCCGCTTCAGCTGCGCCGCCCGCTCGCGCCGTTCCGCCGCCAGGGCGCGGAGCAGGATGAAGGCCAGCGGCTCGTCCCGCACCGTGCCGTCCGGCTGCTCCACGAAGAGCCGCTCGCTGCCCACGAAGCTGGTGAGGAGGTCGACCAGGTAGAACTCGGTCTCCTCCCGCACCGCGAGCCCCCGGAGCGAGAGCACCTCGGTCACCGCCTCCTTGAACCACTCACGCGCGGACTGCGACACCAGGACGGGGCCAGCCATCTGGACGCACCTCCACCCAGAAGCCTACGGATGGGGCGCCAGCGTTGCAACCCGTTGTGATTCAAGGTTTTTCTATTGCTGGCAGCCAGACCGAGCGACTGCCAGGTCTCTTTTCGGCACTCGGCCAGGTCAACTGCCAAATGGGTCTAAAAAACTCAATTGTCACGCCAGTGTAGGAAAACGACAGGCTGGCTTGACACCCCGTGTCCTGTGATTACTATCCCGCCGCCGCTGGCAGTTGCCGTCGTCGACTGCCAGCGCACCAACGACCTTCCACACGCTCCTCGGCCCTCACGGGCGGGGGCATCGCATCAGGAGGCATCATGGGCATCCGTCCACTGCAGGATCGCGTCATCGTCAAGCGGGTCGAGGAGGAGCAGAAGACCAAGGGCGGCATCATCATCCCGGACACCGCCAAGGAGAAGCCGGTCGAGGGCAAGGTCATCGCCGTCGGCAACGGCAAGGTCCTGGAGGACGGCAAGGTCCGCCCGCTCGACGTGAAGGCCGGCGACACCATCCTCTTCTCCAAGTACGCCGGGACCGAGATCAAGATCGACGGCGTGGAGCACCTCATCATGCGCGAGGAGGACATCCTCGGCGTGATCGAGGGTTAGTTCCTCCCCCTTCCTTCCCTCACATCAAGGAGTCTACGAAATGGCTGCCAAGGAAATCCTGTTCGATCAGCAGGCCCGCGAGGCGATCCTCAAGGGCGTCAACGTCCTCGCCAACGCCGTCCGCACCACGCTGGGCCCCAAGGGGCGCAACGTCGTCATCGAGAAGAGCTTCGGCTCGCCCACCATCACCAAGGACGGCGTGACCGTCGCCAAGGAGATCGAGCTCGAGAACAAGTTCGAGAACATGGGCGCGCAGATGGTGAAGGAGGTCGCCTCCAAGACCTCCGACGTGGCCGGCGACGGCACCACCACCGCCACGGTGCTGGCCCAGGCCATCTACCGTGAGGGTTCCAAGCTGGTGGCCGCGGGCCACAACCCCATGGACATCAAGCGCGGCATCGACAAGGCCGTCGAGGTCATCACCGCCGAGCTGAAGAAGCTCTCCAAGCCGACCAAGGACCACAAGGAGATCGCCCAGGTCGGCATCATCTCCGCCAACGGCGACGTCACCATCGGCAACATCATCGCCGAGGCCATGGAGAAGGTGGGCAAGGAGGGCGTCATCACGGTCGAGGAGGCCAAGGGCCTCGAGACCACGCTCGAGATCGTCGAGGGCATGCAGTTCGACCGCGGCTACCTCTCGCCCTACTTCGTCACCGACGCCGAGCGCATGGAGGCGGTCCTCGAGGACGCCTACATCCTCATCAACGAGAAGAAGATCTCGAACATGAAGGACCTGCTCCCGCTGCTGGAGCAGATCGCCCGCGCCGGCAAGCCCCTGCTCATCATCTCCGAGGAGACCGAGGGCGAGGCCCTGGCCACCCTGGTGGTCAACAAGCTGCGCGGCACGCTGCACGTCTGCGCCGTCAAGGCCCCGGGCTTCGGCGACCGCCGCAAGGCCATGCTGGAGGACCTCGCCATCCTCACCGGCGGCCAGCTCATCGCCGAGGAGCTCGGCATCAAGCTCGAGGCGGTCACCCTGAAGCAGCTCGGCCGCGCCAAGCGGATCACGGTGGACAAGGACAACACCACCATCGTCGACGGCGCCGGCAAGAAGGACGACATCGCGGCCCGGGTCAAGACCATCCGCGCCCAGGTCGAGGAGACCACCTCCGACTACGACAAGGAGAAGCTCCAGGAGCGTCTCGCCAAGCTGGTCGGCGGCGTCGCCGTCATCAACGTCGGGGCGGCCACCGAGGTCGAGATGAAGGAGAAGAAGGCCCGCGTCGAGGACGCGCTCCACGCCACCCGCGCGGCGGTCGAGGAGGGCATTGTCCCCGGCGGCGGCGTCGCCTACCTGCGCTGCCTCAAGACCTTCGACTCCATGAAGGTCAGCGAGGGCGAGCGGTTCGGCCTCGACATCGTCCGTCGCTCGCTCGAGGAGCCCCTCCGGCAGATCGCCAACAACGGCGGCTACGAGGCCTCGATCGTGGTGAACAAGGTCAAGGAGTCGAAGCAGGCCTCCTTCGGCTTCAACGCCGCCACGGGCGAGTACGAGGACCTGGTCGCGGCCGGCGTCATCGACCCGACCAAGGTGAGCCGCTCGGCGCTGCAGAACGCCGCGTCGGTCGCCTCGCTGATGCTCACCACCATGGTGATGATCGCCGAGAAGCAGAAGGACGAGAAGGACGGCGGCGGCGGTGGCATGGGCGGCGGCATGGGCGGCGGCATGGGCGGCATGGGCGGCATGATGTAGCCGGCCTCCGCTCTTCCGAGCGGACGTCTTGCAGGAGGGGTCGCCGGGTCACCGGCGGCCCCTCTTCATTTTCAGCCGCCGAAGAGGGCCGCCGCCAGCGCGTCGAGCCCGCCCACCACGGCGGCCGGCCAGAGCAGCGGCGGCAGGGCCAGCGCCAAGCCCGCGGCGAGGGCCAGGGCCCGCGGGTGGAGCCGGTCGGGGAGCCGGGCCTCGAGCGCCGAGACGCCGGTCAGGGCCAGCGTCAGCAGGCCGCCGGCCACGAAGGCGGCCGAGGCCGGGAAGCCGAGCAGCACCAGCGCCGCCGCCACCGCCAGCACCGCGGCGGCGTTGATGACGTCGCGGCCGTGGCCGGCCCACCAGGCCCGGTGCTCCTCGCGCCGCAGCAGCTCCCCCAGCTCCTCGAGCCGCACCGCCCCGGCCACCGCGGCCAGCAGGGCCAGCCGGGCCAGGGCCCGCTCGGCGTCACCGCGGGGCTCGAGAGTCCACATGGCCCGGGATGGTAGCGGACCGCGGTCGCGCCGAACAGGGTGCGCGCCGGACAGGGTGCGGCGGCTCGCGGCCGATGAAGGCCTCCCCCGGCGCGGCGTGGCTGGGCTACGGTGGCTCCTCTGCCGGGGGGGCCGAACATGCATCGCTTCATCACCCTGCTGCTCGCCGCGCCGCTGCTCGCCGTCGCCCAGGGCGAGCCGCCCACCGCCTCCGCGCCGGCCCCGCTCGCCGCTCCCGCCCCCCCGCTCGCCGGCTCGGCCACGGCCCCGGCGCCGCCCCCTGCCGCGCCGCCGCCCCCGGCCCCCTGCCCTCCCCTCACCGCGGCTCCTCCCCGCGGCCCTTGGTACGCCGGCCTCGGGCTCGGCAGCGGCTCGGGCCAGGCCCACGACACCTTCGGCCGGCTCTCCCTGCGCCGCTGGGTCGACGAGGATCCGCTCACCCTCTTCGCCCAGCTCGAGGGCGGCCTCACGCTGACCCCGCACCTGCTGCTCGGCGGCGAGCTGAGCCTGCTGCGCATCAACAGCAACACCGGCGCCGCGAGCAAGGCGGTGATCATCTCCAACCTGGACGCCGTGGCCACCTGGTTCCCAATGGAGCGCGGGGTCTTCCTGCGCGGCGGCGCCGGGTTCAGCGCCTTCACCCGGCAGTGGAGCGGCCTGGCGAGCGGCCGCTACAACGGCGGCAACCTGACGGTGGGCGGCGGCTACGCCTTCTGGCTGGGGCGCAGCTTCAACCTGGTGCTCCACGTCGACTACTCGAAGCAGTGGTACGCGAAGAACGCCATCGCCCTGACCGACTCGAGCTACACCGCTCTCTGGATCGGCTCCGCCTGGTACTAGGCCGGGCCAGGGGCCGCCTCAGGGCGCCGCCGGCGCGGGGAGCAGCTCCAGCGTGACGGCGCTCTTGCGCTCGCCGCGATCGCCGGCCCCCTCCCAGCGCCGCTCGTCCTCGAAGCGGAGCGCCACCAGCCGATCGCCGACGCGGGTGAAGCGCCAGGCCTGGCGGACCTCGGTCTCGAAGCTGATGACCAGGAAGATGCGCCCCTTGGCCAGGACCCTGGCCTCGGCGGCCAGCGGGACCCCGTCGGGCCCGAGCCAGACCCGGCCGACGGCCTCGACCTCCTTGACGTAGCGCCGCTCGCGCGCCTGCAGCGCCGGGGAGAGCTTGAGGACCAGCAGCCGGACCGGCGCGCCGTCGAGCAGCTCCTCCTTCACCTCGACCAGCGAGGCCCGGGCCAGCTCGTCCCGCAGCGAAGCGGCGGCATCGAGCCGGTTGGCGAGATCGATGGCCTGCACCTGGGCCAGCCCGTCGCGCGTCGGCGTCGGCACCTCGGGGCTGACGGCGTGGCGCCGCTCCTCGTCGCGGGCCTGCGCCAGCACCGCCGGGCTCCAGCGGATCGCCAGGCCGGCGGCCGTCTCGGCCACCTCCCCGGCCACCTCGCCGGCCACCTTGACCTGCTCCTTCCCCTCGCCGGTCGAGTTCTCGAAGCGGACCGTGAAGCGCGCCGCCGCCGGGGTCTTGCCGGCGAGCCGGGCCAGCGCTGCCTGGACCTCGGCGAGCAGTTCGGGGCGCGGGGCCACGGCGGGCGGCTCGGCCACGACCGGGTCGGCGGCGAGCGCCAGGGCGGCGATCAGCGCGAGGGTTTCGACCGTGAACATGGACCACTTCCTAGCGTGGGGGCCACCGGAAGGGAACGGGAGCGGGAGCGGGAGCGAAGCGCGACTGAGCGGAACCGCGCCTCACTCGACCGGCAGCTTCAGCTTCTGGAGCAGCGCCGGGAAGCGCGGATCGCCGCGCAGCTTCGCCAGCAGCGGGTCGACCTTGATCCAGCCGAGCCCGGTGTCGGCCTGCACCCGCGCCCGCTCCAGCCACTCGAAGGCCTTCTCCTTCTCGCCGCGCCAGGCGTAGCCGTCGGCCACCTGGTAGGCCGCGTCATCGCCGTTGGTGGCGACGAGCGCCTCGATCGCCTCCCGTGACTCGCGGGCATGGCCGAGGTCGTGCTGTGCCATGGCCAGGCCGAGGTACCTGATCCAGGTCGACCTGGCCGCCTCGGCCATCTTCAGCGCCTCGGCCGCCTGGCCGGTCACCACCAGCGAGGCGAACAGGTAGTAGCGTGCCTCGTCACCGTCGGGCGCGATCTCCAGGGCCCTCGCCAGGCTGGCCCGACCGCCCCGGTGATCGCCGGCCGAGAGCTGCACCTGGCCGAGCGTGGTCCAGGCCTGCGGCGAGAGCGGATCGAGCTCCACGGCGCGCTGGAGCTGGATGAGGGCCGCCGGCAGCTCGCCGTAGGACATGAGCAGCTGGCCGCTGGCCCAGGCGGCGGCGGCGTCGCTCGGCCCGAGGGCCCGCGCCCGCTCCAGGTCGGCTCGTGCCCCGGCCCAGTCGAGCAGGAAGCCGCGGCGGATCCGGGCCCGGGCCACGTAGCTGTCCGGCAGGTCGGGCCCGAGCGCGACGGCCCGCTCCGCCGCCTCCACCGCCCGTCGCCGCTGCGCCGGGCTCGACTGGCCGTTGGACGAGAACCCCTCCAGGTTCCGGAGCGCGTTGGCGATGCCGGACCAGGCGAGCGCGTAGCTGGGGTCGAGCGCCACCGCCCGCTCGAACTCGGCCAGGGCCCGCCGGTTCCGCCCCTCGTCGACGGTCCGGATCAGGTCGCGGCCGAGCAGGTAGTGATCGTGCGCCTCCTTCACGATGGTCGCGCCCTGGGCGGCGCTTCCCTTGCCGGGGAGCAGCTTGACCCGCAGCGCCGCCACCACCGCCAGGGAGATCTCGTCCTGGACGGCGAAGACGTCGGCCAGCTCGCGGTCGAAGGTCTGCGACCAGAGGTGGAAGCCGTCGGCCGCCTTGACCAGCTGCGCGGTGATGCGGACGCGCGAGCCGGCCTTGCGGACGCTCCCCTCCAGCACCGTGGCGACGCCGAGGCTGGCGCCGATGGCGCGCAGGTCCTGGGCCTTCCCCTTGAAGGAGAACGAGGAGGTCCGGCCGGTGACCCGCAGCCCCTCGACCCGGGCCAGGGCGTTGAGGATCTCCTCGGCGATGCCGTCGGAGAAGTAGCCCTGGTCCTGCTCGGGCGAGAAGTCGGAGAAAGGGAGCACCGCGATCGAGGCCTCCGGCGCCGCCCCCTCCGCGACCGGCCTGGGCGCGCTCGCCTGCCGCCAGGCGAACCAGGCGAGCGGCGGCAGCGCGGCGAGCAGCCCGACCCCCAGGGCCAGCGCCACGATCCGGCCGGCCGGGCCCTGCCCGGGCGTCTCCGGGGTCCGCACCATCCCTTCGGCGGTCAGGTCGAAGACCCAGGAGAGGACGGTCGCCGCCGGGAAGCCGAGCGCCAGCGCCGTCACCACCGCGGTCAAGGTCCAGTCTGGCAGGTGGTAGGCGTGGAGCACCGGCTCGATCACCTGGAGCACGGCGAAGGAGAAGAGCCCGTAGCCGAGCAGCACGCGAAAGACGCGCCGCCGCTTCAGCTCAGAGAGCAGCGCCCCTGTCGACATGGCCTGAAGCCTACTGGGGCGCTCCAGGAGGCGCCACCCGTGGGCGCATTGCGTCACGCTTTGGGAGGGCCCAAAAGGACCGCAGGCCCCAACTTGGGTCTTCAAGGGACCCCTCTCGGGATTAGGCGAACTGCCTGAAGTCCCAACGCGCCCTCCCACCCAGCTCACCCTCCCACCCAGCTCAAAGGAAACGACATGTCCAGACAGGCACGGTCACCGATCGCCGCCGCTGCGCTGACGGCCCTCATGCTGCTGTCGGCCAGTCCGGCCGGCGCCACCCAGGCAGGAAAGCGGACCGCCGAGTCGGCGGCGAAGGAGGCCGACGAGGCCCCTCGCGCCACCGCAGGCCAGAAGGCGGCCGTCGACGGAGAAGGGCGGCTCAGGCCGGTGACCGAGGAGGAGGCCCGCGCCCTCACCGCGGGCGTGGCCCGCAGCGTCGACCAGTCGGGCGAGGGGCTCACCGAGCGCCAGCTCCCGAGCGGCGCGGTCTCCCTCGATCTCGAAGATCGCTTCCAGTCGGTCTCGATGGCCCGTGTCGCGGTCGACGGCAGCATCGCCACCCGCTGCGTCACCACCGTCCCCGAGGCCGAGCGCTTCCTCGGCGCGGCTGCGCGGCCGGCGGCAGCCAAGGCAGGCACGCCAGGCAAGGCGACCACCACGCCGGCCCCGCTCGAGGAGAAGTGACCATGCAGCCACGCCTCCTCCCCGCCCTCCCCGCCCTCCCCGCCCTCTTCGCCCTCGCCTTCGCCCTGCCGGCCGCCGGCGCCACCAGGGTCACCGTCATCAACAACAACGCACCCGGGATCGGCTTCAACGATCCGACCCCGGCGGTCCCGCTCGGCGGCAACACCGGCGCCACCGTGGGCGAGCAGCGGCTCATCGCCTTCCAGTTCGCCGCCGACCTCTGGGGCGCGACGCTCGACTCCGCCGTCGAGGTGCGCGTCCAGGCCACCTTCGAGCCGCTCTCCTGCACCGCCACCGCCGCTGTCCTCGGCTCGGCCGGCACCCTGCAGATCCTGCGTGACTTCCCCGGCTCGGTCTTCCCCGGCACCTGGTACCACACGGCGCTGGCCAACAAGCTCGGCTTCGAGGACTTCATCTCCGGGCTCCCGGGCACCACCGCCGACGACATCCGGGCCCGCTTCAACGCCAACATCGGGCAGCCCGGCTGCCTCACCGGCTCGGGCTGGTACTACGGCCTCGACACCGCCCACGCCGCGAGCCAGATCAACCTGGTCACCGTGCTGCTGCACGAGTTCGCCCACGGCCTCGGCTTCTCCAGCTTCACCAGCGTGAGCACCGGCGCCCTGCTGGGGGGTTTCATCGACGTCTACTCCAAGTTCTACGAGGACAACAGCACCGGCCTGGCCCGCGAGGCGATGACCGACCTCGAGCGCAAGGCCTCGGCCATCAACCCGCGCGGCGTGGCCTGGAACGGGCCGGCCGTCACCGCCGCGGTGCCGCGGGTGCTGGCGCCCGGCACGCCGCTGCTCCGGGTCGGCGCGCCGGCCTCGGTCGCCGGCGACTACCAGGTCGGGGCGGCCTCCTTCGGCCCCGCGCTGGCGGCCCCGGGGATCTCCGGCGAGCTGGTGCTGGCCTTCGACGCCCCGGACGCCGCGGGACCCTCCACCACCGACGGCTGCTCGCCGATCGCCAACGCCGCCGAGGTCTTCGGCCGGGTGGCGATGGTCGACCGCGGCACCTGCGGCTTCGTCGTCAAGGTGAAGAACGCCCAGAACGCCGGGGCCATCGCCGTGGTGGTCGGTGACAACGCGGCCGGCGGTCCGCCCGCGGGGCTCGGCGGCGCCGATCCGACCATCACCATCCCGGCGGTCCGCATCACCCTGGCCGACGCGCAGCGGCTCAAGGCGGCGCTGGCCACGGGCGCGGTCAGCGTCACCCTGGGTGTCGATCTCGCGGTCCGCGCCGGCGCCGATCGCCTCGGGCGCGCGCTCCTCTACACGCCCAACCCGGTGCAGGCAGGCTCCTCGGTCTCCCACTGGGACACCAGCACCTCGCCGAGCCAGCTCATGGAGCCGAGCATCAACTCCGACCTGAAGCTGGCCGTGGACGCGCCCACCGACCTGACCCGCTCGCTGCTGCGCGACGTGGGCTGGTACCCGGACGGCGACCTCGACGGCAACCCGGACGACGCCGGCGACCAGTGCCTCGGCTCGGACCTGCGCCCCACCCTGGTGTTCGACGCCTGTGACACCGGCATCCCCAACACCTTCTTCACCAACGGCTGCACCATCCGCGACCTGGTGGCCGCCTGCAAGCCCCCGCCGGCCACCACCAGGAAGGGCCAGAAGAAGGCGCAGGAGGCCTACGAACACTGCGTCGAGGAGCTGCTCCAGGCGCTGGCCCACCAGGGCTTCCTCACCGAGGCCCAGGAGGACCAGATCGAGGCGGCGCTCGGCTTCGAGGACGCCGAGGACGACCAGGTCGTCTGCGTCGGCGGCGCGACCGCGCAGGGCGGCTGACCTCGAGGGGCCGGGTCGGGCGCCGCTCGTTCGGCGTCCGGCCTGGCCTCGCTCGCCAGAACGACCGCGACTGGTTCAACCGCCACCGCGCGCGAGTACGAGGAGGGCTGGGCCGTCCCCATGGCCTCGCTGGCTGCACCGGTGGTCGGGTGGCTGGCCGATCTCACGTGGCGTGAGCGTCCGGCGTCAGTCGGGCGGGAGGTTGAGCCGCTTGAGCAGGGCGGCGAAGCGTGGGTCGCCACGCAGGCTGCGCAGCAGCGGGTCATGTCGGAGCTCGACCAGGCCGGAGTCGTACTTCATGCGGGCCCGCTCCAGCCATTCGAAGGCCTTGTCGTGGTCGCCGCGCCAGGCCCGCACCTCGGCCAGCTGGTAGGGTCCGATGTCGGCGAACTCCCCCTCGAGCTTCTCGATGAGCTGGTCCGACCGCCGCCGGTCACCAAGCGAATGGAACGCCATCGCCTCGATCGCCTGCCAGAAGGCGGGGTGCTGGTTCTTGCTGCCCGCGGCCAATGCTTCGCCGGCACGCCCCTGGACCAGCTGGATGACCGAGAGCCAGAACGAGGCGTAGACGTTTCCCGGGTCGACGGCGAGCGCCCGAGCGCCGGCGCGCGAGGCCCGCTCCCAGTCCCCCTTGCCGGCGTAGCAGTAGGTGAGGAAGAACCAGGCCATCGAGTCGAGCGGGTCGAGCTCGGTCGAGCGGACCAGCGCGGCGATCCCCTCGTCGAGCTTTCCAAGGGGAGGGAGGATCACCGCCCCGTAGTCGCGCAGCACCCGGGCGTCACCGCCGGAGAGCGCCAGCGCTCGCGTGAAGTCCTGTCGCCCCCCTTCGAAGTCCCACCGGAGCAGCGTGCGCAAGAAGCCGCGCGTGCTCCAGGCCGTGGCCAGCTCGGGTGCGAGCGCCACGCCACGCTCGGCGGCCGGGAGCGCCCGGTCACGGAGCTGGGCACGTTCCGTCCCCATGGTCATCTCCGAGGCCCAGTAGAGCGCCTCGGCCAGCTCCGCCCAGGCCGGACCGTAGCCGGGGTCGAGCGCCAGCGTCTTCTCGTAGGCCGGAACGGCTGCGACCCAGCCCTCGGGGCCCTGCTTGAGGAGCCGGCGCGCCACCAGGTAGGCGTCGTAGACCTCGGGGCGCCGGGTGCGGTGCGTCGCCACCGACGGGGCCTCGCCGACGACCAGCTTGAGCTTCAGCGCCGCCACCACGGCACGGGCGATCTGCTCCTGCACGCCGAAGACGTCGGTCAGCTCCTTGTCGTAGGTCTCCGTCCAGAGGGTGAAGCCGTCGGCGACGTTGACCAGCTTGGCGGTGACCCGGGCCCGGGTCCCGGCGCGCCGGACGCTCCCCTCGAGCAGCGTGGCGACGCCGAGCTTGCGCCCGATGGCGCTGACGTCCTCCTTGCTGTCCCTGAGGGAGAAGGAGGAGGTCCGGCCCGTGACGCGCAGGCCGTGGAGGCCGGCCAGCGCGTTGAGGATCTCCTCGGCCACCCCGTCGGCGAAGTACGCCTGGTCCTTCTTCTCGCTCAGGTCGGCGAAGGGGAGGACGGCGATGGAGGGCTGCGCCTCCGGAGCCACTGCTCCTTGCGTCCCACCCGCCGGCCTCAAGATGAACCCAGCGCCCACCGCCAGCAAGGCGCCCAGCCCGACGGCTGCCCCCCACCCGAGCAGCCGCCGGCCACCCGGGCTCGAGAGCCGCTCGCCGAGCGTCGCCCTGCGTCGCCTGGCGTGGCGGGTCGGCGTCCCTTCAGTCGGCTTCGACCTGAGCGCCTCCTCGATCGGCGTGAGCGCCGCCAGCGCCGCGGCGCCGTCGCGGGGGCGCCCCTTGGGTGTCTTCTCCAGCAGTCGGGCGATCAATTCGGCAAGCCCCGGGGCCCCTGGCACGTCGAGCTTCGGAGCCGTGGCGGCCCCGGCAGACCAGCGGCCGTCCCCCTCCGGGAACGGGTACTCGCCCGAGAGCATCACGTGGAGCATCACGCCGAGCGCGAAGAGGTCGGTCCGCTCGTCCTCCGGGTCGTCCTCCCACTGCTCCGGCGCCATGTAGGCAGGCGTGCCGCCGCTCAGGCGCCGCCGCCCGAAGGCGTGGGCCATGCCGAAGTCGAGGATCTTCACCTGCCCCTTGGCCGTGACGAAGACGTTGGAGGGCTTCAGGTCCCGGTGGACCACCCCCTCGGCGTGGGCGTGGGCCAGGCCGCGCGCCACCTCCACGGCGATCTGGACCGCCTCCTGCACCGGCAGGGGCCCGGCATCGATCCGCTCCTGCAGCGTCTTCCCGCGCAAGAGCTCGAAGACCAGGTAGGGGCTCCCGTCGCTGCGGCCGACGTCGTGGAGCGTGATCAGGTTCGGGTGGGAGAGCCGCGCGATCGCCTCGGCCTCGCGCCTCACCCGCCCCTCGTCGGCCTCGGCCGGCCCGGCTCGCACGAACTTGAGCGCCACCTGCCGCCCCAGCTCGCGGTCGCGGGCCTCGTAGACCACGCCGAAGCCTCCGCGCCCCAGCTCGCGCAGGATCTCGAAGCGGCCGACCACCGCGCCGGGCAGGAGCGGCGCCGGCTCCGCCTCGGACGCCAGCGGCGCCTCGGCCACCTGCCGGAGCAGGTCGGTCAGCGCGCCGGGCCTGACGCCCGGCGGCGAGCCGCTGCCTTGACCGGCATCAGCGCCCACGCGCACCTCCCCTGAGAGTGAACCGAGCCTAGCCGATCTGGTGGGGACCTCGCTACCTCAGCGCGAGTAGCCGTAACCGCCGGTGACGATCCGGGCCAGCCGGCCGGCCTCGAACTCGAGCCGGCGGGCGTTGACCTGGGGCCCGAAGTCGTAGGTCCAGAGGTCCACGCGCACGGCGGTGGTGCCGATGACCGTCGAGGTCCCCCGGGGGCCTGGCGCCTCGACGGCCACCTGGCCCACCGTCTCCTCGCGCAGCGCCGGCTCCCCGCAGCGGGCCAGCACTTCGAAGGTCGAATCGCCGATGGAGAAGCTGCCGCTGTGCGCGCAGCGGGCCCGCGGCAGCCGGACCGGTGCGGCCACAGGGTTTCCCAGATCGTAGCCGTAGCCTCCCCGATCGATGGCCTTCACCACGCCCACCTCGAGGGTGACGACCTGGACGAAGGCGCGGGGGCCGAAGTTGTAGGTCCACCGTTCCTGGACCACCATGGGTCGGGCCGCGCCGGTGGCGCCGAACAGGCCCACAACTGCCGGGACCTCTTCGCGGAGTGCCGGCTGGCCGCACTTGCCGAGCAGGTCGAGCTTGGAGTCGCCGACGGCGACGATCCCGCCGTCGCAGCGGAACGACTCGGCACGCGCCGCGAGCGGGGCGGCCAGAACGGCGAGGCAGGCGAGCAACTGCGCCTGGGCTGTCAGGGGCGTCATCACGGGCACCGAGTCTGCACCGTTTGATGCGGAAAGGAAACGCCGAGGCGCCCCGGGCGCCGGGCACGCCTGGAGTGTGAACACGCCTGCCCGCCGCGGTACCACAACCTTGAGCAACCTCCCGTGTTGACCATGGGACCGACCCTCCGCCATGCTCCTGGCTGGCCCACGCGCGAGGTCCCCTCCTTGAGACTCACGCCCCTCTACCTTCTTCTCGGCGCCGCCCTGCTGGCCTGCGGTGGTTGTGGCGGTGGCGGCTCCTCGGCGGCACCGCCGATCATCACGCCGCCTCCGGCAGCGTCCGGCCAGCGCCTGGTCGATGGCTGCCTCGGACTCTCGGGTGTCCAGGAGCGCTGCACCCTCGTCACCAACGGCTCGGCCTGCACCGCCGCACCCTGCGCCCGGCTGGTCATCGTCTTCTCGGGCGGCGAGCAGGGGTGCGTGACCGGGGCCGGCTACGCCTCGGTGCTGGCCGGCTACGCCGCGCACGGCTACGCGGCCGTCTGCATCAACTACTTCGAGACCGCGGCAGGCTCCGGCGCGGTGCCCTACGTGGACGAGGCCGCCCGCCTCGACACGGCCGTGCGCGAGGCGACGACCGGCGCCTGGGCGAAGCACTACTGGACCGGGGCGCACCTGCTGCTGGAGGGGGTCAGTCACGGGGCCACGGCGCCGGTCATCCTGATGGCCCGCACGGCGCTGGACGAGCAGGCGCACTGGCACGGCAGCCGCTTCACCGCCGGCTGCTTCTTCGACGGCAGCTACGACCAGGCGGCCACGGCCGCCCTGCTCGAGACGGGCGCAGCGGGCGGCACGCCCTGCACCAGCCCGGTCTCCTACCTCAGGGGGCTGGAGCGGTACTGTGGCGCCGGAGCGACCTCCGCGACCTGTGACCTGGCGACCAACGCCAAGGCGCAGGCCGACACGCTGACCTCCGTCCTCCCCGAGACGTTCGCCATGCAGGACTTCCGGCTGTTCGAGTGCGGGAGCGGGCTGGCCGCCTGCACCGGCGACATCATCCCGGGGGCGCCGGTCGAGGCCCTCTGCAGCCGGCTGGAGGGCTCGCCGAGCCACACCTGCGGCTACACCAGCCTGCCGACCGCCAGCCACCTGACCTGCCACGCCAACAACTACGACCAGTGCCGGACCTGGTTCGAGGGGCTGCTGCCGCCATGAATACGTCAGGAAACACCGTGCTGATCACGGGGGGGAGCTCGGGGATCGGCCTGGCCCTGGCCAGGTCGCTGGTCGAGGCCGGCAATGAGGTGCTGGTCTGTGGCCGGCGCGAGCGCAGCCTCCAGGAGGCCAAGGAGAAGGTGCCGCGCCTCCAGACTTTCGTCTGCGACGTGTCCAGGAGGGCCGAGCGCGAGGCGCTGTTCCGCTGGGCGACCTCGACCTTCCCCGGCGTGAACGTGCTCGTCAACAACGCGGGCGTCCAGCGCGAGACCGACTTTCGCATGGGGGCCCCGGAGCTAACGGACGGCGAGAGCGAGATCGAGATCAACTTCACCGCGAGCGTTCACCTCGCGGCGCTCTTCGTCCCCCACTTCCTGGGGCTCGACCGGGGCTGCGCCGTGGCCAACGTGTCGTCGGGGCTCGCCTTCATCCCGCTGCAGATCGTTCCCGTCTACTGCGCCACCAAGGCGGCGCTGCACGCCTTCTCGATGTCGCTGCGCTCCCAGCTGGCCGATACCCGGGTGCGCGTGTTCGAGATCATCCCGCCGATCGTGCAGACGGAACTGCACCGCGGCGAGGGCGCACGCAAGCAAGCGCTGCGAGGCATCCCGCCGGAGCGGGTGGCCAAGGCGGTGATGGATGGGTTCGCCAGGGACCGCGCCGAGATCACCATCGGGCAAGCGCGAGACTTGAAGGTCGCCTCCCGCCTCGCGCCGCACTTCTTCCACCGCATGCTGAACAAGCTCGTCGCGGGGTAGGCCGCGCACTGGCGGACTGCCGACGGCGCTGCCGCCTTCGACACATCAGTACGAATGCCGGAGCCGCCCTGCAAGCCGGGTTCAGCTGGAACGAGGTGCGCCCTCGCCTCCGACCGGCCGGGACAGCCGCTCCAGCAGCGCCGCCATCCCTGCCTTGTCCATCCGGCGTTCGGCGATGGCGATCATGGCGTCGTAGAGGCATGAGGGCGGCTCTTCGACGATGAAGCCGTTGAGCTCCAGGAAGACCACCGCCGAGAGGGCGGCGGTCCGCTTGTTTCCGTCGAGGAACGGTTGATTCTCGGCGATGTGGAAGGCGTAGGCGCCGGCCATGGCGAAGACCGACTCGTGTACGAACTGCCCGCCGAAGGTCGCCCTGGGCATGGCGACAGCGGACTCCAGCAGCCCCTGATCGCGCAGGCCGTCGCCGCCCCCGAACCGGGCGAGCTGTTCCCGGTGGATGAGGAGCACGTCCTCGAGTTCGAGGAACTCCGGGTCGTTCACCGGGCGAGCTTCCTCAGGCTCTCGGCATGTTCACGCATGGCGCGTTCGATGGCCGCATTCACCCGGTCGCGCCTCGGCTTCCTCACCGGCGCGATGATCAGCTTTCCGCCCTCGGTGGTCATGTCGAGCTCGGTCTCCCGGGTGATGTCGAGCAGCTCGAGGATGGGCTTCTCGATGACGATGCCGAGGCTGTTTCCGATGGCCGAGAGCTTCTTGCGCATGGTCGGGCTCCGTTCTGACCAACGTATAACGCCGTGGCCGCTCGCGGGCAAGTTCCCGCGAGGCTGGCCGTCATGAAGTAAAAATGCCGGAGCCGCCCTGTAAGCCGGGTTCTGTTCCGCGAGTCTCCCCGCGGCGACGAACATTCATCTGGGACACGCGTTGCCGCGTGCCTCGAGCGGGCTACCCGGAGGCGTCGAGCGGGCCGCTCTTCGCCCCGCCTCTCGGCGGAGCAGCCTCCCTATGTGCCCTTGCACCAGGTGGGGTTTGCCGTGCCGCCCCTGTCACCAGGAGCGCGGTGCGCTCTTACCGCACCCTTTCACCCTTGCCACGCGCGCCTCGCGGCGCCGTTCGGCGGTCTCTTCTCTGTGGCACTTTCCTGCGGGTCGCCCCGACCGGTCGTTAACCGGCACCTTGCCCTCTGGTGCCCGGACTTTCCTCGGCAGACACGAGTTCTGACGCGTTCGTCCGGACGGCTCCAGCGAGACGGGAGATAGCACGGGCCACCCTGGCGCGCCATCGCCCGCCCCGCCCGCCCTACCCTGCCGGGCGCTACAGGGAGACCCTGGGACAGAGCCCATCCACCGGGCAGCGCTCGCAGGCCGGCGCCCGGGACGTGCAGCAGCGCCGCCCGTGCCAGACCAGCAGCTGGTGGCCATGCGCCCAGAGTTCGACGGGGAAGAGCTCCCGCAGCTCGGCCTCGACCCTCCCCGGCGCCAGCTGCCGCGTGAAGCCGAGCCGGCGCGCCAGCCGCCCCACGTGCGTGTCGACCGGGAAGGCCTGCTCCACCCCCTGCTGCACCAGGATGACCCCGGCCGACTTCTGCCCCACCCCGGGGAGCGCCTGCAGCTCGGCCCGGGTGCGCGGCACCACCCCATGGTGCAGCTCGACGATCCGCCGCGCCGCCGCCACGATCGCCCTGGCCTTGTTCCGGAAGAGCCCGAGCGTGCGGATGTGGGGCCAGAGCCGCTCCGGCTCGGCGCCGGCCAGCGCCGCGGCGTCGGGGAAGGCGGCGAAGAGCCCCGGCGTCACCCGGTTGACCCCCTTGTCGGTCGACTGGGCCGAGAGGATCACCGCCACCATGAGCTGCAGGTCGCTCGTGAAGTCGAGCTCGATGCGGGCGCCCGGCATGGCCAGGTCGAGCCGCCGCACCACCTCGAGCGCGCGCCCCCGCTCGGCTTCGGACACGTTCCGGCCCCGGGCCTTGCGCCGCGGGCGGCGCCCCTTCGAACCGGTCTTCGCCGCGCGCCGTGCCGCCATGCCGGACCGGATGCTAGCATCGCGCGCCGCACCCCCGGGAGGCCCGCGTGAAGCCCATCGACCTGCGCAGCGACACCGTCACCAAGCCGACCGCGGCGATGCGCGCCGCCATGGCGGCCGCCGAGGTGGGCGACGACGTCTTCGGCGAGGACCCGACCGTCAACCGGCTCCAGGCGACCGTGGCGGAGCTGCTCGGCAAGGAGGCCGGCCTCTTCGTCCCCTCCGGCACCATGGCCAACCAGCTCGCCCTCGGCACGCTCACCCGCCCCGGCGACGAGGTGGTCTGCGACGCGGCCGCCCACTGCATCTCCTTCGAGGGTGGCGGCCTGGCGGCGCTCTGGGGCGTCCAGCCGCGTCCCATCACCGCCCCGCGCGGCATCCTCGAGCCTGCCGACGTCGAGGCGGCGCTGCGGCCGGTGGCCGACCACTACCCGCGCACCCGGGTCATCGAGATCGAGAACACCCACAACCGCGGCGGCGGGGCCGTCTACCCGCTGGCGCGCGTGGGGGCGCTCGGGGCGCTGGCCAGCAAGCACGGGCTCGATCTCTACATGGACGGGGCCCGGCTCTGGAACGCCTCGGCCGCCAGCGGCGTCCCGCTCTCCGACTACGCCGCCCCGGCCACGCTGGTCTCGGTCTGCCTCTCGAAGGGGCTGGGGGCGCCGGTCGGCTCGGTGCTCTGCGGCCCACGCGACCACGTGGCCACGGCGAGGCGGCTGCGCAAGCGGCTCGGCGGGGGCATGCGCCAGGCCGGCGTGCTGGCCGCGGCCGGGCTCCACGCCATCGAGCACCACCGGGCCCGGCTCGCCGAGGACCACGCCAACGCGAGGAGGCTCGGCCAGCTGCTGGCGGCCCTCCCCGGCGCCAGGCTGCTCCACCCGGTCGACACCAACCTGGTCTTCGCGATCTTCGAGGGGCAGAGCGCGCCCGAGCTGGCCAGGCGGTTCGCCGCCGTCGGCGTGCTCGGCCTGCCGGAGGGCTCCCGGCCGGACCTGGTCCGCTTCATCACCCACCTCGACGTCTCGACCGCCGACGTCGAGGAGGCGGGGCGCCGCCTGGCCGCCCTGCTGGGCGGCTGAGGCGCGCGGCCCGCCGGCATCAACCTGCAGCACGGCCCTGCGGCCCGTGGCCGCGGATTGTCGCCCGCGGACCGCCTGTCTCATCCTTGGCCCCTCCGGTGTCATGGAGACATGGCCCTCTGCGAGAACGGCTACGACCGGCTCATCCACCAGATCGATCTCGGCCGCACCGCCTTCGAGGCCGGCCGCTACGTCCAGGCGGTCTTCCTCTGGGAGCGAACCTGGCGCGAGGAGACGGGCATGACCCGGCAGCTGCTCCAGGGGCTGATGCAGGCGGCCGGCGCCTACCGGAAGAGGGACCTGGCTGAGCCGCTCGGCATGTTCAAGCTCCTGCTCCCGACCATCGATAAGCTCCGTCCCCTCCCCAATGGCTTCCTCGGCCTCGGGCTCGACGACTTCCGGGCCGGGCTGGAGCGCTCGCGCAAGGAGGCGATCATCTGGGTGGCGGGCGGCCCTCACCCGGGCCCGGCCGCCCCGCTGCTGCGCGTCGCCTGACCGCCCGGGGGTGGACACCGCCCGGGGATTTTCTCCCCGGCCCTGGTCGTGCGACCATCGGCCCGTGCCACGGTCGTCCCCCAGCCCTCGCCTCGCCGCCGCCCCCTCGCTCGCGCTCCTCGCTGCGCTGGCCGGCGCGCTCGGCTGCGCCGCCGCCCCGCCGCCCCGCAAGCTCACCTTCCGCCAGGCCGGCCTGCTCGACGATGGGCCGAACCCTGCGCCGGAGACCCCGCGGCCGAGCAGGCCCGGCCCCCAGCCCGCCCGTCCCTCCAGCCCGCAGCGCGCCACCTCCCTGCTGCTGGCCGCCGAGGCCGACCTGCCGGTGATCCCGCCGGTCCGCGACCCGGCCCCCGTGGTGACCCCGAGCGAGCAGCCCGACGGCCCGCCCTTCGACCCGGTGCTGCTCCGCTTCGCCGCCGAGGCCCGCAGCCGTCGCCTCCGCACCGCCGCCGCCCGCGGCTTCCCGCCCGAGGCCGAGGCGGCCTGGCGGGCGCTGGTGGCCCGGCTCGACGCCTACCTGGTTCGCCCCCTCCCGCAGACCCCGCTGCTGGAGCTGGTCCGCTCCAGCGTGACGCTGGAGGCCGAGTGGGAGTTCGACCAGCGCCACTACGGCCCGCCGCCGGGCGACCTGGCCCGGCTGGTGACCGGCCGCGACCAGCGGCTCTCCCGACGGATCGCCACCTCGCGCGCCATCGGCCAGACCATGTTCGCGGCCCGGCCTCCCGGGCGGCTCCGCTGGCCGGTGGAGAACGCCGGGCTCTCCTCCGGCTTCGGCCCGCGCCACCACCCGCTCAACGGCACCCGCCAGCTCCACGCCGGCATCGATCTCGCCGCCGACCTGGGGCGCGTCGTCAGCGTGGCCGCGCAGGGCTACGTGGTGAGCGCCGCCTGGGCCGGCGGCTACGGCCTGCTGGTCGAGGTGCGCCACCCGGGCGACCTGACCACCCGCTACGGCCACCTCTCGGCGCTGCTCTGCGCCCCCGGCGACGCCCTCGACGCCGGCGCGCCGATCGGCCTCATCGGCCAGACCGGCCTGGCCACCGGCCCCCACCTCCACTTCGAGGTCTGGGAGGGCGGGCAGGTGCGCGATCCGCTCGCCTTCATCGGCGGCGGCACCGGGCTGGCCGGCCCTTACGCGGCGGCCGCCCCGGTCGGCGGCCCGCGGTGATCGCCCCGGCGTTGCTCGCCCTCCTGCTCGGCGTCGAGCTGGAGCTGGCGGCCGGCGCCCCGCTCGCCGAGACCCTCTCCCGCCTCGCCCCCGGCGACACCCTCCGGCTCGGCCCCGGCGAGCACCGGTCCGGCCTCGGCCGGCTCGCCGGCGTCACCGTGGTCGGGGCCGGGGCCGGGGTCACCTTCCTGCTCGCCCCGCCCGGGGAGGACGGCGCCATCACCGACGGTGACGTCACGCTGCGCGGCCTCTCGCTGGTGGCCGGCCCGGCGCGCAGCGCCCTGAAGGCGCTGGCCGGGGCGGTCCGGCTCGAGGAGGTGGCGCTCTCCGGCGGGGCGGCCGGGCTCTTCGTCGACGGCGCCAGGGTGAGCGGGCGCGACCTCTGGCTGGAGGGCGACTACGGCCTGCTGCAGCGCAGCGGCGCCGTGGCCCTCACCGGCGTGACCGCCACCGGCCGCAACGCCGGGGTGGCCCTGCTCCGCGGCGAGCTCGAGCTCCGCCGCGCCGCCGTCACCGGCCCCTCCCGCGAGGCGGCGGTGACCATCGGCGGCGGGACGGCCCGCCTCTCCGAGTCGGTCTACCGCTCCGGCGGCCCCTCCGGCCTGGCGATCCAGAGCGGGCAGGTCACCGCCAGCGACCTGACCATCTCCGGGCCGCGCGAGCGGCAAGGGCTCGGCGGGGACTGCCTGCTGCTGCTGCGGGCCACCCTCACGCTCCGCTCCAGCGAGCTGACCGGCTGCGGCGGGGCGGCCATCGAGGCGGCCCGCTCCGAGCTCACGCTCGACGGCGTCGACGCCGGGGGCGGGGCGGCCGGCGGCTTCATCTTCACCGATCGGACCCGGGCCGAGCTGGTCGCCACGCTGGTGACCGGCCGCGGCCCCGGGCTGGTGGCCATGGAGGGGGCGCGGGTGGTCACCTGGCAGGCCCGCACCTGGACCGATCCGGCGCTCTGGGTCGACTGCGGCTCGGGCGCCCGCGTCGAGGCGCTCGACGCCCACGGGGCCAGCCAGCCCTGCGCCCCCGCCCAGCCGCCCGCCCAGCCGCCCGCCCCGCCGCCCGCCCAGCCGCCGGCCCAGCCGCCGGCCCAGCCGCCGGCCCGCTGAGCCCGGCATGACCGGCGTCACCCCCGAACGAAGGGCTCGGCTCGACTTCCGGCCCCCGGCATGACAGGTATTGAGGAGCGTGCCGCCCCGGCCGGGTGGTTCGCCCGGACCTGGAGGCGGCCACCCGATGCAGATCAACCTGCGGAAGGCGATGTTCGTCCTTCCCAACCTCTTCACGGTCAGCTCGATCTTCCTCGGGTTCTACGCGCTCGTCCTCTGCTCGGGCGAGGCCACGCCGGTGCAGCTCTACCAGGCCGCCCTGGCCATCTTCTTCGCCATGTTCTTCGACGCCTTCGACGGGCGCGTGGCGCGGATGACCAAGACCCAGAGCGACTTCGGCATGCAGCTCGACAGCCTCGCCGACGTCATGAGCTTCGGCGCCGCCCCCGGGCTGCTGGTCTACAAGTGGGCCCTCGCCCCCATGGGCGCGCTCGGGCTCTTCCTCTCCTTCTCGTTCGCCGCCTGCGGCGCGCTCCGCCTGGCCCGCTTCAACGTGCTGGAGATGCGCGGCGAGAAGGGCTCCTCGCGCTTCTTCGTCGGCCTGCCCATCCCGCTGGCGGCCGGCACCGTGGTGGCGCTGGTCATCGCCCACTACGCCGAGTTCCAGCAGAACGTCGGCCCGGCCATCCAGGTCCCGGTGGCCGTGGTGGTCGGGCTGCTCGCCTTCCTGATGGTCTCCACGGTCCGCTACCGGACCTTCAAGGACGCCCACCTCTCGGTCAAGAGCTTCGCGGTGCTCGGCCTGCTGCTGCTGGCCGGGCTGGCCATCGCCATCAAGACCCGCCCCTCCTTCGTGCTGGTGGTCTTCATGCTGGCCTACATCGCCATCGGCCTGGTCGAGACCGTCCTCGCCAGGGCCCGGCCGCCTGCCCCCGCCGAGCTGCCCCCCGCCGTCCGCGCCGAACTGGAGGCCGACGAGGCCCTCGAGCCGGATGATCTCGACGACGACAAGGACGACAAGTCCGAGGGCGACGAGTACGTCTAGATGACCAGGGGGCGTCCCGACGGCTGGACCGTGCTGGCCGCCTGGGGCCCGTGCGGCTTCGCCCCCTTCGCCCCCGGCTCCGTCGGCACCCTCGGCGCGGTGCCGCTGGCCTGGGCCGTCTCCCGGCTCGAGCCGCTCGCCGCCGCCGCCTTCCTGCTCGCCTTCCTCGCCCTGGCCGCCTACGCCGCCACGCGCGCCGGCCACCACTGGGGGGTGGTCGACGCCCCGGGCATCGTCATCGACGAGGTGCTCGGCTACCTCACGGCGCTCGCCTTCCTCCCCTTCACCTGGCGGACCGCCCTCTTCGCCTTCGCCGCCTTCCGGCTCTTCGACATCATCAAGCCCTGGCCCGCCTCGGCCGCCGACCGCTGGAAGACCGGCCTCGGCGTGGTGCTCGACGACCTCATCGCCGGCCTCTACGCCTGGGGCGCGCTGCGGCTCGCCCTCCACCTCTTCCCGGGGGTCTTCCCGTGAGCCTCGCCGTCGAGCTGCTGGCCACCGGCGACGAGCTGCTGACCGGGCAGGTGGTCGACACCAACTCGCCCTGGCTGATGGACCGGCTCTGGGACGCCGGCGTCATGGTGGGGCGCAAGACGCTGGTCGGCGACGACCGCGAGGTGCTCGAGGCGGCGCTGCGCGAGACCACCGGCCGGGCCGACCTGGTCGTCATGAGCGGCGGGCTGGGGCCGACCGAGGACGACCTGACCGCCGAGTGCGTGGCCCGGGTGCTCGGGGTGCCGCTCGAGCCGCACGCCCCCTCGCTGGCCGCCATCGCCGAGCGCTTCCAGCGCATGGGGCGGGCCATGACGCCCAACAACGCCAAGCAGGCCCGCTTCCCGCGCGGCGCCAGCATCCACCCCAACCGCTTCGGCACCGCGCCCGGCTTCACCGTCCAGCTCGGCCGCGCCGCGCTCACCTGCCTGCCGGGCGTGCCGGCCGAGTACCGCGGCCTGGCCGACGAGGTGGTGCTCCCCTGGGTGGCGACCCGGCTCGGCGCCACCCCGGCCGCCCGGGTGGTGAAGCTGATCGGCCTCGGCGAGTCGGCCGCCGACCAGGCGATGCGCCCGATCATGGACGACCCGGCCAACCGCGACGTCCGCTTCGGCTACCGCGCCCACTTCCCCGAGGTCCACCTGAAGTGGACGGTGACCGGTCCGGGCGCCGAGGCGCGCGCCGCCGCCATCGAGTCGCAGGCGCGCGCGCTCTTCGGCGACGCCGCCTGGGGGAGCGGCAAGCAGGAGCTGGCCGCGCTGGTGGTGGAGCGGCTGGCGGCGCGAGGCCAGAAGGTGGCGCTGGCCGAGAGCTGCACCGGCGGCCTGCTCGCCTCGATGCTGACCGCCGTCCCCGGCGCCTCGGCGGTGCTCGACCTCGGCGTGATCGCCTACGCCGACCGGATGAAGCAGGCGGTGCTCGGCGTGGAGGCCGGGCTGCTGGCGGCGCACGGCGCCGTCTCGGAGCCGGTGGCCCGGGCCCTCGCCGAGGGGGCGCGGCGCACCGCCGGCGCCAGCTGGGGCGTCGGCATCACCGGCATCGCCGGCCCCGGCGGCGGCACGCCGGAGAAGCCGGTCGGCACGGTGCACCTGGCCCTGGCGGGTTCTTCCGGGACCGAGGCGGTGGCCCGGCTCTACCGCGGCGACCGCGACCGGGTGCGCCGCGCCGCCGCCTTCGAGGCGCTCGACCTGCTGCGCCGGGCGCTGGGCCCAGGCTGAGGCCGAGGCTGGGCCGGGCTGAGGCCGAGGCTGGGCCAGGGCCAGGGCTGGGGCGGAGGCGCCCGCCGTCAGGCCGCCTCCTCCGCCGCCGTCAGGCCGCCTCCTCCTCCTGCGTCGGCGGCGCCGAAGGCTCCAGGTTGGCGGCCGCCTGCGCCGCCGCGAGCCGCTCCGCCACCTGTCGGAAGGCGGCCGGGTTGGCCTTGAGCCACTCGGCGGCCCGCTCCCGCCCGTGGGCGACCCGCTCGCCGTCGAACGCGTAGTGGGTGCCCGACTTCTCCAGGATCCCCCGGTCGGTGGCCAGGTCGACCGCCTCGGCGAAGCGGTCGACGCCGACGCCGTAGCGGATGTCGAACTCGGCCTCGCGGAACGGGGGCGCCACCTTGTTCTTCACCACCTTGACGCGGGTGCGGTTGCCCACCACCTTGTCCCCCTCCTTGACCTGGCCGATGCGCCGGATGTCGAGCCGCACCGAGGCGTAGAACTTGAGGGCGTGGCCGCCGGTGGTGGTCTCGGGGTTGCCGAAGACCACGCCGATCTTCATCCGGATCTGGTTGATGAAGATCACCAGGGTGCCGTTGCGCGACACCACCGCGGTCAGCTTGCGCAGCGCCTGGCTCATCAGCCGCGCCTGCAGCCCCATGTGGGCGTCGCCCATCTCCCCCTCGATCTCGGCCTTGGGCACCAGCGCCGCCACCGAGTCGACCACCACCAGGTCGACCCCGCCGGAGCGGACCAGCTGCTCGGCGATCTCCAGGGCCTGCTCCCCGGTGTCGGGCTGGGAGATGAGCAGGTCGGCCAGCGAGACCCCGAGCTTCCGGGCGTAGGTGACGTCGAGGGCGTGCTCGGCGTCGATGAAGGCCGCCACCCCGCCCTGCTTCTGCACCTCGGCGATGGCGTGGAGCGCCAGCGTGGTCTTGCCCGACGACTCCGGTCCGTAGATCTCCACCACCCGCCCGCGCGGCAGCCCGCCCACCCCCAGCGCCAGGTCGAGCCCCAGCGAGCCGGTCGGCACCACCGCCACCGGCGGGGCCTCGGTCTCGTCGCCGAGCCGCATCACCGATCCCTTGCCGAACTGCTTCTCGATGGCGCCGAGCGCCTGGGCCAGCGCCTTCATCCGCTCCGTGATCTTGCTCATGGGCTGCTCCTTCTTGCGCCCTCTGGTGGGCGGCGGTTGGGGCCGGGATCGGCCCGTTGATCAGGTGAGCTGGCGGTCGAGCCCGCGGTACTGGATGGCCTCGGCCACGTGCACGAAGCGGACGCCCTCGGACTCACCCAGGTCGGCGATGGTGCGGGCCACCCGCAGCACCTTGTCGTGGGCCCGGGCCGAGAGGCCGAGCCGCTCCATGGTGGCGGTGAGGAGCTGCCGCCCCTCGGCGTCGGGCTGGCAGTGGCGGCGCAGCTGCGGTCCGCGCAGCCTGGCGTTGACCCGGGCCGCCCCGCAGCGCGACGCCGACAGAGCCCGCACCCGGGCCACGCGCTGGCGCACCTCGGCGCTGCTGGGGCGGTTCCCCGCCGCGCCGAGCAGCCCGGGGGGCACCGCCGGGACGTCGACGTGCAGGTCGATGCGATCGAGCAGGGGCCCGCTGATGCGCCGCCGGTAGAGCAGCAGCTCCGCGGTGGTGCAGCGGCAGCGCTTGGTCAGGTCGCCGTGGTGGCCGCAGGGACAGGGGTTCATGGCCGCCACCAGCGCGAAGCTGGCCGGGTAGGTGATGCAGCGCGCCGCCCGCACCAGCGTCACCTCCCCGTCCTCGGACGGCTGGCGCAGCGACTCGAGGACGTGGCGGCGGAACTCGGGGAGCTCGTCGAGGAAGAGGACGCCGTGGTGGGCCAGCGAGACCTCGCCGGGGCGGGGCGGTGACGAGCCCCCCACCAGCCCGGCGTCGGAGACGGAGTGGTGGGGGGCGCGGAAGGGGCGCTCGGTGAGCAGGCCGCGGTGGCGGGTCAGGCCGGCCACGCTGTGGACCACCGTCGCCTCGATCGCCTCGCCGAAGTCGAGCGGGGGCAGCAGCCCGGGCAGGCGCCGCGCCAGCATGGTCTTGCCGCCGCCGGGCGGGCCGAAGAAGAGCAGGTTGTGGCCGCCGGCGGCCGCCACCTCCAGGGCCCGCTTGGCCACGTCCTGCCCGGCCACGTCGCCGAGGTCGAGCGGTGGGAGCGCCGGCTGGGCCGGTGGGGCCTCGGGGAGCAGGGGCAGCGCCGCCTGGCCGCGCGCCCAGGCCACCACCTGGGCGAGGTGCTGGACGGCGTGGACGGTGAGCCCCTCCACCACCGCCGCCTCGTGGCCGTTCGCCTCCGGCACCACCAGCGCCCGGGCCCCGGCCTGTCGCGCCGCCAGGGCGACCGGCAGCACGCCGCGGACCGGGCGGACCTCCCCGGAGAGCGAAAGCTCGCCGACGAAGACGATCCCCTCGAGCGCGGCCGGCGGCAGCTCCTGGCTGGCCGCCAGCAGGGCCGCGGCGATGGGGAGATCGAGCCCGGTGCCGTCCTTGCGCAGGTCGGCCGGGGCCAGGTTGATGACCACGCGCTTCGAGGGGAGCGTGACCCCGCAGTTCCGCACCGCCGCCAGCACCCGGATCTCGGCCTCGGCGACGGCCCGGGCGGCCAGCCCCACCAGGAAGACCTTGGGCAGCCCCAGCGTCGACTCGACCTCGACGTCGACCGGCAGGGCCTCGATGCCCAGGACCACCGCGGAGCGGACGCACGCCAGCATGCGCAGCGGTGGAGCAGCCGGCGTGCCAGCGGGATCGGGCCGGAATCGTGGGCTGGCCGCTGCAGGAGAGGCCGCGCGGCGGCCCTTCGGGTCGCGCCGCGGACCGGCGCCCCGGCGAGGCTAGAACATCGACTCGGGGACGTAGACGATGTCGCCCGGCTCGAGCGTGAAGTTGGCCGCCTTGCCGAGCGCGATGTCCTGCACGTTGACCTTGAGCTTCACCTCCTGGCCCTTGATACGCCGGGTCACCGAGGTGGAGTTCTGGGCCGCCTGCTTGGTGAAGCCGCCGGCCAGGGTGAGCGCCTGGACCACCGACATGCCGTCCTCGAAGGCGAAGGTCCCTGGCTTCTGGACCTCGCCGAAGACGAAGACCTTGCGGGAGTTGAACTCCTTGACCAGCACCGAAACCTGCGGGTTGCGCAGGAAGCCCCTGGCGAGGCAGTCCCGCAGCTTCTCCGCGGCGCCGTTGGCGGTCAGGCCGCTGACCACCACCTGCTTGCAGAGCGGGAACATGATGTCGCCCTGCGGGCCGACCTGGTACATGCCCGAGAGCTCGGGCTCCTGGTAGACCCGGACCTCGAAGAGGTCGTTGGGGCCGAGCGTGGAGGCCGGCAGGCCGCCGGTGGTCCCCTGGTCGCCCACCAGGGCGGTGCGGCCGCTCGAGGCGCAGGCCGACAGGGCGCAGACCACGAGCGTGGCCGCGAGGACTCGGAGACCCGAACTGGAGTTGCTCACCCGCGGTCGGCCTTAATAGGTGACCACGCCGCGCAGCCAGACTTCCTGCCGGCTGTACTCCCAGCCCGGGGGTGGCGCGGCCAGGTCGGTGGTGCGGTCGGTGTACTGGTAGGCCAGCTCCAGCATGAGCCAGCGGTTCAGGTCGGCCTGCACCGACGGCCTGATGGTGAGGACCCGGCTCGCGGAGGTGGCTGCGTCCTGGTAGTCGATCATGGCGTAGTCGAGGAAGAGCGCCGCCGAGATGACGCTGTTGAACTTGCTCTTGCCGTCGATGGAGAAGTGGGAGACGCCGTAGAGCGCCCAGGTGCTCCCCGGGTCCATGCCGAGGTCGTGGTTGAAGGTCGCCTTGAGCGAGGAGAAGTCGGAGGGGAGCCACTCGACCTGGGCGGTGGCGAGCCAGGTGCCGAAGCTGGAGGGCTTCGGGCCTGCGGCCGGGTCGAGCTTCAGGTCGAGGGTGGTGCCGTAGCCGGCCTTGAGGGTGGCCGCGAGGTGCGAGGTGATCAGCCCGCTGACGCCGGCCTGGGCGCGCAGCCCGGTGCCGCCGATCGAGCGGAGGGTGCTGTTGGGGATCCGGTTGAACCAGGAGACGTCGAGCAGCGCCGACGTCTTGGGCAGGAACTTCCAGTTGAGGCCGGCGCCGAGGCCGATGTTGTTGTAGCCGAGGTCGGAGAGGTAGGCCGAGTTGCAGTAGGGGTTGCCGGCCACGCTGCAGTAGGTCGCCGACTCGAAGGCGTCGAAGGACTCCACGGTCCAGTCGCCCGAGAGGGTCGCGGTCATGGCCCCGCCGCCCGGGCGCCAGGGCACGCCGAGGGAGAGCTTGTTGTAGTTGGAGACCACGCCGGCGGCGATCGAGTAGCCGTTCGACTGGTCGCTGCGGGCGTAGGACTCGTCGATCTCGAGGCCGACCTGCCCCTTGCGGTTGAAGCCGACGCCGAGGGTGGCGTTGGCGTAGAGCTTGGAGAGATCCTTGGTGCGGGTGTCCTTGGTGCCCATGTACTGCGCCCAGTCGAGCATGGCGCGCAGCTCGACGGCCACGTTGTCACCCGGGACGCTCAGCTGCAGGCCGGGGCGCACGTGGAGGACCAGGTCCCCGGTCGAGGAGGTGGTCCCCGGCACGTCCATGAAGTAGGCGACGTTCGAGTCGTAGCGGAGCTCCAGCTCCACGAACGGGTGCAGGCGCCCTTCGGCGCCGCCGACCCGGATCCCGTCCCCGAAGCCCGCGAGCGCCGGCGCAGCCGCCAAGAGCAGCGCCGCCCCCAGCGACCATCTCATCGTCCGATTGGCGTTCACGTAACCCCTCATCTCGTTGGTTGAATCGGACAGCGGCCTGGTCGACAGCGGCCTGGTCAGAAGACGGTGCTCGCGGAAGGCGGGCGCAGCACCACCGGCGCGCCCGGCGTCGTCGGCGGCTTGTAGCGCCCCGAGGTGTCGAGCTGCGGCTGGTTCCTCGGCTGCTGCACCTCGACGGTGGTCTTCTCGTCGACCACGTAGGCGAGCTGCCCGATGCACTGCTGGGCCTCGTTCCCGAGGCCGTCGACCTTCCCCTTGGCGATCATGATCTTGGCGTACTCGCCGTTGGCGGCCGGATCCTTGTTGACGACCGCCTCCTTGAAGGCGTTCTCCGACTGCTCGGCCACCTTGAGGAGCCCCTTGATCTGGGCCAGCTTCTCGTTGACGCAGTTGAGCTTCACCACGTCCTTCTCGTTGCGGGCGTCCTCGACGCGCGTGGTCACCTGGCGGAGCGACCCCCGCATCGAGGTGATGGCCTCGCTGGCCCGCTTGGGACGATCCGCCTCGGCGACCGCGTTGCCCTTGGCCGCGGGCGCCGCGGCCGGAGCCTGCGCGGAGGCCCGGCCAGACGCCGCTGCGACGAAGAGGCAACCGCCGAGGGCGGCCATGCGAATTGCGCTGTTCATTGAATGACCCCGCGTCGCCTGAAAGTGCTCGTCGGCAACTCGCGGATATTAGGGTCTCACGGGCTGAGCGTCAATGTAGGCAACCCATTTACCCAGCGCGAATCCGGCGCTATGGGGCTACAGCCACGAGCCCCTCTTCGCTCCCCGATTCTGGACCATCCAGGTCACCATCAGTCGGGATCAGCAGGCAGCGCCAGCGATCTCCAGCACGAACCATCCGTACGGGTACCTCGGTGGAGGTCTCGGCGAAGGGCTGCGGCGTTCCGTTCCTTTGCCAGCGATACCGGTAACGTACTGTGTCTCCGTCCGGATCCTCGCTCTTCGACTTGATGTCGCACCTGATCGGCTGTCCCTCGACCGGGGCACGTGGCGAGATCGCGGCGCGGGCCGGGCCGGGCGCCGAGTTGACGATGACCCGCTCCGCCTGGGCCGGAGGTCCCTGCGACATTCCGTCGCTGGGCGTGACGACGCACCTGAATCGATCGCGGTTGGTGGTCGCGAGACGCGGCAAGGTGCCCGAGTCCGACGTCCCCGGGAGGGGCTTGTCGTTGCGCCACCAGGCGTAGCTGTAGCTCACCTCGTCCCTGTCCGGATCGATCGACGGGACCGAGATGCGGCAAGTCAGCTCGTCGCGCGTCCGCGCCACCTCCGGCTCGATCACCACCTGCGGAGCGGCCGGTGGGCTGTTCTTGACCGTCACCTCGGCCGTGGCTCGCGGGCTCTCGGAGCGGCCGTCGGAGGCCCAGGCCTCGCAGCGCCACCGCTCGCCGCGCTTGATCACGCCGGCCGGAAGCTCGCTTCGCCCCTCGCCCAGCGCCTCGGGCCGGTCGTTGCGCAGCCAGCGATACCCGACGGTGATCGCCTCCTGGTCGGCGTCGCGCTCTGGGACCACCGCCTCGCAGGAGAGCGGCGCGCCGGTGACCGGCGAGGCCGGCTTGAGGGCCACCTGTGGCTGGTCGGGCACGGTGTTGACCACCGTGGCCGAGAGCACCAGCGGCGGTCCGGCCTGCTCGCCGTCGTGCGCGGTCACCTCGACGCGCCAGGTCTCGCCACGCTTGAGCGCCCGCGGCGCCACGGCCGACCCTTCCAGCGCGTAAGGGACGCCGTCGCGCCACCAGCGGTAGCGGTAGCTGATGGGATCGCCGTCGGCGTCGGTGGCCAGCCGCTGGAGCTTGACGGTGAGGCCGCTCAGCGCGGTCGGCGCCGCCGGCTCCAGCGCCGCCCCCGGCGCCGTGGGCGGGGTGTCGCGCCCGGCGCAGGAGGCGGCCACGGTCGGGCCGGGCAGCTCGCCGTCCCAGGGCGTCACCAGCACGCGCGCCACGTCACGCTTCTTCAGCGCCACGCCGAGCCGGGCCAGCGTCGACGGCTGCGCCGCGCCGTTGAGGCTCCACTCGTAGCGGTAGCTGACCGTGTCGCCGTCGGGATCGATGGACGACCTCGCCACCTTCACCTCGGGCAAGGTGCCGGAGGGGACCGGGCCGTCGCAGAGGGCCACCACCACCGGCCCGGGGGCGGTGTCGGCGATCACCAGCTCGGCGCGGACCGGCGGGCTCTCGGCCTGCCCGTCGAGCGCCACCACCTCCACGGCCCAGCGCTCGCCCTTCTTCGGCACGCCGCGCGGGACCTGGGCCTGGTCGGCCGGGGCCTCGTGGCGGGTCCCCTGCCGGAACCAGGCGTACCGCCAGGTGACCTGGTCGCCATCGACGTCGGGGCGCTGGTTGACCCGCAGCGCCAGCCCATCGATGGCGCGTGGGCGGGCCGGGGAGAAGGCCACCTCGGGAGGCGGCGGCGGCGTGTTGACCACCTCGGCGATGGCCCGGCCAGATGGGCCGTGGACCTCGCCGTCCCAGGCCTGCGCCTCCACCTCCCAGCGCTGCCCCTTGGCCAGCAGCGAGGCCGGGGCCTCGTTGACGCTGGTCCAGCCGGCCTCCTGCCCGCCGTCGCCGCCGGGGAGGTGGACCGGCGAGCCGTCGCGCAGCCAGCGGTAGCGATAGGTGAGCGGGTCTGCGTCCGGGTCATGGGCCGGCGCCTGGACCAGGGCCCGCAGCGGCGCCCCGGCGCTGGGGCGCGCCGGCGCGAAGACCGCGGTGGGGGCGGTGGGCGGCGCGTTGGCCACCAGCACCTCGTCGGTGACCGGGAGCCCCGACTCGATGCCGTCCTGGGGGGTGACGATGACGCGCACCCGCTCGTGCTTGCGGAAGAGCGACGGGCCGAGCGTCTCGGTGGCGGCGGCCGCCAGCTTGCCCTCGCGGGTCCAGCCGACGTTGAGCTTGACCGGATCGCCGTCGGCGTCGCGGGCCGGCGCCAGGACCACCAGCTTGAGCTCCTCGCCCCCCCTGGGCAGGCGCGGCTCGATGGCGATCCGCGGCGGCTCGGGCGGCGTGTTGACGACGGTCACCACCGCCTGCGCCTTGGGCCCCTTCTCCTCGCCGTCGGAGGCCTGGACCACCACCTCGAACCGGTCGCCGCGCTCCACCACCGCCGCGGCCACCTCGCGGGGATCGCCCCCCGCCGGCTGCGGCTGCCCGTTGCGGGTCCAGGTGAAGGCGTAGGTGAGCGGGTCGCCGTCGGCGTCCTCGGCCGGCGCCACCAGCACGGCGCGCAGCGGCTCGCCCTTGCGCGGGCGGGCCGGCCGGATCTCGACCCTGGGCGCCCCGGGCAGCGAGTTGCGCACCTCGACCTCGGCCACGGCCGGCGCCCCCTCGAGCCGCCCGTCGAAGGCGCGCACCTCGAGCCGGACCAGCTGGTGCTTGCGGAGCAGGCCGACCGGGACCTCGGCGGCGCCGAGCGGCAGCGCCAGCGGCTTGCCGGCCAGGGTCCAGCGGTGGCGGTAGGTGAGCTGGTCGCCGTCGACGTCGGTGGCCGGCTTGAGGACCAGGGCGCGAAGCAGGTCGGTCCGGCGCGGCAGGGGCGGATCGAGCGCCGCCGCCAGCTCGCTGGGTGGGCTGTTGGCCACCAGCGCCTCGGCCAGGGCCGGGAGCCCGTCGAGCTCGCCGTCGTTGGCGATGACCCGCGCCGTCAGCAGCAGGTCGCGGCGCAGCCGGTCGCCCGGGAAGGTCTGCCCGCTGATGCCGGTCTCCAGGCCGTCGAGCAGCCAGTCGAAGCGGTAGCTGACCGGGTCGCCGTCGGCGTCGGTGGCCGGCGTGACCACGCTCACCTTGACGGCGGTGCCGCGCTCCGGGACCGGCGGCGTGAGCTTCGCCACCGGCGGGCCAGGCGGGGTGTCGAGGATGCGCACCTCGGGGCTCTCGACCACGGCCGTGCTCCCCGCCACCGCCAGCGTGAACCGCCAGCGCTCGCCGCGCCGGGCGGTGCCGGGCGGGAGCTTGGCCCGCCCCTCCAGCCCGGCCACCACCTTGCCGTTGCGGAGCCACTCGAGGCGCGGCGCCGGGATGGTCTCGCCCGGCCCGGCGTCGAGCCAGGTGGCACGCCAGCTGGCCTGCAGGCTGTCGGCCAGGCGCGGCGCCGGCGGCGTGAGCGTGAGCTCCTTGTAGGAGGGCGGGTTGGGGCCGGCGCGCCCGGTCCGGGCGGCGTCGTGGGCCGGGGCCGGCCAGGGGGCGGCCAGCGTGGTGGTGGCGCCGCGCGCGGCGCGCAGCCCGTGGAGCCGTCCGGAGGGTCCGCCCACCAGCACCGCCAGGCCGCCCTCGCCGGCCAGGTCGAAGAGCAGCGGCGAAGCGGCCAGCTCCTGCTCGCCCAGCGAGGCCGGGAAGCCGGCCAGGGGGCGGCCGGCCCTGCTCACCGCCGCCACCGCGCCGTCGGCGGAGGCCACCACCAGGTCGAGCGCGCCGTCGCGATCGAGGTCTGCCACCACGGGCCCGCCGAAGAGGCGCGGCCCGACCCGCACCGGGAACCCCTTGAGCGGCTGGCCGGTCCCGTCCACGACGTGGAGCAGGCCATCGGCCGAGGCGAAGGCCACCTCCAGCCGCCGGTCGCCGTCGAGGTCGGCCACGGCGGGGGAGTCGTAGATCCGGTAGGCGGCCGAGACCGGGAAGCCGGGCAGCGCCTTCCCCTTGCCGTCCACGGCGTAGAGCTTGAAGTCCTGGCTGCCGACCAGCAGGTCCATGGCCCCGTCGTCGTCGAGATCGGCGAAGACCGGCGCGCCGGAGACGGCGAAGGCGGTGGCCAGCGGGAAGCCGGGCCGCTCGGCGCCGGCGGTGGAGGCCACGTGGACCTTGCCATCCACGGTCCCCCAGGCCAGCGACGGGCCGCCTGCGAAGCCGCTGCTGGAGATCGAGCTGGTGACGGCGACGCGGCCGGCCTGGATGGGGAAGCCCTTGGCGAGCGCGCCGCCGCGCTTGAAGGCATGGACCCTTCCCTGCTCGTCGCCGACCAGCAGCTCGGGGCGACCGTCGCCGTCGACGTCGGCGAAGGAGGCGCCGGCCCGGGCCTTGGCCGAGAGCGAGACCGGGAAGCCCTGGGCCACCCCGCCGCCGCCCCAGAGGTAGACCTTGCCGGAGCCGGTCACCACCGCCAGCTCGCTGCGCCGATCGCCGTCGAGATCGGCCGCCGCCGGGGCCCCCACCAGCTGCTCGCCGTCGGGGAGGACGAAGGGGAGGCCGCCCGGGGTGCCGCCGTCGGCGCGGAAGCCGGTGAGCCGGTCCCCGGCCGCCACCACCACCACCGGCTGCCCGTCGAGCGTCACGCCGAGCGCCGGCTGCGTGATCCGGCCGCCCGCGTCGCGGGGGAAGTTGGAGAGCTGGCCGGCACCGAGCGCGAGGGCGAGGAGGATGTGGAGCACGGCAGGTTCCAAGGTGGAGGTGGGCTGGCGCGGTGGCGGCCGTCAGCGTCGGCGGTGCGGCGCCGCCGGCGGGGTGCCGGTTCGGTCGCGGCTCAGTTGGAGGGCGTGAAGAGGAAGGGGTACTCGACCGTGACCGGGCCGCTGGGGCGGAACTGGGTCCGCCAGCTGCGCATGGTGTTCATGATGCAGGTGGGGACGTCGGAGGCGCCCAGGCTGTTCTGCGAGGCGCCCACGTCGGCCACGCCGCCGGTCTCCAGGATGGTGAAGCGGATCACCACCTTGCCCTTGAGGTTGGGGTTCCGCTTCAGGGCGTTCTCGTAGCAGGCCTTGATCAGCCCCATGCGCGCCCTGACGAAGGCGCCCAGCTTGGCCTGGTCGATGTCGCTCGAGTCGATCTCGGCCGCCTCGGTCGCCACCGTGCCGGTGACCTTGACCTCCGACTTGGTGCCGTAGGCGACGGCGCCGCCGCCGCTGGTGGCGAGATCGCCGATGCTGGCCGCCCCGCCCTGCCCGCCCCCCTTGCGCCCGCCGCCGGCGCCCGGGTCGGTGGCCACCGCCACGCCGCCGGCCCCGGAGAGCGCCGAGGCCACGTCGGTCATCCCGCCGCCGGCGCCGAAGACGTCGGAGACGGCGCCGCCGCCGCTGCCGGGACCGAGCGCGCCGAGCACCTTGAGCATCCCCTTGCTCTGCACCGCCTTGGCGACCGCCGCGGCCCGCGCCGCCTTGCGCGCCGCCACCTGCTCGGTGGTCTCGGCCTTCTTCTCGGCCTTCTTGGCGTCGGGGTCGGGCTTCTTCTCCTCGACCTTCTTCTCTTCGGCGGCGGCCCGCGCCTCCTCCTTCTTCTCCACCGGTGGCGCCGGGAGCCGGTCGGGGACCAGCAGCCTGGCGAAGCGGTCCGGGACCAGCTCGATGGTCACCTCGGGCGGGAGGTCGGTGTTGGCGAGCGCCACGTAGGCGCCGCCGTGGAGCAGGAACGAGGTGGCCAGGACGATGGCGAAGAGCCGGTCGAGGCTCTTGAAGTGGTTGCCGCGGGCATCGGGCGGCAGCACCGGGCGCGGGGCCTCGGGCGGCTGGGGCACGAACTGCCAGAGCAGCGTCACCTCGCCGAGCGTGAGCCGCCCCCGCTGCGTGTCGGCGACCGGGACGGCGTGACCCTTCCCCTCCTTGCGGGCCTTCCCCGCCGCCACCAGGCTGGCGAGATCGGTGGCGCCCTGGTCATCCTGGATACGCCCGTCCATCCCCTCCTCGAAGCAGAGATGCCAGGCGTCGCCCTGGAGCGTGAAGGCGGTGAAGCTCTCCGGGAGGTTGGAGATGGGGACGACGATGGTGTTGCGGGCGCTGGTCCCGATGGTGACCGGCTGGCGCGTCGAGAGGATGCGCTCCTCGACGATCTTGCCGCCTTGGATCACGCCGAGTCGAAGCACCTTGGACTGCTGAGCCGCCATCTCGCTGTCACCTGTCTCGTTGGAACCGGGCCTGCTCTAGAACGGGGGCTTGGTGAGGACCTGCGACACCTTGGGGAGGAGCGGCTCGGACCGATCCAGCTCTCCGATGTTGAGGTTGGCGCGCGGCATGAGGAACATCGCCTGGGGCTTCTGGATCTTCCCCTCCACCTTGAGCTCCTCCAGCCGCAGGATCTTGGTCGGCGCCACCTTCTTCTTCTCGTTGGGCCGGGCCTCTGGCCTGGCCGGCTTCGGTACGGCCTGGACCTCCGACTTCACCGGCGGGGCGGCCTCGGCCCTCCCCGGGAGGACCTCCAAAATGGTTAGCATGGCGCCGGCGAGCGCCACAAGCGACCGGATCCACTTCACTTGTCGCCTCCTTCCTGCAGCTTGCTCCCGGCCGGCCCTGCGGCCGGCCGCGCGGGGGCCTGCGGGGCTCCATCCTGCTCTGCCGCCGGGGCCGGCGTCACGGCCCCTTGGGGCGCGGCGGCCGTCGCCGGAGCCGGCGCAGCGGGCGTCGCCGCAGCAGGCGCTGCCACCGCAGGCGCTGCCACCGCTGCCGCTGCCGCAGCCGTTGCCGCAGCCGTTGCCGCAGCCGCTGCAGCCTCCTCCTCGGCCTTCTTCTTCGCCTCGGTCTCCTTGCGGAGCCGGTCCTTCTCCTCGCGCACCAGCCGCTTCTTCTCGCGGTCGATCTCGCGCAGCGTGTCCTTGCGGTAGGCGGCCACCCGGGGCTCCTGCCCACCCTGCTTCTCGAACTGGTCGAACCAGCCCAGCCCCTGCTCGAGCCGCTGCAGCGTCGGCAGGCCCGGGCGGGCCACGTCGAGGTAGAGCACCGCCAGGTTGAACCGCGCGTCGTTGAGCGCCGCGTCGAGCTCGAGCGCCTTGCGGTAGGCCGCCTCCGCCTTCTCGAACTCCTGCAGCCCACGGTAGGCGTTGCCGAGCGTCAGCCAGGTGCCGGCCGAGCGCGGCGCGTACTTGACCGCCAGCTCCAGCTCCTGCACCGCCCCGGTAAAGTCGTCGGCGTCGGCGAGGATGGCGCCGTAGTTGGCGTGCGCCTCCGGGTAGTCGGGCCGCAGCGAGGCGGCGGTCTTGAAGTTCTCGATGGCCTGGGGCCGGTTGCCGAGCGCCATCTCGATGAAGCCGAGCCGGTTCCAGATGGCCGGGTCGTGCTCGTCGACCTGGCGGGCGTTCTCCAGCACCATGCGGGCCAGCTCGAAGCGCTTCCGGCCAGCGTAGGCGTTGGCCAGCGCCACCATGGCCGGGATGTTCTTCTCGTCGATCTTGAGCGCCTTCTTGCACTCCTCCTCGGCGGGCACGGTCTTGCCGGCGGTCAGCAGCACCTCGGCCAGGCCGACCCGCAGCGCCACCCCGTCGACCTGCTCGAGCCGGCCGCGCAGCTCCCGCTCCAGCTCGTCGGCCGGGCGGCCCTGGCGCAGCCAGAGCCGGACCAGGTTCTGGCCCGCCGGCGCGAAGTTGGGGAAGTCGAGCACCGTCGCCTCGTAGGCGGAGACGGCGCGGTCCGGCTGCCCGAGCCGCTCCCGCAGCAGCCCGGCGTTGACCCCGGCCCACGGCAGCGCGGCGCCTGAGCGCTGCACCGCCTCGAAGGCGGCGGCAGCCCCCTCCTGGTCGCCGAGCCCCTGCAGCTTCGAGGCCTCTTCGAACCGGGCGCGGGCCTGCTGCTCCGCCTCGGGTGTCAGCTTCTGCCGGGGAGGACGGACCTGGCGGGGGACGGCCGGCGCGCTCCCGGTGGCGGTGGCGGCTGGGGACGGCTCCGGCGCCTCGGGCACCTCGACCTGCCGCTCCTGCGGCGGCGCCGAGACCGGCGCCTCCGGCTCGGGCGGCGGCGGCTTCTGCGCGCCGGCGCACGACGCGAGCAGCGTGGCGATCGGGATCGCCAGCCGCACCGCCCGGATGGTCCGCACCCCCTGGCCCATCGCTACCTCTTGGCCCGCTTCCTGGCCTCGACCTGGTTGACCTTCAAGACGGTGTCGGTCACGCCGGTGACGTCGCCGCAGGCCTGGTAGGACCTCTTGGCCTCGGGGCGCTTCCCGGCCTTCTCGAAGAGCTCGCCGGCGCGGAAGAGCACGTTGGCCGCCGCGTTGGCGTCATCCTTGGCGCAGCGCGCGTCGGTGCCGAAGGTGGTGTAGACCTTGGCGGCGTCGACGGGCCGGCGCAGCTGGTCGAGCTCCCGACCCATGTTGAAGACGGCGCTGCAGCGGAGGGTGCTGTCCGGGTACTTCTCCAGGAAGGACCGGTAGAGCTTGACCGCCTCCTCGCCCTTCCCCTGCTTGGCCCGCTGCGACGCCAGCATGAGCTGGGCGCCCTCGGCCTCCTTGCTGTCGGGGAACCTGGCGATCACCTGCTCGCGCAGGGCGGCCGCCTTCTCCAGCTGGTTGGCCTTCTCGTAGGCGACCGCCGCCTGGTAGAGCGCCAGCGAGACGTTGGCGTTGCCCGGGTTGGCGACGGCGAAGGCCTCGAAGGTGGCGCCGGCCTCGGCGAACTTGCCTGCGTCAAGCTGCCGCTTGCCCTGGTTGTAGCCGGCCTCCAGCTCCAGCGTGCCGAGCTGCTCCAGCACCTTGGCGAGCGCCTCCTTGGCCTTGGGGTCGGTCGACTTGGCGAGCGCGGCGGCGACCAGCGCCTTCTGCTTCGGGACCGCCGCCTCGTAGCCGGCGGTGTCGCCGAGGGCCAGGAAGGTCTGCAGGTAGAGCTTCACGGCCCCGATCTCGATCTCCCCGGGCCAGGCGTCGAAGTACCGGGCGAACCGGTTGCGGGCGTCCTCCATGTTGTCGAAGGCGTACTCGATCTGGGCGGCGCTCAGGGCGACCTGGGCCGGGGTGGCCGGCAGGAACCGCTCGTTGGCCGCCTTCTTGTTGTCGGGGTCGCTGGCGGCCAGCTTCACGTAGGTGTCGGCGTAGTCGACGATGCGCCGCCACTCACCCGGCGGGCTGCGCGGGGCCAGCGGCGTGTTCTTGCGCTGGTCCCAGAACGGGAGCCGCAGCGCCTCGAGCTGGCCGGCCTTGACCTTGTCGTTGGCCAGGCCGTTGGTGGCGGCGTAGGCCAGCTTGGAGCCCATGGCCCGGGAGATGTCGTTGGCCTCGGGGCTGATGAGCAGCTTCTCGGCCTGCTCGACCGCCTTGGCCTCCTGGCGGGCGTAGAGGAAGTACTTGGCGGCGTTGTAGCGGAAGGCGACGCTCCAGTCGGACAGGGGGAACTTGTCGGAGAAGTCGGCCAGCGCCTGGCCCTCGGTGGCCCACTCGGCGCGGGCCTGGTCCATGTTGCCCGAGCTGGCCGCCATGTTGGCGGCCTGGTGGTGGGTGTTGACGTTCTGCGCGAAGCCGCGCTCGAAGTCCTCGGTGAACTCGCTGATGGGGGGCGGGAACTTCTGGTCGGCCTGCTTGAAGCGGGTGCTGGCGCCGCCGCCGGTGGAGGTGGTGGCGCAGCCGGCCAGCAGGGCCAGGCACAGGGTGGTGCCGCGAAGGACTCGGTTCATGGTGGTGCTCCTCGGGTGCGAGCGGTGCTGGTTCACTTTTCGTCCGTGCCGCCGAGCTTGCCGCTGGCGGTCGGTGGGGGGCCGGCCTGGCGGGCCGGCTCGGTCGGGGGCGGGGCGCTGGCCCGGGCCGGGCCGTCGGGGGCGTCGGCGAGCGGCACCGGGGAGAGATCCTCGGTGATCATGCGCGCCTTCGCCTCCTTGAGGATGGGGTACTCGCGGGGGCGGTAGCGGGAGAGCGACTCGCCGATCTTCTTGGTCCACTCGTTCTTGACGTGGAGCTTGCGGGCCGCCTCGATGGCCTGGACGTAGACGGTGACCGCCTGGTCCTCGTAGGGCTGGGCGAACTGGGCGAGGCCATCCTGGTAGGCGGCCAGGTACTCCTCGTTGCCCGGCTTCTTGAACTCGGCCGGCACCGGGGCGTCGTAGATGGTCTGGGCCAGCCGCTCCAGCAGGTAGGCCTTGCGGTAGAAGGCGGCCAGGATCCAGTCGGGGCGCCGGTACTTCGAGACCTCGTCGTAGAGCGGGGCCACCCGCTTGGCCTCGGCGAACTTGGCCTCCAGCGCCTTCTTGAGCTTCTTCGGGTCGGTGGTGGTGGGCAGGGTGATGGCGTCGTAGCGCTCGAAGTCGTACTCGGCGAGGCGGAAGCGGGCCTCGGCGGCGGCGGCGGCGGCGCGCGGGGCGGCCTCCGGCTTCAGGCCGCGGGCGCCGAACTCGGCCACGGTGGCCGCGTAGCCGGCCTTGGCGGCCCGCTCGTCCTTGAGCTCGCGCCAGGCCAGGGCGATCTTGAGCTGGGCCTGCACCACCAGCTCGTGCTCCTTCGACTTGCCGAAGCGGCGGTTGAACTCCTGGAGGGCGGTGATCTCCTTCTTCCACTCCCCGGTCTTCTCGTAGATGAGGGCGGCGTGGAACTGGGTGCGAGCGGCGTCCTCGGCGTCGGGGTAGGCCTTGGCGTAGCGGGTGAAGGCCGCCGCCGCCGCGTCGTAGCGCTGCAGGTTCTCCTGGGCCCGCGCCGCGTTGTAGAGCGCGTCCTTGCGGTGCTTGGAGCCAGGGTACTTCTCCACCAGCAGGACGTAGCGGTCGACCGCCTTCTCGAAGTCCCAGGTGTTCTCGGCGTTGAAGCCGACCCGGAAGAGCGCCTCGTCGGCCAGCGCGGACTTCGGGTACTCGACGCTGATGCGCTCGTACATGCGCAGCGCCGACTCGAAGCGGCGCGCCCCCTCGTAGCAGCTGGCGGCGTTGTAGAGGGCCTTGTCGGCGAACTCGTGGCGCGGGTCCTCCTGCACCAGCGCGATGAAGAGCGCGGCGGCCGGCTCGAACTTCTTCTCGTCCATGAGCTGCATGGCGCGGTTGAAGCGGCCGCCCAGCTTGAACTTCTGCAGCGAGGCCTGCAGGGCCGGGTTGCGCGCCACCTCCGCCGACTGCAGGCGGGCCGAGGCCGACTCCACGGCCTTCCAGTCCTTCATGGTCAGGTAGGACTCGATGATCAGGTTGGCGGCGAACTGGGCCACCGCGTCGGTGGGCCAGCGGCCCACCACCTCCTCGAAGCGGCAGCGCGCCTCGTCGAAGTCGTTGTGCTTGTAGAAGGCCTCGCCGGCCTTGAAGGCCAGGGTCGGGGCCTGGGGGACGTCGCCGCGCCGCGCCACCAGCACGTCGGAGTCGCGCACCAGGCCCTGGTAGACGGCGGGGAGCGGCAGCGGCTTGACCTCCTCGCGCTCCCGCCGATCGGTGGAGAGCAGCACCTTGCGCGCCGGCAGCTCGCCGGCCCGCTGCAACCGGATCACCTCGCCCTCCCAGGAGATCACCGCCGAGACCGCCGACTCGGTCCAGAACTTGTCGTCGGCCGGATCGTCGCGGACCGACGCGTAGGTGCGGGCCGCCTTCTCGAAGGCCAGCGAGTTGTAGAGGCAGTCGGCGTAGTTGTAGGTGAGCTCGTGGGCCAGCTTGGAGTGCGGGTAGCGGGCCAGGTACTCCCCGTAGGCGGTAGCGGCCACGCGGTACTGCGAGACCGCGTCCTCCAGCCTGCCCTCGGCCTTGAACTGCTGGGCCTGGGCGTGGTGGAAGCTCGAGGCGCGCTGCAGGCTCTTCTCGATCAGGTCGCGCACCGCGGCCACCAGCTCCGGGTCGCCCTTGTTCTGCTCCCACCAGGCCGTCCCCTCGGAGAAGAGCTCGACCAGCCTCTGGCGCTCCATGGCCTCGCGCTCGAAGCGGCGGTCGCGCGACCAGGCCATGACGATCTTGCCCTGGATGCGCGGCGCGTCGGGCGAGAGCGGGGCCCGCGCCAGCACCACCTGGTAGGCCTCCACGGCCGCCGCGAACTTGGTCTCGTCGTAGTAGACGTCGCCGAGCCGGCCGAAGATCTCGGCCTCGTAGGGGCGGCCGCCGCGGTCGGCGTAGAAGCCCTTGGCCTTCTCCACGCCTCCCCACTTCTCGTCGGCGAAGCTGATGGCGGAGTACTGGATGGCCTCCGGCCAGACGTCGCCGCCCGGCTTCTCCCCGGTCTTGCCGGCGCGGGCCACGTAGAAGTCGAGCAGCCGGGTGAAGGCGTCGACCGCCTGCTGGTAGTCGTCCATCCGGTACCAGGTCCAGCCCAGCTTGTAGACGGCCCGGGCGAAGAGCGAGTGGTCCGGGTAGGCGAACATCCGGGAGAAGGCCGCCGCCGACAGCGGCAGCGAGTCGGCCGCCACCTCGTCGAAGTGCCAGTCGCCGAGCCGGACCCAGGCCTCGGGCACGAAGGGGCTGGCCGGGAAGCGGTCGATGAGCGTCTGGTAGGCGACCAGCGCCTCCTGCCCCTGCCCCATCTCGCCGAGGCAGTAGGCCAGCAGGTAGTAGATGCCGTGGGTGAACTTGTAGTCGGGGAAGCCGGTGATGAGCCGCTGGTAGAGCGCGATCGAGGGCGCGTAGCTCTTCATCGGCTCGGGCGGCGGCTCGCGACCCTCGGCGGCGGTGCGCTTGGCCTCCTCCCGGAACCGGTCGGTGGCCAGCCGGAAGTCGTCGTTGGCCTTCTCGTAGTAGAGCTCGGCCAGGCGGAACATGGCGTCGGGTGTGAACTGCGGGTCGTCGGGGTAGCGGGCCAGGAACTCCTCGAAGCGGAAGATGGCGGCGTCGCGCTCGTTCCGCTCCAGCCCGTCGAGGTTGGTGATGGCCTGCTCGAACTGCTCGGCCAGGAAGCGGCGCCGCTCGTCGAACTGCTTCTGCACCGAGAGCTGGACCTCGCCGCGGTAGAGGCGGGCCTCCACCTCGAAGCGCCGCAGCGAGTCCTCGAAGGCCTGCAGGTCGAGTGCGGCCGTCGTCGCCGTGGGGAGCGACGCCGCGGCCCGGACCGGCTCCGGCGCAGGCGCCTCCAGCTTGCCGCGGTCGAGGCAGGACCGGTAGCCGTCGGCCGGCGCCGCCGCCAGCGCCATCACCGGCGTGAAGCCGAGGCCGAGGGCGAGGCCGAGCAGCGCCGCCGGGCTGGGGAGGGGGCGGCCCATGGCCTACTCGACCTCCCGCAGCAGCGACCGGTAGTCGCGGTCGAGGGCGTCGAGCTCGGTGGTCTTCTGCTGCGAGATCTGCTGGATCCTCTCGACCCGCTCCCGCTTGCGCGACCAGGCCACGTCGACGATGCCGACGTCGGCCTTGAGCACCAGCCGGTAGAACTGGGCGCGCACCGCGCTGAAGGAGCGCAGGGCGATGCGGCCGATCAGGTCGCGGGACTCGGCGTTGATGCTGGCGAGCTGCTCCTGCTCCCGGACCAGGCTGGCCCGCTCGGCGGCGACGAAGGCCCCCACCGCCACGGCGTTCTGGCGGGCCACCCCGGCGAAGCTGGCCTTGAGCAGCTCGGCGGCCGCGTCGGTCCGGTCGAGCCGCGCCAGGAGCGCGGCGCCCCGGGCCAGCTCGCCGGCCTCCCCCGGCGCCGGCGCGCCGCCGGCCTGGCCGAGCAGCGCCCGCTCCTGGTCCAGCAGCCCCTGGTACTGGCGCCGCAGGTCGGCGTCGCCGGCCGCCTGGGCGGAGCCGCCCACGGCGTCGCGGGCCGCGGCGATCTCCTGCCGGAGCCCGCGCAGGGTCTCGTTGTAGGCGGTGACGATGGCGCGGTGCTTGCGCAGCTCCACGCCCACCTCGCCGCGGCCGGTGGTGTCGGACTGGATCTCGGCCCGGTGCTGGCTCAGCCAGATCTCGGTGGCGGCCACGGCGGCGCCGGCCGAGTCGGCCTGGATCCCGAGCTGGAAGGCGGCCTTCTCGGCCTGGTCGACGCGGGCCCGCATGCGCCGGGCCCTGGCCTCCACCTCGCCCTGGCTCCTCGGCAGGGTCTCGAGGCGTGGCTGGAGGGCCTGGCGGGCGGCGCGCAGCCGGGCCAGCTCGGCCTGCTCCGGCGGGCCCAGCCGCGGACCGATGAGCGCGGCCGCCCGGTCGGCCAGCTGCCCGCGGATCCGCAGCGTGCCGTTCTCGATGGCGTCGGCCGAGATCCAGCCGTCGCGGGCCAGCGGCACGGCGTCGAGCCCCTCGCCACGCTGCAGCAGCGCCTCGAGCCGGCCCACCACGTGGAGGGCGTCGGCGAGGTCGCGCCTGGCGCCGTCGAGGGACGACACCAGGTCGAGCGCGCCGCCCACGTCGCGCTGCGCCGAGGCCCACTTGACGGCGATGGGCGGGAGCACCGAGGAGACCTCGAAGGCCTTGCCCTGGCGGCCGATCAGCTCGTTGAAGTAGCGGACCGGGTCCTCGTGCATGGTGAGGACGGCGTCGATCTCGTCACGCACCGGGGCGTAGTTGTTGATGACCTTGTTGAAGGACTCGCTGGCCGCGGCGTAGCGGCCGAGCCGCAGGTTGAGGTGACCGGTGAGCACGGTCGCCTCGGGCGCCAGCTGCGACTCGGGGGCCAGGTCGACGATCAGGGCGGCGGTCCGCAGCGCCTGCTCGTAGCTCCCGCCCCGCACGTACCCCCAGGAGACCTCGTAGAGCGACTCGTTGAAGCGGGGCGAGGTGTAGGGGAGCAGCTGGTAGCGATCGAGCGACTCGCGGAACCGCCCCTGCGCGGCGTAGACCCGCCCCGCCCCCATGGCGCAGAGCTCGCGGATCTCCACCTGGCGGGCGTCGCTGGCCGGCAGCTCGAGGCAGGCCTCGAAGCGCTCGGCGGCGGCGGGGAGATCACCGGCCTCGACCTGCAGCGCCCCCTGGAAGTAGGTGGCCGCCAGCCGGAAGGGCGGCCCGACCGCGGCGAACGCCGCCACGGCGCGCTCCACCCGCTGCGACGGCCGCAGGTCGGCGCGGAACCAGGAGGCCTTGCCGACCAGGTAGGCCAGCTCGGCCGGCTGGCCGTCCCGGACCAGCGGCCCGGCGGTGTCGAGCAGCGCCTGGATCCCCTCGAGGCGGCGCAGCTTGACGCGGCAGTCGAGCGCCCCGGTCAGGGCTGGCGCCAGCGTCGGCGAGGCCGCCAGCGCCAGCAGCTCCTCGTAGGGCAGGAGCGCGGCGTTGCAGGAGCCCTGCAGCCGCAGCGCGTCGCCCAGGTAGAGCAGGGCCTGCGGCGCGTCGGCGCTGGCGCGGAAGCCCGGGTCGTCGAGGGCGCCGTAGAGGAGCACGGCGGCGTGGAGCCAGTCGCCCAGCAGGAACTGGATCTCGCCCTCGGAGTAGAGCCGGAGGGCCCGCGCCGGCCCGCTCTCGTCGGGGCGGGCGTAGCTGCGCTCCACCTGGCCGAGGCGCGCCTCCGCGGCCGTGGCCTCCAGCTCCAGGGCGTCGAGCGCCGCGCCGGCGGCGAGGCCGGGCGAGAGCAGGAGGGCGGCCAGCGCCAGCGGCGCCGCGGCCAGGCCTGGACGACCCAGGATCACTTCTTGGCGCCTTCCGCGGCCGGACCCGGCTTGCGGGACACCGGCTCCTCCTTCTGGATCTCCTGCTCGTACTTGATGGCCGGGCGATCCTTGAGCTCGGAGGTGAAGCCGCCCTTCTCGTAGCTGATCACCTTCACGGTGATCACCTTCCCCGGCTCGGCGTCGATGGTGTAGGCCGACTGGGTCTTGAACTTGTAGTCCCGCAAGTAGCTGAAGAGCCCGAAGCCGTGGCCGCGGAAGACCATCTGCACGGCGAGCTGGTGGTTGCCCGGCACGATGCGGCCGTTGAAGATCTCGAACTCGTCGCGCTTGTCGAGGTCGCCCTCGACGTCGGCCTTGGTGTAGATGGGCGCGCCGTCGAGCGCGTAGGTGACCGACTCCAGGTAGAACGAGGAGCCCATCTCGTTGCGGTGGATCAGCACCGCCTTGGCGCCGGTGGTGATGTCACCGCCGATCACCATCTCCTGCAGGTTGAGGAGCCGGGCCTTGGTGCGGAAGACCTTCTCCTTCAGGTCGGAGACCCGCTCCTCGAGCGTGCGGACCTTGAGGTCGTTCTGCTCCTCGGCGGTCTGCGCCTGCGACGGTGCGGCGGCGGCGGCCGGCCCACCCGGGGTCGCGGGCGCCGCGGCGGCGGCCGGGGGCCTCTCGGCGGGCGCCTGGGCGAGGGAGAGGGTCGGGTTGAGGAGCCCTGGCAGCAGGAGCCAGAGCGGGGCGCTGGAGCGGTTGCGACGCGGCACGTTCACCCTCGCTTGGGGCCCTTGGTGGGGGACCCAGAGAACCGTGAAAACGGCCCGTTATAGCATTCAAGGGCGCGGCCGGGGAAAACCAGCCGGGGCACACATCGGGGTGTCTTGACTACCCCGACCTCTTGAGCTCGGTCAGGACCTGCTTGGCCACGGCCTTGAGGGTGTCGAAGACCCCCACGCCGGTCGGCGCCACGGCCTGGTACTCGGGCACGTTGCGCGGGTTGAGCAGGCGGTGCAGCTCCTCGACGGTGGCGATGTTGGGCAGGTCGCGCTTGTTGTACTGGACCACGTACGGGACCTTGTCGAGGTCATAGCCCTGCTCGGCCAGGTTGACGCGGAGGTTCTCGACCGACTCGAGGTTGGCCTCCATCCGCTCGATCTGGGAGTCGGCCACGAAGACCACGCCGTCCACGCCCTTGAGGATGAGCTTGCGGGAGGCGTCGTAGAACACCTGCCCCGGGACCGTGTAGAGGTGGAAGCGGGTCTTGAAGCCGCGGATCTCGCCGAGCGAGAGGGGCAGGAAGTCGAAGAAGAGGGTGCGCTCGGTCTCGGTGGCGAGGGAGATCATCTTCCCCTTCGCGTCCGGGTTGGTCTTGGCGTAGACGTACTGCAGGTTGGTGGTCTTCCCGCACAGGCCGGGGCCGTAGTAGACGATCTTGCAGTTGATCTCGCGCGAGCTGTAGTTGATGAAGCTCATGTCTACTCGCTGAACAGATTGTCGATGTCGTCGTCGGTGATCTCGGCGAAGGGGCTCGCCGCGCCGGGCGCCGCCTGCTTCTTCGCCAGGCCGTCGAAGACCCTGGCCAGCTCCTCGCCCGCCTTCTTGACCCGCAGGCGCACCAGCCCCAGCGAGCTCTTGGCGTCGAAGATGACGACCAGGACCACCCGGCCGCCCACGATGCTCATGTGGAGCGACTCCTTCTCGCCCTCGTGGAACTGGTTGGGGAACTCCTTCTCCCCGATCAGCTTGGCCAGGCCGCCCATGGCCGCCACGTTGCCGGCGGTGAGCGAGGCCAGCGAGGTGGTGTCCAGGTTCTGCGCCTGGCCACTCGAGGCGATGAGCTGCCCGTTCTTGTCAACGAGGAAGACCACCTTGGCGTTGGCGTCACGCGTGAGGCGGTCGCAGATCCCGGCGATGAGCCGGAACTCCTCCTCGTACATCACCAGGCCGGAAGTCATGTTCCTTCGCTCTCCACGTCGCTACCGAGTACCACGCCGAATACCAAGGAATCGCTCGGCATTCAATCTTGTTGCACCTGCCCGGGTGAGATATCGGCCCGGGCGGCCGCTCACAGGTCGCGGCGTCCTGCCACGGCGCGCGCCAGCGTGGCCTGGTCGGCGTACTCGAGATCGCCGCCCATGGGCACCCCCTGGGCGATGCGGGTCACCCTGATCCCGAGCGGCTTGAGCAGCCGCTGCAGGTAGAGGGCGGTCGCCTCCCCCTCGACGTTGGGGTTGGTGGCCACCAGCACCTCCTCGACGGGCGCCCGCTCCAGCCGCAGCAGCAGCTCCTTGATCTTGAGGTCGGAGGGGCCGACGCCGTCGAGCGGCGAGAGGGCGCCGTGCAGGACGTGGTAGCGGCCGCGGAACTCGCGGGTCCGCTCCACCGCCATCAGGTCGGGGACCCCCTCGACCACGCAGATGATCTTCGGGTCGCGCCCGGCGTCGGTGCAGATGGGGCAGGGGTCGCGCTCGGTCAGCGTCTGGCAGCTGGAGCAGCAGCGCACGTCGCGCACCACCGCCACCACCGCCTCGGCCAGCTCGCGGGCCTGCTCGGGCCCGGCCTCGAGCACGTGGAAGGCGAGCCGCTGCGCCGTCTTCTCCCCGATGCCGGGCAGGCGGGCCAGCTCGCGGACCAGCCGCGCGATCGGGTCGGCCACCATTCCGTGCCGCTCCGCTAACCCATCATGCCGGGGATCTTGACGCCGCCGGTCGCCTTGCCGAGGTGGGCGTCGGCGGCGGCGCGGGCCTTCTCCACGGTGGCGTTGAGGCCGGCGGTGAGCAGGTCCTCGAGCATGGCGACGTCGGCCGGATCGACCGCCTTCGGGTCGATGGTGAGCTTCACCACCTCGCAGCGGCCGTTCATGGCCACCTTGACCAGGCCGCCGCCGCTCTCCCCCTCCACGGTCACCTCGCCGAGCGACCCGCGGGCCTCGGCCATCGCCTTCTCGAGCTTCTTGGCCTGCTTCATCAGGTACTGGATGTCCACGTCAGAGCTCCTCGACCTGGTCGACGCCGCCCTCGAGGAGCCGGGCCGCCTGCTGGATGTTGGGGTGGGCGCGGGCCGTCTCCCGGACCCGCTTCGAGCGCGACAGCCGCTCGGCCTGGTCGGCCGCCGCCAGGGAGACCGGGGCCGCCTCGCCCGGCGGGTTCGCCACCGCCTCGCCCAGCGTCAGCGCCAGCGTGGTGGGGCGGCCGAAGCAGCGGGCGAAGACCGCCTCGATCTCGGGGCGGCGGCGCTCGGCGGTGGTGGCCGCCAGCCCGGGGGGGAGCTGGAGGCCGACCTCGCCGTCGCGGATCCAGCGGAGCGTCGCCTGCTTCAGGGCCGGGGCGGCCGACGGGCTCACCTTCTCCACCTCGTCGACCACGGCCCGCCAGCGCTCGGCCAGCGGCGCGGCCGGATCGATCAGCGGCTCGGCCGGGGCTGGGGTCGCGGTCGTGGTCGTGGTCGGGGTCGCGGTCGTGGAGCGTGGGCTCGCGGTCGTGGTCGCGGTCGTGGAGCGTGGGCTCGCGGTCGGGGCCGGAGCCGCGGTCGGCGCCGCGGGGCGTGCCGGCGCCGCTCGACCACCGCCACCGCCACCACCACCGCCGCCGCCGGGTGGGAGCGCGCCGCCGGCCAGCGCCTCGACGCGGGCGATGAGCGCCGAGACGTCGGCGCCGGGGGCGAGGAAGACCGCCTTGAGCAGGGCCACCTCGAGGGCGTGGCGCGGCTGGTCGGCCAGCTTCGCCTCCACCACCGCCCGCTGCGCGAGATCGAAGAGCCGGGTGAGCTGGGCCGGGTCGGCCGCCGCCGCCTGGGCCTGCACCTCGCGCAGCTCGACGTCGGGCAGGTCGAGCGGGGCCCCGGGGGCGAGCCGGGCCACCACCACGTTGCGCAGGTGACGGGCCAGCTCCTCGGCCACCCGCTTCATCTCCAGGCCGCGCTCGTGGAGGACGGCGATCTCGGCGAGCAGCGCCGCCCCGTCGCGCTCGATCAGGGCGCCGGCCAGCCGCCCCACCGCCGCCACGTCGACGGTGCCGAGCGCCTCGGCCACCTCGGCGTCGCTGGGGGCGTCGCCGCAGGCGGCCCGCACCCGGTCGAGCAGCGAGAGGGCGTCGCGCATCCCGCCCTCGGCGGCGCGGGCCACCATCGCCAGCGCCGTGCCGGAGAGCGTCATCTTCTCCTCGGCGGCCACGTGGCCGAGCTGGTCGGCGATCTGCTGCTGGGTGAGCCGGCGGAAGTCGAAGCGCTGGCAGCGGGAGACGATGGTCTCCGGCACCTTGTGGACGTCGGTGGTGGCCAGCACGAACTTCACGTGGTCGGGCGGCTCCTCCAGCGTCTTGAGCAGGGCGTTGAAGGCCCCCTGCGAGAGCATGTGGACCTCGTCGATGACGAAGACCTTGAAGCGGTCGCGGGCCGGCCGGTACTTCACCGCCTCGACGATGTCGCGGACGTTGTCGACGCCGTTGTTGGAGGCGGCGTCGATCTCGATGACGTCGACACTGCGCCCCTCGGCGATCTCCAGGCAGGGCACGCAGGCGCCGCAGGGCTCCGGGGTCGGCCCCTGCTCGCAGTTGACGGCCTTGGCCACCAGCCGCGCCGCGGTGGTCTTGCCGACGCCGCGCGGGCCGGTGAAGAGGAAGGCGTGGGCCAGCGTGCCGCGCTTCAAGGCGTTGGCCAGCGTCTGCACCACGTGGGCCTGCCCCGACATCTCGCCGAAGCGCTGCGGGCGGTACTTGCGGGCGAGGACGAGGTAGGCCATCGGGGGATCCGGGGAAGAGCGATGGCTTTACCAGAAAAGCACGAGCCGGCCCACAATCCCCGGGCGCCCGCTGGTCCTTCTACCGTTGCTCCCTTCCGGGCCTGGCGGGGTTTGAAGGAGCCATCGTCGCCCGAGGATTCTGGGCCGGCTCATCGACGCCCATCGCAGAGGGCGGGCAACTGGCGGAGAGGGTGGGATTTGAACCCACGGTACCGTGAGGTACACACGATTTCCAGTCGTGCTTCTTAGGCCGCTCGAACACCTCTCCAGGAAGAAAGTATGCGGAGAGCGTGGGAGTCGAACCCACGGTACAGTTGCCCGTACACCTGATTTCGAGTCAGGCGCCTTCGACCACTCGGCCAGCTCTCCGCGGGCGGGTGTACCTGATCTTCCCGGGTCTTGCCAAGCCTCAAGGCCTGAATCAGCCCCCGGCCCGGCGGGACCGGAAGAACTGGCGCAGCAGGTCGCCGCAGCGATCGCCGAGCAGGCCGCGCTCCACCGGGAAGCGGTGGTTGAGCCGGGGGTCGGCCGAGAGGTCCTGCAGGGAGCCGACCGCGCCGGCCTTGGGATCGGTGGCGCCGAAGACCAGCCGGTCGATGCGCGCCAGCACCATGGCCCCGGCGCACATGGCGCAGGGCTCCAGGGTGACGTAGACGGTCACCCCGGTGAGCCGCCAGCGCCCCAGGGCGCGGGCCGCCTCCTGCACCGCCAGCAGCTCGGCGTGGGCGGTCGGGTCGCTGGCCTGCTCGCGACGGTTCCGGCCCCGCCCCACCACCCGCCCCTCGAAGAGGGCCACGGCGCCGACCGGCACCTCGCCGGCCAGGGCCGCCTCGCCCGCCAGCGACAGCGCCTCCTCCATGGCCTCCAGGTCGGTCACGTCCGCCGCGCTCCCCCTGCGCCGCCCGCCGGCGCCCCGGTTCGATGGTACTATGGCGCTGCCCGAGAGACCCCATGGCCGACCGTCGCCTGCCCCTCCTCGCCCTCCTCCTGCTGCTCGGCTGCGGCTCCGAACCGGCCACCAAGGGCTCGATCTTCATCTCCATCAGCCCGGTCGAGGTCGGCGCCGACGGCGTCGCCTGGGCCCTGGTCGAGGTGACCGGCACCTCGGTCGGGACCGTCAAGATCCGCGCCAGCCGGGGCAGCTTCGAGGGGATGGGCGCCACCGTCTTCTTCAACCGGGCCCCCTTCACCACCATGCTGGTCACCTGCAACTCCCGCACCGACCGGCTCTGCGCCGGCTGGGCCCAGGTCGACGCCTCGGACGAGAGCCTGGCCACGGCCCTGGCGCAGGTCCGCTTCGTCCAGCTCCCCTGAGCCGCGGTGGCGCCGCGCCGGCGCGGTGCCGGCGGCGCGCTACGAGGCCAGCACCGGGAGCCCGGTCTTCAGCTCCGGGTGGTCGGCGCAGTCGAGCCCGCAGGCCCGGCAGCGCTCCACCTCGCACTTGGGGGTGATGCGGGCGCCGAGGCCGCGCCGCTGCTCGCGGGCCAGGAACGCCTTGGTCAGCCCCTGGTCGATGTAGTCCCAGGGCAGCCGCTCCTCGACCGCCGCCTCCCGCAGCACGAAGAAGTCGGGGTCGTGGGGCCAGCGGCGCAGCGCCCGCCCCAGGTCCCCCTCGAACTCGCGGTGGGCCAGCTCCAGCAGGTCGGCGCAGCGCCGGTCGCCGCGCGAGAGCAGGGCCTGCAGCGCCGCCTCGCGCGGGCTCATGAAGTCGACGTCGATGCCGAGCGGACGCAGCTCGCGGGTGAGCAGCTTGCGCTTGCCCTCCAGGCACTTGCGGTCGTGCATGGGCTGCCACTGGAACGGCGTCCAGGGCTTCGGCACGAAGGGGTTGACCGAGAGGGTGATGCGCCCCATCCGCTTGGTGACCCTGGCCCGCGGCGCCATCACCTCCTCGCGGATGCGGACGGCCAGCCTCGCCATCCCCAGCACGTCCTCGTCGGTCTCGGTCGGCAGGCCGCACATGAAGTAGAGCTTCACGTTGATCATGCCGGAGGCCAGCGCGTCGGCCGCCGCCTGCACGATCCGGTCGTCGCTGAAGTCCTTGTTGATCACCTCGCGCATCCGCGGGGTGCCGGCCTCGGGGGCGAGCGTGATCGACCGCTCACCGCCGGCCGCCATCCGGCCGGCCAGCAGCGGGGTGATGGCGTCGACGCGCAGCGAGGAGGGGCTGAAGCTGCCGCCCTGCTCGCCGATGAAGCAGGTGAGCGGATCGAGGCCGGAGTGGTCGCTGGTGTCGGGCCCGACCAGCCCGACCCGCTGGCCGGCGGCGATCCCCTTCCGCACCTCGGCGCGCAGCGTCTCGAGGTCGACCTCACGGTAGGGGCGCTGCACGAAGCCGGCGGCGCAGAACCGGCAGCCCCAGAGGCAGCCGCGCGCCACCTCGGTGAGGAAGAGGTCGCCGAACTGCGCGCCGGGCGACTCGATGACCCGCGAGGTCGGCACCTTCGAGAGGTCGGCCACGAAGCGCCGCGCCACCCGGGCCGGGGCCCCGTCGCGGGGCGTAAAGCGGGTCACCCAGCCGGCGCCGGCGCGGGTGTCGGCGTACTCGACGTCGTAGCAGCCGGGCACGTAGGCCCCCGGCAGCCGCGCCAGCTCGCGCAGCAGGTCGGGGCGGGCCCGGCCGGCCTGGCCGCGCAGCCAGGCCAGGAAGGGCGGCACCAGCTCCTCCCCCTCGCCGATCAGCACGGCGTCGAGGAAGGGGGCGACCGGCTCCGGGTTGATCTGCATGGCGATGCCGCCGGCCACCACCAGCGGGTGGCGGCCGTCGCGGTCGGCGGCGCGCAGCGGCAGCCCGGCCCGGTCGAGCAGCTCGAGCAGGTGGATGAAGTCGTCCTCGAAGGAGAGCGAGAAGGCGATGACGTCGAACTCGGCCAGCGGCGTGCCCGACTCGACCGAGCGTGGAGGCGAGCCGTCCTCCGGCAGGAAGACCCGCTCGCAGCGGGTGGCCGGGTCGTCGTTGAAGAGCCGGTAGACGGCATGGAGGCCGAGGTTGGCCATCCCCAGCCGCTCGACGTTCGGGTAGCAGAGCGCCACGCCGAGGCGGCCGCCGGGTTCCTTGCGGACGGCGCCGCGCGGGAGGGTGGTGGGCTCCATCCGCCCCTGCTCTATTCCACCCCGGGCCTTCGCGCCACCCCACGCACCTCGGGTGAGACCCGAATGGCCGGGGCGCGGTCGCGTGCTACCATCGGGCCCCCTCGCCGGAGATCGCACCGATGCGCACCAGCCCCTTCGCCGCCGCGCTGCTCCTGGCCCTGCTGGCCCTGCTGGCCGGCTGCGCCGCCCGGCCCCCGGTCGCCCCGGTGGCCGCCGCCACGCCCGCCGCCACCGGTCCGGAGCCGACCACGCCCGAGGGGCTGCTCCCCGGGATCCCGCTCGACGGGCTGAGCACCGCCCAGCAGCAGCTGGTGGCCGAGGTGGCGCAAGAGCAGTTCTGCTACTGCGGCTGCCCGCACACCATCTCGCAGTGCCTGCGCGGCCACGGCGGCTGCCACCACGCCAAGCGGATGGCCCGGCTCACCTCCCGGCTCGCCATGGGCGGCCTGCCGAAGCCGGAGGTGAAGAAGACGCTGGAGCGCTACTACGCCTCCTTCGACCGCCCGCGCCGCGCCCGGCTCGACGTCACCGCCTCGGGACCGCCGCTGGGCGACCCCAAGGCCCCCGTCACCCTGGTGGAGTTCTCCGACTTCACCTGCCCCTACTGCCAGCTGATGCGGCCGGTGCTGGAGAAGTTCGTGGCCGACCGGCCCGGCCGGCTCAAGCTCCACTTCAAGCCCTTCCCCATCGAGTCGCACCCCAACGCCGTCGAGGCGGCCCAGGCCGCCGAGTGGGCCCGCGACCAGGGGTTCTTCTGGGAGTTCCACGACCTGCTGTTCAGCCGGCCGCACCAGCTCTCCCCCGAGGAGCTGGCCGCCTTCGCCACCGAGCTCGGCAAGGACGGCGCCGCGCTGCAGGCCGCCCTCGCCGCCGGGACCTACCGCAACAAGGTCGAGGCCTCGCAGGCCGAGGCCCGGGCCGCCGGGCTGCGCGGCACCCCCACCCTCTACTTCAACGGGCGCATCCACCTGGTCCCCGACTATTCGGAGTGGATGCTCGAGTTCACCCTGCAGGACGAGGAGGAGTGGCAGGAGAAGCAGGGCTGGAGCAGGGACGAGGCCAACTGAGGTGCCACGCTTCCTCGACATCGACGCCCACGGCCGGGTGGCGCCGGCCTCCAACGAGGTCCGCGCCGCGCTCGGCGAGCAGGCCGGCCGCTTCGAGTGGCTCCCCACCGCCCCCGACCTGCTGGTGGCGATGCGCACGCCGTCGGTGGGCGGCACCTCGCCCCACCCCCGCGTCATCCTCTGCGGCGACCTCTCGGCCTTCCCGCTGGCCGACTTCATCGCCTTCGCCCACCAGGCCCGCCTCACCGGGGTGCTCCACGTGGTCGGCGCCGAGGCCGAGCGGGCGGTCGGCTTCAAGGACGGCGAGGTGCGCAGCACCCGCTCCTCGGTGGTCGGCGAGCGGATCGGCGAGGTGGCCATCAAGCTCGGCATGATCGACGAGACGCAGCTGCAGGAGGCCATGGACCGGCCCCGGCCGGTCGGCAAGGCGCTCGTCGACCTCGGCGCCCTCAGCTCCAGCGACCTCTGGAGGTGCTTCCACGAGCAGATCACCGCGGTCTTCCACGCCATCCTGCTCCTGCCCTCCGGGATCTTCTGGCTGCTCGACGACGAGGAGGCCGACCTCACCAGCGCCCCGCAGGCCGTCAACACCCAGGCCCTGCTGATGGACGGGATCCGGCGCATCGACGAGCTGAGCCTCTTCAAGGCCCGCATCCCCGGGCCGGGCGCCTTCCTGCGCCGCACCAGCCCGCCGCGCGCCGTCACCTTGAAGCCGGTGGAGCAGCAGCTCCTCGGCCTCGTAGACGGCCAGCGCACCGTGGCCCAGGTGGCCCACGCCGCCAGGCTGGGAGAGTTCGACGCCACCAAGGTGCTCTTCCACCTCGCCGAGGCCGGCTACCTCGAGGCCACCGCCGAGCCGTCGGCCGCCAACCCCTCCGAGCAGGGGGCGCGCATCACCGCCCTGGGCGAGGGCTACGGCGAGCTGCTCCGGCTGGTCGCCGCCACCATCCCGGCCGAGCAGCGCCCCGCCTTCCTCTTCGCGGTGGCGGCCATGCTGCGCGACCCGAGCGCCCCCTTCGCCCCCGTCTTCAAGGGCGCCTCGCCGACGCCGGCGGGCGACCTCGACGTCGGCACCCTGCTCCTCAACATCGAGGGGCTGCGGCCGCCGCCGCCCGAGGGCGAGGCCCCGCGCCTGCTGGCCGGCGGGCTGCGCGAGCTGCTCTTCTACTACCTCTTCCTGGCGGCCGACCGGCTCTCGCGCGAGGCCGACGAGCAGCTGGGGGCGACGGTGCGGCGCAAGCTGACCGCGCTCGAGGGGCTGGCCGGACCGTGAGCGGTCCCCTCCCCTACATCACCGCCGCCTGCCCCGGCTCGGGCGGGCGGCTCAAGGTGTCGCCGGAGGACTTCCAGGTCGACGAGCTGCCGGCCTACCTGCCGGGCGGCGCCGGGCCGCACCTCTACCTCCACGTCGAGAAGCGCGGCCGGACCACCCGCGACGTGGTCCGCGCCCTCTCCCGCGCCCTCGGCGTCGGCGAGCGCGACGCCGGCTACGCCGGCCTGAAGGACCGCGCCGCCGTCACCACCCAGTGGCTCAGCTTCCCGGTGGCGCGCGACCCCGACCCGGCCTCGCTGGCGGGGGACGGCTACCGGGTGCTGGCGGCGTCGCGCCACCAGAACAAGCTCCGCCCCGGCCACGCCCGCGGCAACGCCTTCCAGGTGGTGGTGCGAGGCGGCGATCTCCTTGCGGCGCAGGGCTGCGCGGCGGCGCTGGCGCGCCTCGGGCTGCCCAACTTCTTCGGGCCGCAGCGCTTCGGCGCCGACGGCGGCAACGCCGTCCTGGGCCGGGCCCTGCTGGCGCCCGACCCCTCCCCGGAGGCGCGGCGGGCCGCCCGCGACCGCTTCCTGCGCCGCTTCGCCCTCTCCGCCTACCAGTCGCTGCTCTTCAACCGCTGGCTCACCGAGCGGATCGCCGACGGCCTCTTCGCCGCCGCCCTGCTCGGCGACGCCCTGAAGAAGCTGGAGAGCGGCGGGGTCTTCGTCTGCGCCGACCCGGCCCTCGACGGCCCGCGCGTGGCCGCCTTCGAGGTGAGCCCGGCCGGACCGATGTTCGGCCACCAGCTCAAGCCGGCGGTGACCGGCCTCCCGGCCGAGCGGGAGGCGCGCCTGCTGGCCGCCGAGGGGCTGGCGCCGGCCGACTTCGCCCGCGGCGGCGACGAGGCGGTGGGGACGCGGCGGGCCTCGAGGCTCCCCATCGAGGTGGCGCTGGCGCCGCTGGAAGATGGCTACACCGCCCGCTTCGCGCTGCCGCGCGGCAGCTACGCCACGGTGGTGATGCGGGAGCTGATGAAGGTCGACGCCGACCTGCCCGACGACGGGGAGTGACGCTAAGCGTCGATGCGGGCCAGGAAGGCGGCCGCCTGCGCCGCCAGGTAGGAGAGCACCGCCATGTCCTTCTGGTCGTAGGGCTTGCCCGACTTCTTGTTGAGCACCTCGAGGCAGCCGACCACCGCCCCCTGTCGCGCCATGGGGGCGCAGAGCAGCGAGCGGGTCTGGTAGCCGGTCGCCTCGGAGACGCCCCTGTAGAAGCGGGCGTCCTTCTCCACGTCGGAGACCGCCAGGCAGACGTTCTCCTGGGCGCAGAAGCCGACCACGCCGACGCCGATGGGGACCTTCAGTCCGAGCGCCATGAGCTTGTCGGCGGTCGGACCGCGCACCACCTCGAAGGAGAGGTCCTGGCGCCCGAGGTCGGCGATGAAGACCGAGCCGGCCTCGCAGCCGATGATCCGCAGGGCGTTGTCGAGCACGAACTCGAGCCCCTTGCGGCGGTCGTTCATCTGGCTGAGATCGCTCACCTCGAGGAAGAGCTCGGCGAGGACGTCCTCGGCCTTGACGGCGGCCACCAGCCGGCCGATGGGGCGGGAGGGGTGCGAGGCCGGGGCCTTGGCCTCCACCACCTGGTCGGCCTCGGCCGAGGGGCGCGGCGCCACGGGCGCTGCAGGCCCAGGAGCGGGCGGGGGTGGGGCGACCTTGCGCTCGGCCGGCGGAGCGGGAGCCGGGACCGGGACCGGGGCCGCGACCGGGGCCGCGACCGGGGCCGCGACCGGGACCGGGACCGGGACCGGGACCGGGGCGTGGGGCTGGCCGGCCTCCGGCGGGAGCGTCGGCAGCTCGAGGATGCGGAAGACCCGGCCCGAGTCTGGGTCGGTGACGTGGATCGAGCCGTCGGCCTGGATGTCGCACAGCAGGTTGTTCGAGGCCTGGCTCTCGCCGAGCCGGCCGAGGCCGGTCTTGAGCGCCCCCAGCCAGTGGTCGGCGTCGAGCCGCAGCGTCAGGTCGACGGGGACCTTGGGGGGGGCGGCCGGGACGAAGACCTCGAAGCGAGCCATTCCGTTCCCGGGGTCAGTCGGACGAGAGGATGCGGAACTCGGTGCGGCGGTTCTGTCCGCGCCCCTTCTCGGTCTTGTTGGAGGCGACCGGCTTGGTGGGTCCAAAGCCGACGGCCTCGAGCCGGTCGGCGGCGATCCCCTTGCCGACCAGGTAGTTTCGCACCGACTCGGCGCGGGCCTGGCTCAGCTTCATGTTGGCGACCTCACCGCCGATGGCGTCGGTGTGCCCCTCGATCGAGACCCTCAGCTTGGGCATGTCGCGGAGCACCTGCACCACCTGGTTGAGGAGGGGGAAGGAGTCGGGCAGGACCGTGAACTTGGCGCTGACGAAGTGGACCTGCTGCTTGATGACGATCCGGTCCTTCTTCACCTCGACCAGCGTGTACTTCTTGGGGCAGCCGTCGGGGGCCACGCCGGAGACGTCGGGGCACTTGTCGAGCCGGTCGACGATGGTGTCGCCGTCGCGGTCGGCGTCGGGGCAGCCGCCGTTATCGCTCGGGCCGGCCTGGTCGGGGCAGCGATCCTGGTCGTCGGTGAGGCCGTCGGCGTCGCGGTCCATGATCGGGCAGCCGCGGGTGGCGATGGCGCCGGGGGTGCCGGGGCAGGCGTCGATCCGGTCGACGATGCCGTCGCCGTCGTTGTCGGGGTCGGGGCAGCCGTCCTCGTCCTGGAAGCCGTCGAGGTCCTCGGGGTCGAGCGGGCAGCGATCGATGTCGTCGGAGATGCCGTCGGTGTCCGAGTCCTTGCTGACCGGGCAGCCGAAGTCCTCCTTGGAGCCGGGGACGTCGGGGCACTTGTCCTCGAGGTCGGGCACGCCGTCGCCGTCGCGATCGGTCTTCTCGATGAGGATGACCACCGGGGCGGGCGCCACCGGGGGCGGGACCGGCTTCTTGTCGCTGATGGTGACCTTGGCCGGGCCGCAGTTCTTGGAGAGGTCGAGCGCCTTCCTCATGCTCGCCTCGGCCACCTTGAAGTGCTCGGCGGCGCGGCCGGCGTTGCCCCAGTCCATCTCGGCCTTGCCGAAGTCGAGGTTGGCCTCGGCGGTGGCCAGCTCGCGCGGGGCGCAGCGCTGGGCGCCGCTGGCGCGGGCCTTGGCGGCGTCGTTGGCCAGGACCTCGGCGTTGCGCTTGAGCTTGCCGCCGGTGGCGCAGCCGGCCAGCACCAGCAGGCCGAGGGCGAGGACGATCCGGGCGGTGGCGACGGGGGCGCGGCTCATGGTGCCGGCTCCTTCTCGGACTTGTTGCTCGTGGCCATGGACTTGACCCGGGCCTCCTTGGCGATCTCGCGGGCCTTGGCGGCGAAGACGGCCGAGTTCTCGTACTGGGAGTAACCGGCCAGCTCGCGGGCCTTCTTCAGGTAGGCCTCCGCGGTGGTCAGCTCGAAGGGGGCGGCGTTGGCGGCGCCGGCGGCGCGCGCCCCCTCGATCTCGACGTCGGCGTCGATGAGGGCGCTGGTCGACTGCACGGGGCCGCAGGCCGCCAGGAAGGCGAGCCCAAGGAGGGCGAGGAGGAGCCGCACGGGAGTAAACCCCTTTCGATACAGGAGGGTTCGACGCTACCCGTGGGGGGGCGAGGCGTCAACCCAATCGCGTCGGGGCCGGCCGCTGGTGGCCCCGACGCAAGCGTCGAGCACCCTCTCCTGCAGTGGTCCCCTTTCGTCTCTTTCCCCGAAATACCTCTCTTTCCCGCCCGTACCATCCAGGAGGAGGACCCATGCTCTGCCCTTACTGCCGCACCGACCTGCCCGCCGGCGCCCTGCGCTGCTCGTCCTGCACCAGCTGGCTCCCGGATCGCCCCTCGATCCGAGAGTGGCGCCGCGCCCGGGAGGGGAAGATGGTGGCCGGCGTGGCCCGTGGCCTCGCCAACCACTACGGCGTGCCGGTGGCCGCGGTGCGGCTGCTGGTGGTGCTGACCACGGTGCTCGGCTTCTGGGGGCTCCCGGTCTACCTGCTGCTCTGGTGGCTGATGCCGGTGGAGCCGGAGCTGCCGCGGGCCGAGGCGGCGCCGATGCCGGTACAGCCCGGCGTTCCCTGAGTCCTCGGCCCGGCTGACGAGTACAGCCGACGCTGCTCCTGGCTTGCGACGAGGCCACCAGAAGCCGGCCTCGTCGCGATTGAAATAGAAGGAGCCGCCCCTCTCGAGGCGGCTCCCGGTGAAGCGGGTGCGGGCGAAGTGGCCTCAGGCCAGCTTGCGGCCGCCCTCGGCGGCCCACTTCTCCAGCATGTCGGTGGTGACCGACTTGGGGCGCTCGATGGCGTAGCCGAGGCCGCGGTCCCAGGTGATGTTGGCGAGCACGCCGAGCGCGCGGCCGACGCCGAAGAGGACCGTGTAGAAGTCCCACTCGCGGACGCCGTAGTACCACTGGATGACGCCGGAGTGCGCGTCGACGTTCGGCCAGGGGTTCTTGGTCTTGCCGTGCTCCGTGAGGACGCCGGGCGCCACCTCGTAGATCATGTTGACGAGCTGGAAGAGCGGGTCGTTCGGGAGGTGCTTCTTGGAGAACTCGTTCTGCGCCACGTAGCGCGGATCGGTCTTGCGGAGCACGGCGTGGCCGTAGCCCGGGATGACCTGGCCCGAGTTGAGGGTGTCCCAGAGGAACTGCTTGAGCTCTTCCTTGGTGGGCACCTTGTTGTTCAGCTTCTTCATGACGTTCTGGATCCAGCCGAGCACCTCCTGGTTGGCGAGGCCGTGGAGCGGGCCGGCCAGGCCGTTGATGCCGGCCGAGAGGGAGTAGTAGGCGTCGCTGAGCGCCGAGGCCACCAGGTGGGTGGTGTGGGCCGAGACGTTCCCCGACTCGTGGTCCGAGTGGAGGATGAAGTACATGCGGGCGACGTCGTCGTACGGCTTCTTCTGCCCGATCATGTGGGCGAAGTTCGCGCCCCAGTCGAGCTTCGGATCCGGGGCGATGAAGGAGTCACCCTTGTACTTCATCCGGTAGATGTACGCGGCGATAGCCGGCAGCTTCGCCAGCAGGTTCATCGAGTCCTCGTACATCGGGTCCCACATGTCGTTCTTCTTTAGGCCGCCCTCGCTGTACTTCTTGAAGAAGATCGACTCGCGCTGCATCGAGAGGATGGCCGAGGAGAAGAGGGCCATGGGGTGCGAGTCGCGCGGCAGGGCGCGGAGCACGTCGATGACGTACTGGGGGACGTCGGCGCGGGCGCGCCAGTCCTCCATGACCTCGAGCGTCTGGGCCATGGTGGGGACTTCGCCGGTCAGCAGGAACCAGAAGAAGCCCTCGACGTAGGGCTGGTCGCTGCCCGGGGCTTTGGGGAGCACCGCGAAGGTCTCGGGGATGGTCTTGCCGCGGAAGCGGATGCCTTCCTGCGGGTCGAGGTAGGAGATGTCGGTGACGAGCGAGCGGATGTCGCGCGCGCCGCCGATGCACTGGCCGATGTTGACCTTGTCGATCACCACCTCGCCGAACTCCTTGTTCAGCTTGGTGATGCGAGGCCGGTGGGCCTCGATCTTCTCCTTGAGCTTCAGCTTCAACTGGGAGTCAGCCATGGTGTTGCCTCCAGCCCGGGGGCGGGTAGGTGCTGCGTAGAGAGGCTTCGCGGGTGTACCGAGGGCACGCACTCTACGCGTGGGCTCGCACGATGAGCAAACGAGAAAAGGGGCTAAGTCGTGGAGCCGGAAGGTCTATTTAGTGTTTGGCCCAACGAAATCGAGGACCGGCCCGGGCCGAGGGAGGGAATCTGCGACCCTAAGACGCAGGGAGTTCCGTCTTCTCCGCTTGCGCTGCTGGCTGGAGATGGGACCCGGCGGCTGGGCGACCAGGAGCGGCCCTCCACGGAAGAGCGGCCGAGGCCGGGCGCCCTCGCCGGATCAGCGACCGAGGCCGGCGGCGAGCGCCGGATCAGCGGCCGAGGCCGGGGGCGGAGCGCCGGATCAGCGACCGAGGCCGGCGGCGAGCGCCGCCGCGATCTGGGCGGAGAGCTGGCCGTCGCGCTGCGGTGGGGCGGCCGGCTCGGCGGCCACCGGAGCGACCACCGCAGCCTGTTCCGAGGAGGGTACAGTTTCGGCAGACTCCACCGCTTCTGTGGTCTCCTTGGACTTTCCCTTGCCGGTGCCGGCCGCCGAGCGGCAGGGGCGGCACCAGGGCTGGTTCCGGATCGCACCGTCGGCCATCTTCCGCAGGCCGAACTGCCCCAGCGGCCGCATCTGGTGGCACTTGAGGCACATGAGGGTGATGAAGACCTCGTTGCCGTCGGCGTCGTAGATGGAGGAGCGGCGCCGCTTGGGGCGCGCAGCCCCGCCGGCCGTGGCGGCCTTCTGGACGTTGGCTGGCTTCGAAACGGCGTCGCGCACGAGCGCGGGCGCGACCATGACCCTGACGGCCATCCTGGACCTCCGGACGAGTGGAGCGCCGCCCTCGAGAGCGCTGCTGGGCGGCAACCGGGAGGCTAGTGGGGGGGTCTGACATCGCCCGTTCGACCCGTTCGACCCATCTCCCGATTGCGACGGCGCCGAGGTCCAATAGATCGGACTCGGGGCCTGGAGCGGACTCGGGGCCCGACGACTTCACCTCAAAGGAGCGACATGATCGCCGCGAAGGTCCAGGACGCACTCAACAAGCACGTCACCTCGGAGCTGTTCTCGTCGAACCTCTACCTGGCGATGAGCGCCTGGTGCGAGGCCAACGCCTGCAAGGGCTTCGGCCGGTGGCTGCGGGTCCAGGCCGAGGAGGAGCGGACCCACTCCCTCAAGATTCTCGACTTCGTCCTGGCGCGCGGCGGGCAGGCCAGGCTCGGCGCCGTCGACGCCCCCGGCGGCGGCTGGAAGACGGTGCTCGAGGTCTTCAAGGCCGTGCAGGCGCACGAGCGGAAGGTGAGCGAGGCGATCGACGCGCTCCACGCCGAGGCGGTCGCCCAGAAGGACACCGCGACGCAGGTCTTCCTGCAGTGGTTCGTCTCGGAGCAGGTCGAGGAGGAGGCCCTCGCGGCCGAGATCGTCGACAAGCTGGCGCTCATCGGCGACAAGCCGGCCACCATCCTCTACCTCGACAAGGAGTACGGGAAGCGCGGCAAGGCAACCTGAGGCGCGCGCGCGCCTTCCCTCCGCGCGCCTTCCATCGGCACCCCGACGTGGCCCCCCTTTGGCGAATTCTGACGTCAAAATTTACGCTGGGTACGTTTAGTCAACAACCACAGTGATTCCATGCGGTTGCAGAGAAACACGGACCGAGAGTGATTTTGGGCGCCAAAGTAGACCGCGCCCGGGCTGCGCAGGGCCGCCGCCTTCCCTCAGACCGGGGGTTCCGCCGCCCGCTCGGCGGCGGCCGAGAGCAACTTGTAGAGCGGGGCGAGGTCCCTGAAGACGCCGAGCAGGTCGCCGAGCGCCAGGCACCGCGCCTCCTCGGCCCCGAAGGCGACCCCCACGTCGAGGCCGGGGCCGCCGGTCGAGAGGCCGTCGGCCAGCTCCTCCCAGAAGTCTGCCGTGTGGGCGGCCGCCAGCTCCGGCAGTTGCTCGTAGTCCCACTTGCTGAAGGCCCGCAGCTTGCGGAAAGGCTTCCCCCTGCGGGCCAGGTTGGCCGCCTCGCGCCGCAGCGCCTCTCGCATCGCCGCCCGCCGGCTCGACTCGCCCCGCACGCCGATGCGCAGGTGGAGGTGGCTCCGGCTGGCCGCCACGCCGAGGTAGGGGACCCCGCGCCAGCCCCGCGCCGAGTCGCAGAAGGCCACCAGCACCTCGCCGGGCGCCTGCCCGCGCCGCCCGGTCGGCCGGGCCTCGTGGGGGTGGAGCGGCCGGCCGGTGAGCCGGGTCAGGCCGGAGAGGCACTGGGTGCCGATGGCCAGCAGCTTCGGCTGGAGGGACCCCTCCAGCGCGGCGCCCCGGGCTTCCGGGTCGTCGATCTCGAAGAGCTCGAAGTCCGCTGGTCCAAGGCCGAGGCCTGCCATGCGCACCACCGCCAGAGAGAGGCGTCGATGCTACCACACGTTGACTCGCCCTCGCGGCGATGCGAGGTTTCCCCCCGTGCAGAAAGCCCAGCGTTTGCTCGATCTCGCGGCCTTCCTCCTGCGCGCGGCGGAGCCCGTCTCCTGGCGCGAGATCCAGGAGCAGTTCGCCGACGACTACGGCGGCACGGGCGAGGCGGCCATCCGCAAGTTCGAGCGGGACAAGGCCGACCTGCTGGAGCTGGCCATCCCAATCCGCTACGAGCCGGGCGACGAGGACCTGTCGGCCGGCTACCTGATCGACCGCGACGAGTTCTACCTCCCCGATCTCAAGCTGCCCCCCGAGGACCTGGCCATGCTCTACGTGGCCGGCTCGGCGGCGCTCGCCTCGGGGGCCTTCCCCTACTCCCGCGATCTCGCCCACGCCATGAACAAGCTGAGCTTCGCGGCGCGCGCCCCGGGCGCCTCGGAGGCGGCGGCGCTGGCCACCACCCACCTCTCCCGCCCCGACGCGGCCGGCGCCGGCACCTCGCTGCTCGAGGAGCTCTCCCGGGCCGTCGGCACCAAGAAGCGAGTCCGGCTGGTCTACGCCGGCGCCGAGCGGCGGGCCCGCACCGAGCGCGAGGTCGACCCCTACGGCCTCTTCCAGAAGGGCGGGGCCTGGTTCCTCACCGGCTGGTGCCACCTGCGGCGCGCCCTGCGCACCTTCCACCTGGCCCGCATCGAGGCGCTCAGCGTCAACCAGAAGGCGCCGCGCACCCCCGACTTCACGCCGCGCAAGGACCTGCCGCTGGCCGAGGTGGCCACCCGCGAGACCTGGGAGTTCACGGTCCACGCCCCGCAGCGCTGCCGGGTCCGGCTCGAGTCGCCCACCTCGCACGAGGTGCTGGCCAGCTTCGGGCCGAGGGCCCGGCGCGTCGAGGAGGATGGCGCCACCGTCATCGAGCTCGAGGCGACCAACGGCGAGGGGCTGGTGCGCCACGTGCTGTCGCTCGGCGACCGGGCCGAGCTGCTCTCGCCGAAGCCGCTGCGCGAGCGGGCCCGGGCCATCCTCGTCGACCTGTCGAAGAGGGTGGCGTGAGCGCCGCCAGGGCCAGGGTGAAGGCGAAGCGGCGCCCGACCGGCAGGCCGGCCAAGGCGGCCAAGGCGCCCCCGGCGCGCTCGGCCAGCGCCGCACCGAAGCGGAAGGCTCCAGGCAAGGCCCCGGTGAAGACCGCCGCCAAGGCCCCACCCGCGCTCAAGCCGCCGCGCGCGCCCCGTGCCACCCCCGCGCCGGGCGAGGGCGACGCCTCCAAGCAGGACCCGCGCGAGCAGCTGCGCCGCGTCCTCTTCCTCGTCCCCTTCGCCGTGCAGCACCCCGGCATCCACGTGGGCGAGCTGGCGCGGCGCTGCGGGGTGACCGAGTCGGAGCTGCTGGCCGACCTCGACTTCCTCATGGAGGTCGGCTCGCCCCCCTTCGCCCCCGACGACTTCCTCGACCTCTACGTCGAGGGCGACCGGGTCCACGTGGCGCTCCACCAGAGCTTCACCCGCCCGCCCCGTTTCACCGAGAGCGAAGCGGCGGCGCTGGCCGCGGCGGTCAGCGCGCTCGGCGGCGAGGGCAAGGAGCGGGCGGTCCAGGCGCTGCGCGACGCGGTGCCGCGCGACCGGCGCGCCTCCTTCGACGAGCTGGTCGACCGGATCTACGCCGGGGCCCCGCCGGCCCGCGGCTCGGTGCTGGCCCGGCTGCAGCGCTCCATCGCCGAGCGGCGCGCCGTCAAGCTCACCTACCTCTCGGCCTCCTCCGACACCGAGGCGGAGCGGCTGGTCCACCCCTACACGCTGGCCCAGCGGCTCGGCCACTGGTACCTCTACGGCCACGACGCCGCGCGCGACAAGCCGCTCGCCTTCCGCATCGACCGGATCAGCGAGTGCGCCCTGACCGACCAGCGCTTCGAGCCCCCCAGCGACGCCGAGCTGGCGAAGGCCCGGCTCTTCTCCGAGCCGACCGGGGAGGGGATCAAGGTGCTGCTCGGGCCGCTGGCGGCCGCCTGGGCGCTGGCCCGCCCCGGCGGGCTGACCCTGCAGAGGCGGACCGACGACGGCGGCGCCGTGGTCGAGCTGAAGGGGGTCTCGGAGGAGTGGGCCACCCGCTTCGCCCTCTCCTTCGGCGGCGGCGCCGAGGTGATCGGCCCGGCCGGCGCGGCCCGCCACTTCGCCGAGGCGGTGCGGAGGGCGCTCGGCCGGTACCAGTGAGCCCCCGCAGCACGCAACAGCAAGCCAGACAGTGCTCACCTGGACGGATTGCGCGGGCTGAAGCCCGCGCGATTAGCGCCGCACCTGCGCCCACTCGAAGAGCAGGTCGGCCACCACCGCCAGGTCCTGGTCGCCGCGCCCCGAGGCGACCGCCTCGCCGAGCAGCTTGCGCGCCGCCTCGTTGACCGGCAGCCGCGCCCCCTGCCCGGCCGCCGCCTCCTGCGCCAGCCGCTGGTCCTTCTCCACCAGCCGCACCGCCACCCGCGGGGCGTAGTCGCCGGCCAGCATCTGCTCCCCCTTCATCAGGTGGAACGGGGAGTGGAAGCCGGAGGCCTGCAGCACCTCGAGCACCTTGGCCGGATCGAGCCCGCCCGAGGCCCCGAGCGTCAGCGCCTCGCCGAGGCCGGTGGCCATGGCCGCCCCGACCACGGCGATGCAGAGCTTGGTGAGCGAGGCGTGGACCGCCGAGTCGAGCTCGAAGAGCCGGGCCCCGATGGCGTGGAGCGCCGGTCGCACCTTGGCCAGCGCCTCGGCCGGCCCGCCGGCCACCACCACCAGCTGGGCCTGCTCGGCGGCGGCGCGCGAGCCGAGCATGGGGGCGGCCACGAAGAGCCCGCCCTGCTTGCCGACCCGCTCGGCCATGGCCCGCGTCGCCTTGGTGCCGGAGGTGCCGAGGTCGACCAGCACCGCCCCCTTGCCGAGGCCGGCCAGGGCGCCGTCGGGGCCGTCGAGCACCGCGTCGACCGCGAGATCATCGGCGACGCAGAGGAAGACGGCGTCCTGCCCGGAGGCGCAGGCCCGCGGGCTGTCGGCCCGGGTCACCCCCTTCTTGACGAGGGCGTCGGCGCCGGACGGTGTCCGGCTCCAGACAGTCACCTGGTGACCTGCCTTGCGGAGGTTGTTGGCGACGGGCTCGCCCATGGTGCCGAGCCCGATGAAGCCGAGGCGGAGGCGCATGGGCGATCCTTCACCGAGCGGCGCCGGGGCGGCAAGGCCAAAGTGGCCCGGGGTCCCACGACGCACCGCGGCGCTGGACACCGGCCCCCGGCATGCCTAGATCGTGATCCCGCGCCGGCTCGACGGCGGGGCCAAGGGACGGGTCGCGGACGATGGCTTCACACGACGTGCTGGTGGTGGGTGGCGGCATCAGCGGGCTGGCGCTCGCCTGGAAGGCGGCGCAGGAGGGCCGGCGGGTGCTGCTGCTGGAGCGCTCGGGGCGCACCGGCGGCTGCCTCCACTCCGAGCGGACCAGCGACGGCTACTGGTTCGAGCTGGGCGCCCACACCACCTACAACTCCTACGGCGCCTTCCTCGACATCGCCGTCGGGGCCGGCGTGGCCGGCCTGGTGCGGGAGCGCGGCCCGGCCCGCTCGCGCATGGGGCTGCTCAGCCACGGCACCTACCACTGGCTGACGCCGCCCAAGGTGCTGCTGCAGCTCAACTGGCTCGAGGCGCTGGTCCACCTCCCCGTCGGCCTGCTCTCCTCGAAGGCGGGGCAGACCATCTACTCGCGCTTCTCCCGGCTGCTCGGCCGCGGCAACTACGACCGCGTGCTCGGGCCCTTCCTGGCGGCCGTCCCCTCGCAGCGGGCCGACGGCTTCCCGCTCGCCGGCCCCGGCTCGCTCTTCAAGAAGCGGCCGCGGCGGCAGGACTTCGTCAGGTCGTTCGGCTTCGAGGGCGGCCTGCAGGTGGTCTGCGACGCGGCGGCCCGCACCCGGGGGCTGACGGTGGAGACCAACGTGACCGTCGAGGCGATCGGCCGGCGCGGCGACGGCTTCACCGTCACCACCGCCGACGGCCGCACCCTCGAGGCCCCGGCGCTGGCGCTGGCGGTGCCGCCCGACGCGGCGGTGACGCTTCTGCGCCCGCGGTTCGGCGAGCTGGCCTCGCAGCTGGCCCGGGTCGGGACCGCGGTGGTCGACAGCCTCGGGCTGGTGCTGCCGCGCGAGAAGGCCTGGCTGCCGGAGTGCGCCTTCCTGGTGCCGGTCGACGACCTCTTCTTCAGCTGCGTCACCCGCGACCCGTTCCCGGATCCGGCCCGGCGCGCCTTCGCCTTCCACTTCCGCCCCGGCCTGACGCGGGCCGAGCGGCTGGCGCGGGCGCTCGAGGTGCTCAAGGTGACCGAGGCCGACCTGCTCCACCTCGCCGAGCGGCGCTGCACCCTGCCCTCCCCGGCCCTCGGCCACGGCACCATCGTCGCCGACCTCGACCACCAGCTGGCCGGGAGCCGGCTCATGCTGACCGGCAACTACTTCGACGGCCTCGCCATCGAGGACTGCGTGGGGCGCTCCTTCGCCGAGTGGAAGCGGGTCGCCCCGGCGCTCGGGGCGGCCGCGACCTGGTCGTCGCCTGGGGGTGCGGGCCCGGCTCGGCCGGCCGCTCCTACCTCTCCGCGCCGAGCACCGCGGTGAGCCGCGCCGCCAGCCGCCTCGGCGTCACGCCGCCGGCCGGGGCCACGAAGATGGTGTCGTCGCCGGCGATGGTGCCGAGCACCTCGGCCAGCCGGGCGTCGTCGATGGCGCGGGCCACCGCCGAGGCGGCCCCGACCGCGGTCCGGACCACCGCCAGCGAACCGTTGGTCTTGAGGCCGAGCACCAGCCCGCGCAGCGCCGCGCTCCGCTGCGCCTCGGCCCCGCCGTCGACCTCGTACCAGGCGCCGCCGGGGCGGGAGACCCGCCGGGCCCCGAGCCGGGTGAGGTCGCGGGAGAGGGTGGCCTGCGTGGCCCGCACCCCCTCGCGCCGCAGCGCCGCCTGCAGCGCCTCCTGGGTGCCGATGCGCTGGGCCGAGAGCACCCGGGCCACCGCCTGCCGCCGCGCCTCGCTGGTGATGGCGGCGCTCACGACGCGGTCACCAGCGTGCCGACGCCGCGGTCGGTGAAGAGCTCGGCGATGACGGTGTGCGGCTGCCGCCCGTCGAGCACGTGGACCCGCTCCACCCCGGCGGAGAGCGCCGCGGTGATCGCCTCGACCTTCCACTTCATGCCGCCGGTGATCGAGCCGGTCAGGACCCGCCGGGCCAGCTCGGCGCCGGTGATCTGCCGCAACAGCGCCCCGTCGGGCGCCGACTCGAGGATGCCGGGCACGTCGGTCAGGTAGATGAGCTTCTTGGCGCCGAGCGCGGCGGCCACCGCGGCCGCCACCTCGTCGGCGTTGATGGAGAGGCCGGTGCCGTCGGGGGTGATGCCGATGGGCGAGATGACCGGCACGTAGCCGCCGTCGAGGAACATCTGCAGGAACTGCCGGTTGACCTCGACCACCCTTCCGACGAAGCCGAGGTCGACGCCGCTCTCCAGCCCGCGCTTCTCGGCCTTGAGCAGGGTGCCGTCCTTGCCGGAGAGGCCGACGGCGTTGGCGTTGCGGGCGTTGAGCAGCGAGACCAGCTCCTGGTTGACCTTGCCGGTCAGCACCATCTCCACCACCGGCAGGCTGGCGGCGTCGGTGACCCGCATGCCGTCGATGAACTCGGAGCGCTCGCCCAGCTTCTCGAGGGTGCGCGTCACCTCCAGCGCGCCGCCGTGGATCACCACCGGCTTGAGCCCCACCTTCTTGAGCAGGGCGATGTCCTCGGCGAAGGCCACCTTGAGGCTCTCCTTCACCATGGCGGCGCCGCCGTACTTGACCACCGCGATCTGCCCGGAGAAGTGGCCGATGTACTTCAGGGCCTCGACCAGCAGCGTCCGCTTGAAGGCGGGGCTGTAGTTGGCGACGTTCTCCTCCTTGGTCATCATGCCGTCCGGCTGCTGGACGATCATCGAGGTGTAGTCGGCGTTGATCTTGACGTAGTCGTAGGAGAGGTCGCAGCCCCAGGCGGTGGCCCGGGCCTCGCCGTCGGAGAGCTCCACCAGCACGTCGACGCGCGGCTCGCGCAGCCGCAGCCGCAGCGCCTCGTTGTCGAAGGCGGTCGGGGCGCCGCCGGTGAAGACCATCACCCCCTGCAGCGAGACCCGGGCCTTGTAGGGGTCGATGGCCCAGCCCTTCGAGCCGGCCCGGCTCCCCACCGTCGCCAGCACCCGCCCCCAGTTGGGGTCGGCGCCGAAGAGCGAGGCCTTCACCAGCGGTGACTGGGCGATGGCGCGGGCCACGTCGCGGGCCGCCGCGTCGCCGGGGGCGCCGGCCACCACCACCTCGAGCAGCTTGGTGGCCCCCTCGCCGTCGGCGGCCATGGCGCGGGCCAGCTCGCCGAGCAGGTCGGTGAGGGCGGTCTCGAAGAGGGTGAGATCGGGGCAGGGCTCGCTGAGGCGGGGGTTGCCGCAGAGGCCGTTGGCCAGCGCCAGCACCGTGTCGTTGGTCGACATCTCGCCGTCGACGGTGAGCATCTCGAAGGTCTGGTGGGCGGCCCGGGCCAGCACCTCCTGCAGGGTCTTCGGGGCCACCGCGGCGTCGGTGACCACGAAGGCGAGCGTGGTGGCCAGCTGCGGCGCCAGCATCCCCGAGCCCTTGGCGATGCAGGCGATGGTGGCGGTCTTGCCGCCCAGCAGCACCTCGCGCGAGGCGAGCTTGCGCCGCGTGTCGGTGGTCATGATCGCCTCGGCGGCGTGGTCGGCGTGGTCGCCGAGCAGCTCCACCAGCCCGGGCAGCGCCGCCACCACCTTCATGACCGGCAGCCGGACCCCGATGACGCCGGTCGAGGCGGTCAGCACCGCCCGCTTCTGCACCCCGAGCAGGTCGGCCACCGCGCCGCGGATCACCGCCACGTCGTCGAGCCCGCCCGGGCCGGTCAGGGCGTTGGCGTTGCCGGAGTTGGCCACCAGCGCGCGGATCCCCTCGGCCGGGACCCGGCCGCGCCCGTCGATGACCGGTGCCGCGGCCGCCCGGTTGACGGTGAAGAGGCCGGCGGCGGCGGCCGGGACGTCGGAGACGATCAGCGCCAGGTCGCGCCGGGCCGGCTTCAGGCCCGACGCCACGCCGCCGAAGCGGAAGCCACGAGGGATCTTCATCAGCCCCCCAGCAGATCGAGGCCGGTGGTCTCGGGCCAGCCGAGCGCGGCGTTCATGGCCTGGACCGCCTGCCCGGCCGCCCCCTTGACCAGGTTGTCGATGGCCGAGACCGCCACCGCCACGCCGGCCCGGGCGTCGAGCGCGACGCCGACGTGGGCCCGGTTGCTGCGGGCCACGTCCTTGACCTGCACCTTGTCGGCCGCCATCACCTTGACGAACGGCTCGCCGGCGTAGGCGGCGGTGAGCGCGGCGGAGAGCTGCTCGGCGCTGGCGGCGCCGCCGGCACCGGTGAGCCGCAGCACGCAGGTGGCGAGGATGCCGCGCCGGATGGGGACCAGCACCGGCGTGAAGGAGAGGCCGGCGCAGGCCCCGGCGTAGCGGGCCACGGTCTGCTCGATCTCGGGGACGTGCTGGTGGCGCCCCAGCCGGTAGGCGCGCAGGTCCTCGTCGACCTCGCAGAAGCTGTAGTCCTCGCTCGCCTTGCGGCCGGCGCCGCTGACCCCGGAGAGGCCGGTGACCGCTACGCCCTCGGCCGAGCAGAGGCCGCTCTTGACCAGCGGGGCGACCGCCAGGGCGATGGCGGTGGCGTAGCAGCCCGGGTTGGTCACCAGCCGGGCCCCGGCGAGGCCTGCGCGGGCCAGCTCCGGCAGGCCGTAGCGGGCCTCGGCCAGCAGCGCCGGGTGCAGGTGGGGGAAGCCGTACCAGCCCGGGTAGGCGGCGGCGTCGGCGAGCCGGAAGGCGCCGGAGAGGTCGATGACGGTCAGGCCGCGGTCGAGCAGCTTCGGGGCCAGCGCGTGCGAGACCTCGGCCGGCGTGGCCAGGAAGGCCACCTCGGCGTCGACCGCCTCGCTCTCGGCGAGCGGGCGGTAGGCAAGCGCCCCGGCCTCGGCCGGCAGCGGCAGGCGGGCCGCGGCGAGCTCGCCGGCCCAGCGGTCGGAGGTGAGCGCGGTGAGGCGCACCCGGGGGTGGCGGGCCAGCAGGCGGGTGAGCTCGAGCCCGGAGTAGCCGGAGGCGCCGATCACGGCGGCGGTGCGGGTATGCATGGCGGTGCATAATCATGCAACCGGGCCGGGAGATCAAGCGGCGGGGCCCCTTCAAAGGACGAAGCCGGCGGGGCGGAGTCGCCACGCCGGCTTCGAGTGCCCAGGAGAGGATTCGAACCTCCACGGTTTTGAAGCCGCCAGACCCTGAATCTGGTGCGTCTACCAGTTTCGCCACCTGGGCGATGGGGGCCACGAAGTAGCAGGGGGGCGCCCGCCCTGTCAACCCGAACAGGCCGCCCCACCCGATTCGTGAGAATGACCCCCGGTCGCGGGTAGTATCGACGTGAGACTGGAAGGGAACCGAATGACCCGCTCCGCCGCCACCCTGCTGCTGCTCCTCCTCGCCGCCCCAACGCTGGCCGCCCCGGCCGCGCCCCTCGACAGCGGCGAGCACCTCCCCTCCCTGCTGGGCGGCGAGTCGCTGCACGGCAGCTCCACCGCCCAGGCCATGGCCGGCTTCGCCACCCTCACGGCCGCCTACGCCCAGGGGATCACCGCCACCGGCGACCTGGGCGGCCAGGTCGAGTTCACCTGGAGCACCACCGAGCTGGTGGCGGGGGCCTTCTGGCGCCAGCACCTCGGGCGCCCCGGCGGCTGGGACCTGGCCGCGCGGCTCGGCCTCGGCTGGTACGCCGACGCCGGCTCCACGCTCATCTACGACGACAACCTCCGGGACCGCGGCCTGCAGGTCGCCCCCGGGGTGGCCCTCTCCTCGCGCGGCGTCGGGCTGCTGGCCGTCTCCATCGACCTGCCGATCACCTTCACCACCTGGCGCGGCGGCGGGGCCTGGATGGCGCCGCGGCTGGCGGCCAGCTACGAGGCGGCCCTCTACGACCGGCTGGCGCTCGGCGTGCGCGGCTCGCTGGCCTGGCGGGGCGGCTCGGGCGGCTCGCCCATGCGCAAGGGGCAGGTGCTGCCGGAGCTGCTGGTGACCGCCACCTGGGTGATCTTCTAGCCGGGCCGCCGGGCCCGGACCGCGGCGCCGCTACTTCACGGCGCGCAGCCGGCGGAGCATCTCCTCGGCGTCGACGGCGCCGACCACCCGGTCGGCCACCTGCACCCCGGCCGAGTCGATGAAGACCACCGTCGGCATCCCCTGCACCTGGTAGCGCTCCTGGATCGCCTGGATCTCCGGCCTGTCCTCGGTGCCGTCGACCTTGACCTTGACGAAGCGGGCCGCCTCCTCGCGCACCCGCGGGTCGGCCCAGGCGATCTTGTCGAGCTCCTTGCAGGCCACGCACCACTCGGCCCAGAAGTCGACGATGACCGGGCGCCCCTCGGCGCGGGCCAGCGCCACCGCCTCCGGCTCGGCGTGGAGCCAGGCGAAGCTGGCGGCGACCAGGGCCCGCTCGCGCGCCCCGGAGGCCCCGGCGCCGTAGACCACCCCGCCCACCAGCAGCGTCAGGCCGAGCGCCTTCCAGGCCCGCTCCTCCGGCCCGCCGTGGAAGGAGCGGTGCAGGGCGCCGAGCAGCACGCCGGCCCCGGCCACCAGCGCGGCGATGGTGGCCGCCACCGGCGCCGCCGAGAAGACCGGGCGCAGCCCGGGCAGCAGGTCCTTCAGGTAGATCCCGGCCGTGGCCAGCAGCGCCACGCCGAAGATCGACTTGACCAGCTCCATCCAGGCGCCGCTCTTGGGCAGCGAGATGGAGAAGGCGCCGATGAGGAAGAAGAGCAGCCCCATGCCGAGCGCGTAGGGGAACATGATGGCGACGCCGAGCCCGACCGAGCCCTTGGCGGCGATGAAGGTGAGCGCCGCGGCCAGCACCGGCCCGGTGCAGGGGGCGGCGATGATGCCGGCCACCAGCCCCATGGCGAAGGCCCCGGCCCGCCCCGCCCCGCCCACCTTCTGGAGCCGCTCCTGCAGCGAAGAGGGCAGGGCCAGCTCGAAGGCGCCGAACATCGAGGCGGCCATCGCAACCAGGAAGAGCGAGACGCCGCCCATGACCCAGCCGTTCTGCATCACCGAGCCGAAGGCCTGCCCGGTCAGGGCCGCGCCGACGCCGAGCCCGGAGTAGGTGACGGCGATGCCGAGCACGTAGAGCCCGGAGAGGAGCGCCGCCTCGCCGCGCGAGCCGGCCTTGCGGGCGCCGAAGATCGAGACGGTGATGGGGATGAGCGGGTAGACGCACGGGGTCAGGCTGGTGAGGACGCCGCCGGCGAAGGCCGCCAGGAGGGCGAGCCAGGAGCCGCTGCCGAGCAGGTCGCCGAGCGCCAGGTCGCTGCTCGGACCCGTGGAGCCGACCCCCATCCTGTCGGGCAGCCAGAGGACGGCGACGAAGGCCGCGAAGGCGAAGGCGATCCGGCCCAGGTTCTTCATGGTGCGCACCCCACGGTTCCTAATCCAAAAACGTCTGTTACGCCCGGGATTTGTCTCGTCACGCCTCTGTCACGCCCCTTGACCGCCCGGGACCTTTCCAGATAGATGACTGTCTCCGTCCAGTATTCCCCCCGGACCGGACGGATCCCGACGCGTGAGGTCCTCGTTCGAGATGAAGTTGCCGATCTACATGGACAACCACGCCACCACCCCGGTCGATCCCCGGGTGCTGGAGGCGATGCTCCCCTGCTTCCGGGGTGACTTCGGCAACGCCTCCTCCAAGAGCCACGCCTTCGGCTGGCGCGCCGAGGAGGCGGTCGAGGCGGCCCGGGCCCAGGTGGCGGCGCTGATCGGCGCCAGCCCGAAGGAGCTGATCTGGACCTCGGGCGCCACCGAGTCGAACAACCTGGCCATCAAGGGGGCGGCCCAGTTCTACGAGCAGAAGGGGCGCCACCTCGTCACCGTGGCCACCGAGCACAAGGCGGTGCTCGACTCGATGCACGCGCTCGAGCGCGACGGCTGGACGGTGACGGTGCTCCCGGTCGGCGCCGACGGCCGGCTCGACCCGGCGGCCTTGAAGGCGGCGCTCCGCCCCGACACCGTGCTGGTCTCGGTGATGCACGCCAACAACGAGACCGGCGTGATCCAGCCCATCGAGGCGATCGGCGCCATCACCCGCGCCGCCGGCGTCCTCTTCCACTGCGACGCCGTGCAGAGCGCCGGCAAGATCCCCTTCGACGTGGAGCGGGCCTGCGTCGACCTGGCCTCGCTCTCGGCCCACAAGCTGTACGGCCCCAAGGGCGTGGGCGCCCTCTACGTGCGGCGCAAGCCGCGGGTCCGCCTGGTGGCGCAGATGGACGGCGGCGGCCACGAGCGCGGCTTCCGCTCCGGCACCCTCAACGTCCCGGGCATCGTCGGCTTCGGCAAGGCCTGCGAGCTGGCCGGGCAGGAGCGCGAGGTCGAGGCGGCCCGGGTGCTCTCGCTGCGCGAGCGGCTGCGGCGTGGCCTGGAGGCCGGCCTCGACCTGCTCGCGGTCAACGGCTCCATGGAGCACCGGCTGCCCGGCAACCTCAACGTCAGCTTCGCCTACGTGGAGGGCGAGGCGATGATGATGGCCATCAAGGACGTGGCCGTCTCCTCCGGCTCGGCCTGCACCTCGGCCTCGCTGGAGCCCTCCTACGTGCTGCGGGCCATGGGCGTCGGCGACGACATGGCGCACAGCTCGATCCGCTTCGGCCTGGGGCGTTTCACCACGGCCGAGGAGGTCGACTTCGTCATAAGCTTGGTGATCGCCAAGGTGAAGAAGCTGCGGGACATGAGCCCGCTCTACGAGATGGTCAAGGACGGCGTCGACCTCTCGCGCATCGAGTGGGCCAACCCGCACTAGCAGCGGCGGAGGAGCGTCATGGCGTATTCCGAGAAGGTGATCGACCACTACGAGAACCCGCGCAACGTCGGCTCGCTCGACAAGGAGGCCGACGACGTCGGCACCGGCCTGGTCGGCGCGCCGGCCTGCGGCGACGTCATGAAGCTGCAGATCAAGGTGAGCGCGGACGGGGTGATCGAGGACGCCCGCTTCAAGACCTTCGGCTGCGGCTCGGCCATCGCCTCCTCCTCGCTGGTCACCGAGTGGGTCAAGGGCAAGACCGTGGCCGAGGCGATGCTGATCAAGAACACCGACGTGGCCGAGGAGCTCAACCTCCCGCCCGTCAAGGTCCACTGCTCGGTGCTGGCCGAGGACGCCATCAAGGCGGCGGTCGGCGACTGGCAGCGCAAGCAGGCGACCCGGGCGGCACCCTCGGCGGGCGCGGCGGCCCCGGCCAGCGCCGGCCTGGCCGGGAAGGGCCTCTAGCATGGCTGCCGGGGCCATCGAGATCAGCGAGAAGGCGGCGGTCCGCATCCGCATCCTGATCGGCGAGAAGGGGACGCCGGCCGGCGGGCTGCGGCTCGGCGTCAAGGGCGGCGGCTGCTCCGGCCTCAACTACCACGTCGACTGGGCGGCCGAGCCGGCCCGGCTCGACCAGGTGATCGAGCGCGACGGGGCCCGGGTCTTCGTCGACCCGAAGAGCGCCATGTTCCTCGGCGGCACCATCATCGACTGGCAGCAGACGCTGATGCAGTCGGGCTTCGTCTTCCGCAACCCCAACGTCAAGACCGCCTGCAGCTGCGGCGAGTCCTTCACCGTCTGAGCGGCCAGCCGGGCGCCCGCGGGCGCCGGGAGCGCCGACACCAGGGAGCCTCGCGTCCGTGACCTGCTGGAGCTGCCACGGCGCCACCGCGCAGAGCACGCCGTTCTGCGGCAGCTGCCGCAAGCTGCAGCCGCTCGGCCGGACCGAGGACTACTACTCGCTCTTCGCCCTGCCCCGCGAGTTCACCCTGGAGCCCCGCCTCCTCGAGCAGCGCTTCCGCGACCTCTCGCGCCACCTCCACCCCGACCGCTTCGCCCGCGCCGAGCCGCGCGAGCGGCGCATCGCGCTGGAGCGGGCCACCCGCCTCAACGACGCCTACCGGGCCCTGAAGGACTGGCGCCGCCGCGCCGCCTACCTGCTCAAGCTGGCCGGGCAGGACGTCTTCGGCGAGGGGGGCAGCTTCCACGACCCGGAGTTCCTCGAGGAGCAGCTGGAGTGGCGCGAGGCGCTGGCCATGGCCCGGGCCGACGGCGACGCCGCCGCCCTGGCCGGCATCGCGGCCCGCTCCCGCGCCAGCCTGGCGGCGCTGGAGGCCGAGTGCGGCCGGTACTTCGAGGCCGAGGACTGGTTCAGCGAGTCGGTCTGGGCCATCGCCAGCCGCCTCTCCCGGGCCCGCTACTACGACAACATCATCGCCGACGCCGAGCGTGGCGCCGGTCCGCAGTGACTCCCTCGCACCGCTGGAGCCTTTGATGGGGCGCGCCATCGGCATCGATCTCGGGACCACCAACTCGCTGGTGGCCCACGTCGACGCCCGCAACCGACCGCAGGTCATCCCCGCCGACGAGGGGCGCCCGCTGCTCCCCTCGGCGGTCCACTACGCCGCCGACGGCAGCGTCGAGGTGGGGCTGGCGGCCCGCCGCCGGGCCCCGGAGCGGCCGGTCGACACCATCCTCTCGGTGAAGCGCTTCATGGGGCGCGGCCCCGGCGACCTGCGCCCCGAGGACCGCGGCATCTCCCGCTTCGACGAGTCGGGGGCGGTGGTGCGGCTGCTGGTGGCCGACGGCGCCCGCGCCGTGACGCCCATCGAGGTCTCGGCCGAGGTGCTGCGGGTACTCAAGCGCCGCGCCGACGAGGCGCTGGGCGGGCCGCCGGGCGGCTGCGTCATCACCGTGCCGGCCTACTTCGACGACGCCCAGCGGCAGGCCACCAAGGACGCCGGGCGGCTGGCCGGGCTCGACGTGCTGCGGCTGCTCAACGAGCCGACCGCGGCGGCGCTCGCCTACGGCCTCGACAAGCAGGTGCAGGGGACCTTCGCCGTCTACGACCTGGGCGGCGGCACCTTCGACGTCTCGATCCTGCGGCTCGACCACGGCGTCTTCGAGGTGCTGGCCACCGGCGGCGACACCCACCTCGGCGGCGACGACTTCGACCGGGTGGTGGCGGCCCGGCTGCTGGAGCGCGGGCTCACCCCGCCCGTCGCCTCGCCCGGCCCGGCGGTGCTGCGCGGGGCGCTGGCGGCGGCGCAGCGGCTCCGCGAGACCCTCACCACCGAGGCGGCCGTCGAGGCCGACGTCGAGCTGCCCGGGGGCCACCGGCTGCTGGCCCGGCTCACCCGCGAGGAGCTGGAGGCGCTGATCGCCCCGGTCATCGAGCGGACCACCGCCCCCTGCCGCGGCGCGCTCAAGGACGCCGGCCTCTCCACCGTCGACGGCGTGGTGCTGGTGGGCGGCACCACCCGCACCCCGGCGGTGCGCCGCCACGTCAGGGCGCTCTTCGGCAAGGAGCCGCTCACCGACCTCGACCCCGACACCGTGGTGGCGCTCGGCGCCGCGGTGCAGGCCGACGCCCTCGATCGCGGCGGGCGCGAGGACGTGCTGCTGCTCGACGTCATCCCGCTCTCGCTCGGCGTGGAGATGATGGGCGGGGTGGTGGAGAAGCTGATCCTGCGCAACTCGACCATCCCGGCCTCGGCCTCGCAGGCCTTCACCACCTACGCCGACGGCCAGACCGGCATGGTGATCCACGTGGTGCAGGGGGAGCGCGAGCTGGCCCACGACTGCCGCTCGCTGGCCCGCTTCACCTTGAAGGGGATCCCGGCCATGCCGGCCGGCATCGCCCGCGTCGAGATCACCTACGCCGTCGACGCCGACGGCATCCTCCAGGTCTCGGCGCGCGAGCTGGCGACCGGGCTCGAGCAGACCATCCAGGTCAAGGCCACCTACGGGCTCGGCGAGGAGGAGGTCGAGGCGATGCTGATCGAGTCGATCGAGCACGCCGAGGCCGACGTCACCGAGCGGTTCGTGCGGGAGTGGCGGGTCGAGGCCGAGCGGATCCTCGCCTCGCTGCAGTCGGCCTTCGCGGTCGACGGCGAGCTGCTCTCGGCCGCGGAGCGGACCGCCATCGAGGAGCGGCTGGCCGGGCTGCGCGGCGCCATGGACGGCGACGACTACCTGGCCATCAAGACCTGGATCGGGACCGTCGACGGGGCCACCAAGGTCTTCGCCGAGCGGCGCATGGACAAGCACGTGCGCGCCGCCATGGCCGGCCACCGCGTCGAGGAGTTCGCCAGCGAGGTCCGCACCACCCGGCAGGACCCGGGCGAGGAGGAGTAGCCGTGCCGCGGGTCACCTTCCTGCCGGGTGGCCAGGTGGCCGAGGTGCCGGCCGGCACCACGCTGCAGGACGCCGCCGACGCGGCCGGGGTGGAGCTGCCGCACAACTGCGGCGGGGTCTGCGCCTGCGTCACCTGCCACGTCTGGGTGGAGCAGGGGCTGGCGACGCTCTCGCCGGCCACCGAGCGCGAGGACGACAAGCTCGACGAGGCGGCCGGGCTCAACGCCACCAGCCGGCTCGCCTGCCAGGCGCGGGTCGGCGAGGCCGACGTGGTGGCCCGGGTGCCGGGCAACCGGATCGCCAGCTAGAGGTGGGGAGGTGCGTGATGAAGTGGCGTGACGTCCGTGACATCGCCGTCGAGCTCTCCGAACGCCACCCCGGCGTGGCGCCGCTCACCGTCCGCTTCACCGACCTGCACCGCTGGGTCTGCGAGCTGCCGGGCTTCGACGACGACCCGGCCCGCTCCAACGAGAAGGTGCTCGAGGCGATCCAGATGGCCTGGCTCGACGAGGTGGAGGTCTAGGCTGGCGCAGCGCCGTCCACTCGGCCAGCGGCTCGTGGGCCGTCGGGTGGCGCCAGGCCCGCAGGAAGGCGGTCGGCGTCATCACCTGGGTGAAGCGGTAGTGCTTCAGATCGAGGAGCCGCTCCTCCCAGGTGACCAGGTGCGAGGCGCCGCCGGCCGCCGCCAGCCAGAGGACCGGGTCGTCCTTGGCGTGCTCCTGCAGCACCGGCGGGCCGGTGACGTCGACCAGCTCGGCGCAGGCGGTCAGCGTGCCGTCGAGCCAGGCCTCGGGATTGAAGCCGGGAGGGAGCCGCCGCTGGAACCAGGCGGCCTCGCGCAGCACCCCCAGCACCTCGGCGCGGATGTAGGGCGAGGCGAGCAGCTCGAGCTGGTGGGAGAGGGCGAGCTGGACGATCTCGGCTGAGGGGCCGCGCGGTCCACTGCCGGAGAGGCGGGCCGCCTGCGCCCAGACCATCGAGTCGAGCACCAGCCGAAGCGACACGGTCACTTCCTCCCGCGACGGGCCCGGTAGGCCTTGACCGCCTCGATCGCCTCGCGGTCCCACTCCTCCTGCGTGACGCCCTCCTTCTCCAGGTGTTCAGTCAGGATCTTCGACATGTGCCTCGAGTAGGAGGCGGCAATCTCGCGCAGCTGCCGGAGCTTCTCGATCGGGACCAGCGCCGCCATCGGCGTGCCGCGCCGCTCGATGATGAAGGTGTCGTGCTGCAGCCTGACCCGGTCGAGGAACTCACCGGTGTGGGCGCGCAGGTCCATGGGGGTGATGACGGTTCCGTCGAGGGAAGTGGTCATGGTCTCAGGACTCTATGAATTAT